>CAITYF010000160.1 GCA_903896545.1 uncultured Myxococcales bacterium | reverse complement strand
GTCGCGATCGTGGATCCGCGGGTAGCCGCCCTGCCAGACCGCCGTCCACAAGTCCTTGGGCGGATGGGGAAAACGCTGGAGCTCGTCAAAACCCAGCTGCAGAAGCTGGAGCATCCCGACGCGACCTGCCAACGACTGGGAAACCTGCGCCAACAGGTGCAACTGCTGAGAACCCGTAAGGATAAAGCGCCCCGGTTCGGGCCGGGCATCCACGTCGCCCTGGAGGTAGCTCAGCAGGTCCGGTACATTCTGAACTTCGTCCAGCACTGCGCCATCGGCATATTGCGCAAGAAATCCGCGGGGATCGTGCGTGGCGAACGAGCGGTCATCCAGGGCTTCAAACGAGACATAAGGCTTGTCCGGGAAGGTCGCGCGACACAGCGTGGTCTTGCCGGACTGACGTGGACCCGTGACGGCGACGACTGGGTAGAATCCGGCGACTTTCTGGAGAAGGGCTTGCAGGTTACGTGGTTGCATCGGCAATCCGTCGCGCCTGATGGCGCTTTGCATGGATTGTCAATCAGACTCTCAGATCATGCAAGTTGAGCGATATCCATAAGCTGTCAGTGCCGTCGCGGCGAGACGATGCACGAAACTCAAGCCTTGTTGAAGTTCCGTGAAGGCTGAGGCGGTAAGTCGGACGCGTTCCACCAGATCAACCCGTGGGCCAGCCTATTCATGCAGCATTCATTCAGTCAGTTGAACGCATGTCGCAATAGCTTGAAATTACGCACCATGTTTCATCGTCATTCATGCGCCAAGCCTGATTGCCTGGTCGCTTCGCCAGCACCAAATCGACCATGGCAAGGCGCATCAGGGTTCCTTCCTCTCGGCCAAATCGCGCAACAGCGGATGCCTCTGCCGTTTTGCACAGCGCACTTGCCGCTACACCAACCCCGCCAGAAACCGCTCGTAGCTCAGCACCCGCACGCCGTCTTCCGCATACACGCGCTCGTAGCCGTCCACGTCGACGACCTGGATGCTGTGCACCGTACCCAGTTCCTTCGCAAAGCGCCGAAGCGCTGGCGCAGGCGACGTGTCGCCGCTCTTGCACTCGACCAGCATCCACGGCTTGTCATCGCGCGTGACGAGGAAATCGACCTCCGTGCCGTCCTTGGTGCGCACGAACCACAGCTCGAACTCGCCGTGCGCCAAGTCCGTCCAATAGTGGCACGCCTTCAGCAGATGCAGCGCCATCAGGTTCTCGCGGCGCGCCGGCAAGTCCGCGATCGGCAGCGGGTCGAACAGGTAGAGCTTGGGCGCCGACACGATCGACCGCGCGATTCGTTTGTCCCACGGCTGAATCGTGAAGCAGTGGTACAGCTCCTCCAGCACGGCCAGCCAATCGCGGACCGTGGCGAACGAGATGCCCAGCACTTCCCGCAGCGCGTTGATGGAAAGCAACGAACCGACGCGCTCCGGCAGCAGGTCGGTCAGCAGGCGCAGCACCTGGAGATCGCGGACGTTGCGCAGGTCGCGGACATCTTCGGTCAGCAGCCGCTCTGCCCGCAGCCGTGACCAGCGCTTGGCCCGCGCCTCGCTGCCGTCCAGTAACGGCTCGGGAAAGCCGCCAAGACGCAGCAGGTCTGCCCACGGATGCGCAGGCATGGCGCCGAACTCCAGCGCGTCAGGCAGCACCGACTGCGGCCGCTCGCCGACGCTGAACGGGTGCAGGCGGTACGGTAGGTAGCGGCCCATCAGGCTGTCGCCACCGCGGCGGAAGATGTCGAGACGTGCACTGCCGGTCACGAGGATCGGCACGTCGTCGCCGCGCATGTCGTACAGGCCCTTGAGCCGGTCCTTCCACTGCGCGTCTTTGTGGATCTCGTCCAGCAGCACGGGACCTGGGCCGCGATCGACGAGAGCGCCGACAGGATCGGTGATCCACAGGCGGCGGAACGTCGGATTATCCCAGCTGAAGTAGTTCTGCGGGCTGTCTAACAGCGCCTTGCCCAGCGTGGTCTTTCCGACCTGACGCGGGCCGGACAGGAACGCCATCTTGTGATGCCCCAACGCATCGGCGGCGAGATCTGCTTGCAGGTAGCGCTGCGACATGCGGCTTCCAGTGGCGGCTGATTCGTGGCCAAGTGAGAGATAGCCGCGTCCAACTCTCAGTTTAGTGAGTATCAGACGGCGCCTTGCGCGTCAATCATGGCGGCGCGATCCCCACCGCCAAGGTCGAGGAAAGGTGCCGGTGTGAAGACGCGACCCAGACGTGCAGCATAGACGCGACTTCTCGGCGTATCATCAACGGATTGTGAGTCGCGTGCCGCGGTCCGCATGTCAGAAAAAACAGTACGTTTTTCTGACATGTTCAATGGCGATGTTGCGGTTGACCGGGCACATGCGACGGGCAACGACCGCGGGCAAGACGGGCACGACCGGCCCAAGCATCACGACTCCGCCCAGTTTTCCACAACGATTCCATCCAACCCGGAGAAGTCCGACACGTTGGCGGTCACCACCACCAGCCCGTGCACCTGAGCAATAGCGGCGATTTGCCCATCGGCAAAGGCGAGTGGCCGTCCAACTCGCTCCCGCTCTGCCCGCACGTTCGCGTGCCACACAGCAGCTGCGTCGTCATAGGGCAGGATAGGCAGTGTCGCGGCCACAACGTCGTGCAGGTAGTGGCTCAGTGCCTTCTGGCGAGCGCCCGGGGCAAGCCTGGCCATACCGTAGAGCGCCTCATGCCAGGTCACCGACGCGATCGCGCAGCTGTCCCGGTTCTCAGCCAGCCGCGCCATGAACCTGGCGTTCAACTGCGCCTTGACCGGTTCGGCCAGCGCGTTGGTGTCGAGCAGGTAGCGCAGTTTCACCACGACACCTCCCGTCCGGGACTAGCGTCGCGTGTCGTTGCCAATGCATCGGCAAGGTCGAGGTCCACCAGTTGCTCCTCGGCCCGGAAGGCCTGAACGGCACTGAAGAAGTCGCCAGCGCCGCCGCGCTTGAGCCGCTCGAACTCGGCGATGGACAACAGGACCGCGACGGTCTTGCCCCGGCGGGTCAACGCGGTCGGCTGGCCAGCTTCTGCGCTGTGCACAAGGGCAGGCAACTGGTTGCGCGCCTCGGCGATGGATGCGGTGTGGGTCATGCGTCTCCGTCGGGGCCGTCCGGTGTTGTGCGGCTATCTGGCTATCAAGATAGCCATCTGGAGTCAGCGCTGCAAGTCAAATCGACAGGCATGGGAGCTGCCCAACGGGCCGGAAGCAAAACTGCCTGACGTTATTGGCATAAGCACTCTGGAGCCGACCCCAAATCGCCCTCCAGCCAGCCGTGCGGACGAGCCGCCACGGTCAACCACTGCTTTGCCACCGGCGCGCTCAAGTGCCGGCGAAGGAACATGCCATGCGCTTCATCGGAGTTCTCGACCAGGACGAGACTGTGCCCTGCGCGTCCTGCCACCATCCTTGGAACGTGCGCTACTTGCTGAAGGATCTGGGCCAGCATCGGCTCCGCCCCGAAGGGTTTGCGTTCATCTGGTTCGATGACGATTGCATCGCGGTCAACTACTGCCCCGCGTGCGATGTGCCGGCGATGGTGCGGGTGCCCGTGATGGCGCAGCAGCAGTTGCAGGCGGCGTGAGCGACAAGCAGCAGGTCAACCAGGCGGCGTCCATGGCGGGCGTTGCTTGGGCGGCCGGGCTGTTTGTTACCGGTCGGCCGCTGCGGGCGGACGAGGCAGAACCGGGTTAGATCTCTTGGGCCGGCGGCCACCAGTATCGGGGTGGAAGTCGCTCCGGTTCCGGACCTGTTCTGCCGTTGCAATCTGCTGCGCAACGTCCGGTTGGTTGTCAGCGGTCTTGATTTCGGCAAGATCGAGTGCCTCGATCAGCTTCATCTTGTGGCTGCGACGGAACATATCGAGCACTGGCGCTGCCAACCCCTGCACAACCGTCACGGACTGCGAGACCCACGTCTGGTGCCGACCCACCAGCGATGCGGTCAACATCTGCGTCCACGGGCGGCCTGCGGTGACGATCATCTCGGTGTGTTGACGGCTTCGACTTTCCGCCACTCTCCGGCTTTTTCCGCGTACCCCTCCGCGGCAGTCAGCGACGCCGTGCAGCCCGGACCGCCGCCTTGCTTGCCGCCCGCTCCTCGGCCTC
>CAITYF010000159.1 GCA_903896545.1 uncultured Myxococcales bacterium | reverse complement strand
CACCACCCGATGCAGCGGGACGAAGCTTTTCAGCGAGTGCTTCGCGCCGCGCGCGCGCCGGTGTCACGTCGAGGGCGTCGGTCGGCGCGGTCTGCAGGTACGAGTCGAAAATCGCCACCGCGCCGCGCAGGTCTCCTGCCTGTTGCAGCGCGACACCGCTCCGGTACACAAGGTCCACGCGCTTGGGCGACCTCCGGGCCACGTCTTGCCAAATCTGCGCCGCGAGCTTGTAGTCCCCATTTCTGGCAGCAGACTCGCCGTCCGCGATCTCCTTGTTCAACCGCGCTTGTTGCAGCCCTTCGAGCAGCTCCTTGGCCTTGGTCACGCGCTCCGGCGTCGCTTGGGGGTTCGCAATGACCGCCTGCAAGTGGGTCGCCGCGAGATCGGGCTTTCCGCCAACCTGCTCTGCGCGCGCTTGCGCGTACAGGTAGTCCGGATTGGGGTCGGTATGAAAAGCGCTGCCGTACAGCTCCGCCGCGCGCTCGTAGTCGCCGGATTCATAGGCAGCCGATGCTTGCTGAGCCATCTTGGCTGCAGCCTTCTCTTTGTCGAACGCCAATGCCAGAGATGCCCAAAGGGCGATCATCACACAAAGGAGTACGTGGACGCTTAAGCGGACCAAACGAGTCCGTGACCGCGGCACCCCCAGTCGAGCCGAGAAATCTGAATCGCTGAGCGACTTTTCCACGCGATCCTCCGTTGCAGGCGGAGCGATCGTACATGGCTAAACGGCGTAGTCAAGGACTGGCGGCTGCGGTGAAAAATCGCGGGCGTTGACGCCGAATTGCCGCGCGTTCCGCCACGGCGTATCATCCGCGCAGAATCCCAATCGGAGGGCATCTTGAATTTGCAGCATTCTTCCGAGAAGTTGCGCCTGTTTTGCGCGGGCGCCTTGCTCCTCCTCGGCTGTGCGGGCGCGGCGAAAAGTGACGGCGAGGCGACGGGCGACGCGGACGCTCTCGCCGAAGTTGCCATTTTGGACACTGAAGACGTCGCCGCCGATTCGCTTGACGCTGCCGTATTCGATGGCGGGGACACTGCCTCGAACGACGGATTGGACAGCGGCGGGGGTGATGACATCGCTGTGACAGACGCCGTGGCACCAGCCGACGCCTCCGATGCGGTCGCACCGACCGACGCAGCGGATGCCGCGGAGACGTCGACCGGCGACGTGGGCAGCACCGACGCGACGTCCTCGGCGGACGCTTCGCCCGACGTCGCAGCACCTACGTGTGAATGTGGAGACGGGGTCTGCGGCGGCGTCGAAGGCTGCGCCGAATCCCCATCCAGCTGCCCCGCCGACTGCATTGGCTGCGGTGACGGCAAGTGCGCGCCCGGCGAAGGACCGATTTCCTGCGCGGTAGACTGCTGCGGCGCGTGTGGCGACGGCAAGTGCAAGGGCTATGGCTGCGGTGAAAGCCCAGCCACGTGCGCCAAAGACTGTGGCACCACCTGCGGCAACGGCACGTGCGAAGGTGGCGAGTCGCCGACGATCTGTCCGGGCGACTGCCTGCACAACGCGTGTGGCAACGGGCTCTGCGAACCAACCGATGGCGGACCGAACGCATGCCCCGAAGACTGCGGCAGCGCGTGCGGGAATTGCCTCTGCGACAAGGGCGAGAATCCCCTGAACTGCCCCGTAGATTGCGGAAGCTGCGGCGACGGAACGTGCAGTTTTTGCAACAGCGCCAATGAGACGCCGTTGACCTGCGCGAAGGACTGCCAAGGTGCGGAGTGCCTCCCCAGCGATGTCTCCGCGTGCAACGACGGCAACAGCTGTACGATCGACAAGTGCACGCCCGCGATGGTCTGCATCCACGCCCCTGCCCCCGCGCTTTGCGACGACGGCGACCCGTGCAGCGTCGGCGATGTGTGCAAAGGCACGGACTGCCAGCCCGGCGCGTTTCCGCTGAACTGCAACGACGGCGACGGCTGTACGTACGACCTGTGCGCGCCGATGGTCGGATGCCAGCACTTGCCGGCAACGGACGAACCGTGCAGCGACGGCAGCAAGTGCACGCTCAACGACGCGTGCTTCGAGGGCAAGTGCGTGTCTGGCGACGCCCTGGACTGCGACGACGGCAATCCGTGCACCGACGACGGCTGCGCCGCGCAAAAGGGCTGCACGCACACCGCCAACGGCGACGACTGCGACGACGGCAACGGGTGCACGCTCGCTGACCAATGCGCCAAGGGGGCGTGCGTCGGCACACCGCTGGCTTGCAGCGACAACAACGTGTGCACCGCTGACGCGTGTTCGCCCGTCACAGGCTGCAGCCACACGCCGCTGGCCGGCTACTGCGACGACGGCAACGCGTGTACGGCCAGCGACGTCTGCCAGGGCACCGTCTGCACTGGCGTACTCATCAGTTGCAACGACGACAACGGCTGCACGTCCGACCACTGCGATCAGACAACCGGATGTGGCCACACGGCCGTCGCGGCGACGTGCGACGACGGCAACGCGTGCTCCAAACAGGACGCCTGTGCAGACGGCGTGTGCCAGGGCATCACGTTCAGCTGCGACGACGGGAATCCTTGCACCGCGGACGTGTGCTCCGGCGCAACGGGCTGCGGCCATCCGCCCGCCGACGGCTACTGCGACGACGGCAACGCGTGCACGGCAAACGACGCGTGCCAGAACAGCGCGTGCGTCGGCAAGACGCTGTCTTGCGACGACAGCAACGTGTGCACGTCCGACACCTGTATTCCCGCGAGCGGTTGCGCCCACAGCGCGGTGGCTTCCGCGTGCGACGACGGCAACGTTTGCACCAGCGGCGACGTCTGCGGCGGCGGGTACTGCACCGGCGCTCCGATCTCGTGCGACGACGGCAGTCCCTGTACGTCGGATGCCTGTGACAAGGCCAAGAACCCCGATACCGGCTGCGTACACGCGCCGGCAGCCGCGACCTGCACGGACGGCGACGCGTGCACCATCGGCGACAGTTGCTTGGGTGGCTCGTGCAAGGGCGGCACGTTGGACTGCAACGACAAGGACACGTGCACCGACGACTGGTGCGACACCGCGGGCGGCTGCGTGCACCTGCCCAACACGGCGGCGTGCGATGACGGCAGCGACTGCACGGTCAGCGACCACTGCAGCAACGGCGTTTGTGCGGGTGAAGTAAGCAATTGCGATGACGGCATGGCGTGTACGATGGACGCGTGCATTCAATCGGTGGGCTGCGGCCACGTGCCGACCGACGCGCTGTGCAACGACGGCAACTCTTGTACCACCGATGTGTGCAGCTTGGTGGGCGAGTGCACACACCAGGCGGTCAGCGGCCCTTGCGACGATGGACAGCCGTGCACCGCCGGTGAGGTCTGCACAGGTAACACGTGCGCCGGTGGCCACGCCCAATTGTGGACCGCAAGCATCAAGGCGAGCGCGGGCGTGACCACCCCCAGCGCGCTGGCGTGGGGCAGCGATGGCAGCGTTCTGGTCGTCGGCACCCAAGCCAGCGCGGGTGGTGCGTTTGCCACCGCTTACGATCCGGCGGGAAATCTGCTGTGGTCCAAGCACTACGACGCGCCAGACAGCACAAGTGGCGTCTTCTATGCCGCCGATGCAACCAGCGACGGTTGGGTTGTCTCTGGCCGGGGCAGCTGCTCGTTCACCCCCGGAACCACGTACTTGCCAAATCCGTGCACCAGTTGGATTGTGCGTTTGTCCGCGCAAGGCAACGTGCTGTGGACGTGGTCCAGAATGCACGGCACCAACAACGGTCAGGACATCAACGACATCGCCGTTGACGTCGACGGTACGATCATTGGGGCGGGTGCCAGCGTGTATTACTCAAACAACTTTGGGTGGTCCACCATGCGCGGCTTTGTCCGTCTCTCCGCCAACGGCGCCGTAGTGACCGATGGATTCTCGTACACGACGGCCGACGGCAGCACGTACAAGCGCGCCATCGCCCGCGGCGACGGAAGTTTCTGGTTGGTGGGAAGTGGACCGATCGTTCAGTACGGTGACAACGAAGCGATTGCCACGGTCATCGACGCCAACGACACCAAGATCGCCGAGGTGATCCTCAAGGACGGTTCGCGCTCGCTGAACGACGCGGCCATGGCAGCGGATGCTTCCGTGTGGGCGACCGATGACGCGGGGAAGGTGCACCACGTCAGCGGCAACGCCAAGTCGCTGGCGACGTGGAGCGACCCAGACGGCGCAGTGAGTCGTTTGGCGCTGAGTGGCGGCGATCTGGTGGCAAACGGCGGCACTTCCGTGTTGCACCGCGTGTCGACTGGGGGCGTGAACTTGTGGCGGCAAATCGGCTCCAGCTCCGGGATGACGAATGAAGTGGTGTCCGCGATCAAAGCCAAGGGCGACGGCCGCGTCGCGATTTTGTCTTCCGGCACTGAGAAAGGCACGGGCGTGGCGATTGTCCGTTTGTCGATTCGCGACGCATGGAACGCTACGACCTGCCAGGCTACCGGCGCGTGCTACACGCTGCCACCTTTGAGCTGCGCCGACAGCAACGTGTGCACAGACGACTTCTGCACACCGACCAGCGGCACTTGTGCCCATACGAGCAACCTCGCGGCATGCGACGACGGCAGCGCGTGCACGACGGAACAGTGCTTGAACGGCACCTGTGCAGCGCTGTCGATCAACTGCGACGACCAGAACGCGTGCACGTTGGACGGATGCGACCCGCTGGTCGGCTGCCAGCACCAGTTCAGCAGCGCACCCTGCGGTCCGGGCTTGCAGAACGTGTGCTACCAAGGCGCGTGCTGCCAGCCCGACTGCACCAACAAGGTGTGCGGCGACAACGGCTGCGGTGGCACGTGTGGCGCGTGCACGGCAGGAACGGCGTGTGGTTCCGACTTCACCTGTCAGACGTGGGACCCGAAGTCGATGGCGTTTGTGCCAGCGGGATCGTTCTGGATGGGGTGTGATGCTGGGGAGTACAACTGCGAATCCTCCTCGCAGCCCAAGCACCTCGTGTCACTCTCGCCTTACTACATCGGGCGGATGGAAGTGACCGTGGCGCAATACCAAGCGTGTGTCGATGCTGGCAAGTGCTCGATTCCAGACATCACCGGTGGCTCCACTACCGGCGGAGTCGACGTCAGCTGCAATTGGGGCGTGACTGGGCACGAACAGCACCCGATCAACTGCGTCTCCTGGGCTCAAGCCTCCACCTACTGTGCACAGATGATTCCGGGCGGGCGTCTGCCCACGGAGGCCCAGTGGGAGCGCGCAGCACGAGGCGACTGCGCGACGCTGGCGGACTGCACCCACCCGCCACAGTGGCCGTGGGGCAATGGCTATGGGTGGTGCGGAGTCACCTACATCTCCACGATGTGCAGCTCGTCGGGGTTGCCGGAGACGGCACCTGTGGGCTCGTATCCCGGCGGCACGAGCGCCTTCTACGGCCTGTTTGACATGGTCGGCAACGTCGGTGAATGGATGATGGACGTTTACGATCCCAACTACTACTCAAATTCGCCGACCAAGGACCCCAAAGGCCCTGCGTCGGGTAGCGGACAATCTATCCGCGGGCAGGCCGAAGATCGACCCTGGGTGCGGCATTTCGGACAACCGGACAAGATCGACGCACTGGGCTTCCGCTGCGCCAAAACGTATCCGTAATCCCAGCGCAGCGGATGGCTCTTGCTCAACGGCTGAAGTGCGGTCATCGTCTCGCCTGCGGAAACGCACGAGGGCCAAGCCGAACGCGTGCAATCAGGAACCAGCGATGATCCGACCAGCCACGCTCGACGATGCGATCGACTTTGCGCGCATCTACAACCACTACGTCCTGAACACAGTCATCACGTTTGAAGAAGTGGCCGTGACCGCGGACGACCTGCGCGTGCGCATGACGGACGTGTGGGCAAAGTCGCTGCCGTGGCTGACCGCGGAGGTGGATGGCGTCATCGTGGGCTACGCCTACGCGGCACCTTGGCGGGTACGGTCGGCGTATCGCTTCTCGGTCGAGAGTTCCGTGTATCTGGACAGCGCGCACGTGGGGCACGGGCTGGGAACCGCGCTGTATCAGGCGCTGCTTCCCCTGCTGCAGGCGCGCGGCGTGCACGCGGTCATTGGCGGCATCACCCTGCCCAATTTACCCAGCGTGGCGCTGCACGAGCGACTCGGTTTTGTGCCCGTAGCGCGGTTTCCGGAGGTGGGGTTCAAGTTCGACGCCTGGCGGGACGTGGGCTATTGGCAGCGGATTCTGGCGCCGTAGCAAAGTCGGCTGTGCATCGAAACGCCCGGTCTGGGGTCGGCCTGGTTCATGGCACCGATCGCTCCGCGCACGCTACGGCGCGCACTTGCCCAACCAAATCGACGGCGCGTCAAAGCTGATGCCCGACAGCACGGTCGCCGGGTCGGTCAAGTCGGTCACGCGATAGCCGATGCGGAAGCGGAACTTGTTCGACAAAATCTCCTTGGGCACCATCTGCGCGCCGGGCAGCTCGTACGCGTGGAACCACGTGTTCCACGTCAGGTTGTTCACGGCGGACCAGGTCGTGGACCAGACGATGCCATCGCCGCTCATCTCGAGCTTCACGTTGAGCTTCTCGATGTTGGCCCACAGGACGAAGTTGAGGACCAGCTGGTGGTCAATGTCCGCGCCCGTGAGGTAGCTCGAGTTCTGGTAGGCGGAGAGGTCAATCGTCGGGCTCGTGATGTAGTACCAGTCGTGGACGTCCGTCGAGATGTTCTTGCCGATCCCCGTGCCAGCCAGCCAGCCGTCGCCATCGTAGTCGGTGTCCGGATCGGGCCAGCCCAACGTCTGGCCGGACGACGGCGTCGCACCGCCCAGCTGCCACTCGCCTTCCACCTTCCAACCCGAACTGGGCGACATCGGCTGTTCCCAGATCGGCCCGTTTTTCACGCAGCCGCCGTTCAAGTCGCAGTGCGCAATCGCGCCGCAGGACGGGTTGGTACCCAGCGCGATGGGTGCCTGACCGCACGTTTCGGGGACGCCGACGCATACGCCGCCGCCGCAGGTGTCGTTCTTGGTGCACACGTCGCTGTCATCGCACGGCCCAGTGCTGGGCGTGTAGACGCACTTGCCGGTCACGGGGTCGCAGCTGTCGTTGGTGCAAAAGACGCCGTCGTCGCAGATCGGCTGGTTGCCCGGCACGGCGCAGTTCAGGCCGTCGCAGTACTCGCCGTAGGTGCAGGCGTTGCCGTCATCGCACTTGAGCGACGAATCGGGCGAGTTCACGCAGCCCAGGTCCATGTCGCAGTAGTCGAGCGTGCAGGTATTGCCGTCGTCGCAGACGTTCGGGTCGCTGCTGGCGAGACACGTCGGCGGTCCGGCATCGACGTCGAGCGCCACGTCTTCAATCGCAACATCGTCCGCAGCCACATCATCGGCATCCGCTGCATCTGCAGCCACGTCGTCCGTCGCGGCGTCATCGATCAGCACGTCCAAGTCGACATCCTGCACGCCATCCGGTGCTTCGCCGGCATCGGTCATCGTCTGTCCATCGTCCTGCGCATCGACAATCGCGACGTCCGCCTCAGCATCCACACCAGCATCCGGGTCCGCAACGTCGGGCGAAGTTGCGTCCGGTGCTGCCGCGTCGTCAACCTGCGTGTCAGAGGACTGCGCGTCAGAGGGCTGCACGTCCGGCGCAGCGACATCGGCTGCGTCTGGCGCGGGTGCGTCGGAATCGACGGCCGCATCCGTCTGCGCGTCCGCCGTGGCGTCGGTCTGAACGTCGGACTGAACGTCGGGCTTGGACACGTCAATGTCCAACCCGGCAATGTCGATGTCCAAGCCAGCGACGTCGATATCCAGCGCCTTGACGTCAATATCCTGCAAATCAACGCCGTCCAAATCGATGACATCGGGCAGCGTCGTGCTGCCGCCGTTACCGCCGGTTGTGTTGTCGCACGCGGCGGTGAACGCACCAGTCAGGGACAGCGCGAAAAGAACGGTCAGGGAAGAACGACGCACGGGAACTCCAGAAAAGCGAAGGTCGCACAGGCCGACAGTGAAATTGACCTGGAACGTCAGGGTGTTCCCGACGTTGCGAAACAAATGCAGCCACAAACGATGAAAGTGAACCGCCACAGGATAGCGCGTGCTATTCCGGTTGGTTGGGCGATTGTGCACGGCGGGGGCGGTGATGGTCAAGGAAAGGCGGGCAAAATCTGGATTGTTGGGCGCTTTTTCGTTGGGATCTTTTGAGCTTGGGGGGATCGGTGGTAAAGCGGCGGAATGCGCTTTGGCGGCTAGAGGTGTCGTTGCACAAGCTACCGCGCCTGCAAAGCGGCCGCCAACCGCGCGTGCAACACGGCGCTGTCCATGTCCGCGTTGTTCGGCCAGCAGACCACTTTCAGCTCCGGATGCACGGTGACCTGGGCGAACAGCGCCGGGTCGTCGCGCAGCGCTTGGAACACGCCGGTCCAGGGCGTGAACGCGTCGAGGTCCAGTTCACCGGCGAGCCCGTCGTCAAACGCCACGTGCAACCGCGTCGGTCCGATTGCGCGCACGGCGACGACGTCGTGGTGTTGGAGTTCAAAGGTCAGGCCGTCGTGGTGGATGAGCATGGGGACCTCAGGCGAGGGGTGGGATGGGCATCACCGGTTCGCCCTTTGCCGCACGCTCCCAGTCTACGAGTATCTCGGCTTGGTGCAAGGCCGCCCATTCCATCACGAGCGCAAGCGCGCGCGGCCGCATGTTGCCTTGCAGAATAGCCAAATCGAGGATCGCGATGGACACCGTTTGGTCGCCATAGCGCGCGTGAAAGTGCGGCGGAGCGTGGTCGAAGAAGTTGATGGTGATGATGATTCCAAAGAAGCGGCTGATCTCCGGCATGGCGGTCGTTCCTGCCGCGACGAAAGTGTCGCGCAGGAGGTATTCGTGCGTTGCGGCGTTTTGCCGCGGGCAGCGCCTTGGAATTCACACGCAGGGCGGCCAGCGGACGCGGCAGGCGACAAGTACACGCGCTACGGCAGATTCTGCAAAAATTGGTTCGATTTCCGTTCGAATCCGAGATGTTCCTGCCCACGACCGCAAAGGTGCGGGACGCCAACATTCCGCCGCCCACTACCCCGCCAAAACCACCAACTGCTCCATCCACAACTCCATCAACCGCCCGCGCTCCACCTCCCGCCGCGCAAGCCACTCGATACTCGTCGCCTCGGCAAAGCCGAGCCAGCCATACAGCCGCAGCCGCGTCAGCGGGTCGTCGTTCAGCCCCACCAAATCGCGGATGCGCTCCAGCACCGTGCGGCGCACGCGCTCGACAAGCGCGTTGACCTCGGAATCCATGCCGATCCCGCCGCGCAGGAGCGCTTGGTACATGGCGGAATTGGCGTCGATAAAATCCAGAAATTGCCCCAGCGTGCGATCCAACACAACGTGGACTTCCTCGTCGCGCGCGAACGTCAGGTGCGCCAAAAGCTCGTCGGCAAGCGACGCGACGGTCGCCACGTAGTACTCGCGCTTGCCGGGAAAGTAGTGGTAGAGCAGGCCCTTGGAGATGCCCGCCGCGCGCGCGATGTCGTCGGTGGAAATGGCGTCGTAGGCGTGCGTGGAAAACAGCTCGCGGCCGAGTTGCAGGAGCTGCGCGCGTCGTTCTTCCACCGTTTGCCGTGCCATCGAATCGCGCCTCCTGCGCCGATTGGCATGGTCGGGGCAATGGGGGGAAAGGTCAACCGTGTGCGGTTCGCGATGGCGAGACAGGGATGTCGTCGAGGTCAACCCGGTGCGGTTGTCGAGAACGACCCAGCCGTTGAAACGGCGGGCTATCATTGCGCAGCCCGCCTACGCGGGCTGCCGGTGCGCCCCTGGTTCACGTGCCTGCGTAGGCAGGCACGGCAATGTTAGCCCGCCAATTCATTGGCTGGGTTGTAGTCGGGCGACGCAGAACACCTCCGCCCCACTTCGTCACCGCAACGTCACCATCGTGTCTCCGCCAAGTTGCAACCACGCCCAAGCCGTCGCATCATCCCCGCCATCGTGGCAAGTCACCGCCACACGTGAGCCTGCGACATGAAAGCCATTCTCCTCGCCGCCGGTGTCGGTCGCCGCCTTCGCCCCTACACGGAAGACCGCCCGAAGTGCCTGCTGCCGCTGAACGGCAAGACGCTCCTGGATCGCCACTTGGACGCGCTCGCGGCGTGCGGCGTGCACGACGTCATCATCGTGCTGGGTCACTGCGGCGCGCAGATCCGCGCGGCCGTGGCGCAACGCCCCGACGCGGCACGCGTGCAGTTCCTGGAGAACACGCGCTACACCGACGGCGCCATCTTGTCGTTCAACACAGCGATTGACCACATCGACGACCACGCGGACGGCGCGATCCTCATGGACGCCGACGTGCTCTACCCCAAGGAACTGATGCGCCGCTTGGTGCAGTCGCCGGGAACGTCGTTTGTGGTCGATGAAACGAGTCTGGAAACCGGTGAGGAAATGACCGTCGGCATCAAGGACGGCAAGGTGCGCGCGATTGACCGCTTCGTCGGACCGGGTTGGGATCTGAAGGGCGAGACCGTCGGCTTCACGAAGTTCGCCGCGGAAGACGCTCCGGTGCTGAAGAAACACATGGTGGATTGCATCGCGGAAGGGCTCATCAAGTCCGAGTACGAAGTGGTGATGATCCGCGCGTTGGCGACGAATCCGGGCGGGTACACCCTCGTGGGCGACTTGCCGTGGACGGAAATTGATTTTGACAGCGACGTCGAGAACGCCAAGGCGATGCTGGCCGAGGTGGAAGCACTGGACGCCAAGTTCTGAGTGGAGCCACCGATGACCGTCAAATACGTTCTGCATGACCGTTCGTTTCTGCTGCCGTACGTAACCAAGTACATCGTGCAGCCGTTGGTCAAGCGGATTCCGCGGTCGGTGTCCGCCAATTCGCTGACGCTCTCGTCGCTGACCTGCGGCGCGACTGGCTTCACGATTGCGCTCGCCACGACGCCGTCGCACCTCAGCCTTTTTGCCGTGATGCTCTGCTTTGCGGGCTACATGCTATGCGACAACCTCGACGGCCCGCACGCGCGCGCAACCGGCACGACGTCGCCGCTCGGCGAGTTCCTGGACCACTGGCTGGACAGCGTCAACGGTCTCTTCGTCTTTGTGGGCAGCGCCTACGCGCTCGGCGTGCACGACGCGCGGACGTTGGGCATCGTCGCCACGCTCGTCGCCAGCATGGCGCTCACGTTCTGGGAGCAACGCGTCACCGGGCGGATGTACATGGGGCGTTTTGGCACGCTGGAAGGGCTGACGTGCGCGCTCCTCCTGCTGCTCACGTTCGCGATTCTGGGGCCCGATGCCATGTACACGTTCACCTGGCGCGGCTACGACGGCATCGACCTCTTCGTCTTGCTCGCAGTCTTCGCAGGCGGTGCCACCGTCGTCGGTCCGATGGGCCGCACGCGCAAGCAGCTGGGCGAAGCGTTCGAGATTCTCGCCTTTCTGGGCTGCTTCGTCGCGTGGGGTCTGCGCGGTGCGGCGCCGATGCTCGCCATCTTCACGCTCGTCGCGCTGACGGGGCCGCTGACCGGCGGTCGCCGTCTGATGGGCCGCGTCGTGAAGGATCACACGATCGGTCCGCCGCCCGTTGTGTTGTACATCGCCGTGGGTTTTGCAGCTGCTGGCGCGCTGGGCGTTCTGCCGGCCGCACAGCAGCCAGCGCTAGCGTGGGGCCTTGTCGCAGTCATCGCTGTGCAAGTCGCGCTCGATTTTCGCCGCGCCGTCCGTCTCTTGGGCGAGTACGTGCGTCCCAACGAAGTGCTGCGTTTCCTCCTGCCTTGACACCATCCGCGCTTTGGCAGTGAATTCCGCGCGCGCTGGATTCTGGCGCACAAAGGATTCGCCATGACCGCGCCACGCACGTTCGCCAAACCGCCGCACTTCGCGCCTTCGTGGTTGCGCGCCATCTTGGCATCGAGGAAGTCGCCCAAGGGCGAGATGACCCTGCCTCGGCTGGAAATGGCGCTGCTGCCGCAACCGCTGGACCGTCCGCGTTTGGCCGCGTACCGCGAGCTGACCGGGTTCGCCGACACGCCGACGCTGCCGCCCACCTGGCCCCAAGTCGCATGCGGCGCGCTGCACATGCAGATGTTGACCGATCCGACCTTCCCGCTGCCCGCGATGGGCGTCGTGCACCTGCGCAACCACATCGAACAGTACGCGCCGATCGCCGTGGACGCGCCGTTGCACTACGCGTGTCACTTGGAGCCGGTGCGCGTGACCGACAAGGGCGACGAGATCGACCTCGTTACTGTCGCTACGGTCAACGACAAGGTCGTCTGGCGCGCGGTCATCACGATGCTGTCGCGGGCGCGCAAGGTCAAACGCGGGACGCCGCCGTCCAAAATCGCAAGTGCCGAGTCGACCGGTCCGACAACGCCGCTGCACACGCTTGACCTGCGCGTGCCGGAAGACTTGGGGCGTCGCTACGCGCGCGTCGCGGGCGACTTCAACCCGATCCACCAGCACGCGCTCCTGGCCAAGCCTTTTGGCTTCCCGCGCGCCATCATCCACGGCATGTGGTCGCTCGCGCGCGCCGTCGCGGCGTGTCAGGACGCGCTGCCGCAGACGCCGTACAGCATCGATGTCGCGTTTCGCAAGCCGGTGTTTCTGCCGTCCAACGTCGTGCTGAATGTGGCGCGTGGCGCGGACGGTCTGGAATTCGTCATTGCCAACAAGAGCGGCAAAACGGTGCACTTGCGCGGTTCGATTCGCCCGCTGAAGTAGCCGCTACTGCACGTGCGCGCCGGCCGCCTTGACGGCCGCCAGAAAACCGTCGATGTCCGCGGGCGTCAGGAACCACCGCTTGTCGCCTTCCAGAACGACGCCGCCTTCACGCACCGTCGCCCAGACGCGCGCACGCTGGTCGCCCAGCAGGTAGAGCCCCGTGTACAGACCGGGCAGCCCGGTGCCCGCCAGCCGCAAGCTCAGCTTCGCCTGCGTCCGCTTCGCCACCACGCCGTGCAGCGGCATCGTGTACGTCCGCATCAACGTGTGTACCTTCAGCGTGCCGTCCACAACCTCAAAGCGCAGGCGCTCGGCGCCGGCAAAGCACAGCCAGACCAGCCAAATCGCCAAAAGAGGCAGCACGATCGCCGTCACCAGCAGCGTGATTTGCAGCGGCAGCCCGTGGATCTTCGCGGCTTCTTCGGGGCGCTCCAACACGCGGGAGATGATCCCCATCGGGGCGAGGATCGCCAGCACGATGACGATGCCAAAGACGCGGCGTGTGCGCTGCCAAGCCTGCGGCGGTGAGAAAGAAAGCGGGACGACAGCCGAGGACATGACGCAACCCAAAGCGCCGAATCTCCGGCGTGACGACAAGATAGGCGGCATCCGGAGGCGTGCAAATCGTCGCTATTTGCCGCGGAACGAGTCCGTCCACGCGGGCGGCGGCGGCGCGGAGCCGTCTTTCAACTGCGCTTCCCAGTCCTGGTCCGAAAGGCGCTTGATCTCGTGCACATCGACCTCGTGGTAACGGAACGTCGGCCCGACGAACGTCTCCGCACCCGTGCAGGTGTCCACTGTCAGCACCATCAGGCTCACATTGCCCGTTGCGACGTGCAGCACGTCCGGTCCCGGCAGCGGACCTTGATTCGGATTCGTGTGCACGTCCGCGATCGTCGGCTTCCACTTGTCCAAGCTCTCCGCCTTGAAGAACAGCGTCGTGTACCAGCCGCTGTAGACCTGCCCACAGATGTTGCCCGCCGAGATCACCGACTTCAGGAACTTCTGGTCTTCCGCCGTCGTACCTTGCCCAGCGACCTCGTGCTCGGCAGCGGTCTGCAGCTTGCCCATGATGTCCTGCCAGTTCGTGAAGAACTGATTGAGCTGCTGCTTGACGTACGTCTCTGCGACCGGCGAGTTCGCCAGCGTCTGGTTGGCGACTTGGCCCAACAACTTCATCCGCGCAAAGAACTGCGGATAGGGCTCGACGTACGCGCCCGGATGCTCGCACGCCACGCCGCCGGTGTAGCTCTGCTTGGCGTACAACAGCGTGTCGTGCCGCAGCTGCGCCCAAGAAGCCAGCTGCGTGTTCGCGGTCTTGTCGCGCCACGCGGGGGTCCGCAGGGCAAACGGGAACTGCGCGCCCGTCGTCGGCGCGTTCAATTGCCGCAGACCGTCCAGCCACAGGTTGTACAAGTTGCCCTGCCAAAACGCCGTGTCGTGCTGATCCACCAGCCAGCGCACCGTGTTCAGCGCGCCCCAATACGGGTGTTTGGCAAAATCGCCCGCGAGCAGGGGCAGCACCTGATCGTTGCCGAGCGCAAACAGCACGTCCAGCGGGTTGGGCAGCACGCGCTCGACCTTCACGCCGTTGTGGATGATGCGGTCAAACGTCACGTTGCTGAACACGTACGAGTCAATCACAAAACGCTGGCCCAGAAGTGCAAAAGCCGGCGGCTGTGGCGACGGCTCGCTCGTCGTCGGATCCACTTCCAGCACCTGGCTGGCGATCTGCTGCGTGCCGTACTGACCGCCCGTCAATTGGCCGACCAGCGTCTCGATCTGCGCGGGAGAAAGCGCCGCGATATCAGACGCCTTCACCCATTTATTGTCCGACACAATCTTCTGCACGCCCGCGACGTTGATGTAGTCGACGGGTCCGACCATCAGCTGCAGCAGGTCATCCGCATTCTGCAGACCGGTCGCCGCACCGCTCGACTGCACCGTTTGCCCCAGAATCACCGCCAGCATCAGCTGCCGCGGACGGAATTTCCAGTTGCCCGCCGGGTCCTGTTCCGCAAAGCGCAGGTCCGTCCGACCCAGCCACATCAGCGCGCGGAAGTAGTGTTCAAGCTCCGGCACGCCCACGTAGTGCCCACGCGGCTTGAACTGGCTGAAGTCCAGGGTGCGCGCACTGCCAAAGAGCTGGATATCCGCCAGCTGTTCGGAGGCGACCGCGTTCAGGATCTCCGTCACTTGCGCGTCCACCGCCGCGCCGCCCAAGCTCGGCTTCGTCGTCCCGGCCAGCAGGCTACGCGCCACCGTCAGGTACAGATCCGCGTCCTGCTTGGCCAACAGCGCATCGGGCGCCGTACCCACGTCCAGCGCCGTCAGCGCGCCCTGCGCCTTACCCAACGCGTCGTCGATGATGCCGAGCAGCGCAAACTGCTCCAGCGTCTTCAAAATGTCGTCATACGACGCGTGCAGCGCCTGCAAAATCGCGTCCGTCGTCACGACCACCGGCAGGTCCTTCTGGAACACTTCCAGCAGCGCCTGCGCCATCGTGTCGCGCTGCAACCGGTCCGAGACAACAAAGCCGTTCGCCTTGATCTTGTCTTTTTCGCCCTGGGTCAGCGTCAGCTTCTGGTCCACGAGGTCCATGTTCTTGGCCGTGAGCGGATCCGTCGTCGGTGTAATCGGCTTGACCGCATCCGCCGGCGTGTGCGCCGCGAGAAACTGCTCCAGCGTCATGTCCTTGCCGGCGGCGACAACCGGCTTGAAAGACGTAAGAAATTGCGTCTTTTGCGCGTTGACCGTCGGCTTGCCGGTAACGGGAATTCCGGTGTCCACAGGCGGATCGCCCGTCGTGGAAGCAGGCGTCGACGTGCACGCCGCGAGCGCGAGGCACGCGACGGTGACCATCAAATGGCGAGGAAACGCGAACATGAAACACCTCCGGCAAGTCAGGGCGCGGGGGGGAATCGTCAGCGACGCCGCGCGCCAGATGGATGGTGCAAAGACCGGACCACCCGCGGAAGAATCCGCACCAGAAAGATAAGATGCTGACGCCAAAGCGCTTGTGCCGCGCTGCGAATTTCCAGGGACGGGCGACGACCCGCCACAATGTAGGATTTTCCACCACAGACTGTCGTAAATTTCAACAGCGAGGGAAAGCTACTTGGGCAACTTCTCGGCGTAGTCATCGGCAAAGCGCCAACTGTACGCGGGTGTCGCGAGTTCCATGTCCGCAGGCCAGTGAATGCCAGCGCGACGCCAGAAATCGACAAAAACGTCGTAGTCGTCGAGATCGTATTCGTCGTCGGGAAACGCCGGACCCGCGGCAAACGGCGGCGGTTCCGGCGCGAAAAAACGCGCGAAAAATCCCGGCTTGGGCGGTTTCGCGGCTTCAGCAGCGGCGTCCAAATCCCGCAGGTACGGAGCCAAATCGGCGACGGGAACGCCAAACTTCTGTGCCTGAAGGGCCGCCTCTCCGCGCCACGCAGCAGCAGGCGCAATCTGCGCGACGCGACCGGGATGCGGGCAAAAGCGATCGACAACCGCGCCGTTTTCTACCAGCACGTGCGCCCAGTAGCGCCCATCTTCGACAAAGACGACCGACGCCACCACGTGCAATTCGCGTGACAAGGCGAGCGCCGCGGCGACGTCGTGGCCCAAGAAGTAGTCCGGCCAAAAGACCACAGTCCAGCCGTTTTGGGGCTGAAAAAGCAGCGTATTGCTGGCAAATTCGTCGCTGACAGGGACTTCCGTCGTGACGACGCCGTGTGCTTCCGCATACCGGCAAATCGCCGCAGAGAGCGCCGCGACGTCAGCTGTGCGAAATGCAGTCGTGTGCACGAACGCGCCCAAATTCGGTCCCCCGCACGAGCCCCCGCAGCTCGCACCAGTAAGTTGCGCGTTGCAGGCCTTTGGGTCAAGCATGTCCGTCATGGCGTTGTCTTATCGGTGACGTACTTCTGCGCCGTCCATTTCTGGTACAGCGTCGCAGAAATCGCGTGTTGACCAATGATTTCAGAATAGACGTCCGCCGATTGCGTCTTTGTCCGCGGCAGGTCCGCCTTGGAATAGTCCACGGCAAAGAGCCCAAACCGCGGGCCATTGCCGTGTGCCCACTCAAAGTTGTCCAAAATCGACCAGTGCATGTAGCCGCGAACATCGATGCCGCGCGCGATCGCCGCCGCGACGACGGCCAGATGCTCGATGAGATAACGCGGGCGCTGCACGTCCTTGGCGTCCGCTGTGCCATTTTCCGTGATGTAGAGCGGAAGTTTCCAGCGCGTCGCGGCGTGCGAGACGACATCAAGGAAGACCTTCGCGTTGATTTCCGTACCCAGCTCGTTGTGCGGCAGGTTCGAGTCGTAGGACGCCACGTCAGTCACCGGCAGCGCGTCGATGCCTGCCATCAGTCCGGGCACTGCCTGCGCGCGCGAGGGCCCGTAGTAATTCAGGCCAATCCAGTCCAGAGAACCTTTAAGCTCCGGGTAGTTTCCTTCCGGTGGCGTCGTTGTAGCGGTCGTGAATTTGCCGTCCAGATCGAGGTCCAGATTGCCGCTCGTCAGCGTGTCCAGCCACGCGTCGTTGGCCGCGTAGTTCAACCGCGCGGCAGCGGCGATGTCGTCCGCAGAGTTCGGGTCCAAGGGCAAGAACGGCATGGCCGCCATCGCACAACCGATCGACTGCGCCACGCCATCGCCGTCGGCGTCGACATCGTCCAGTTGCCGCAGCACCGATGCCGCCTTGGCGTGCGCGAACGCGAGGTTGGCAAAAACCGCGCGCGCGCCGTTCAGGTCGAGCGCAAAACCGGGTGGCAGCGAGCCCTGGAGATAGCTGCCCGCGATCACGGAAAACGGCTCGTTGATGATCGGGTATTCGTCGACGTAGCCCTTCACCTGCGGCGCAACCCACGTCACAAACTCACCAAAACGCTTTGTGAATTCTGGATTGTAGACACCGAGCATGTCGACGGGACACGACTTTTTGGCGACATCGCAGCCGGTTGGACTGGCCACGTCCGTTGGCGTCGTCCAGTGGAAGAAAGTGAGGAAAACCTTGATGTTTTTTGCGCGCGCGGCCTTGATCACGTCGATGACGTGGTCCATTTCCGCCTGGTCAAACTGCCCGTGCTTGGGCTCCAGCCGCGGCCAATCGAGCGAGAACCGGAAAGAAGTCAGGCCCATGGCCGCCATGCGATCAATGTCGGCTTGCCATTGCTCACGAAAGCCGGACGCTTTGCCGCTGTGATCGCCGTTGCACTTGCCCATGTCCTCCCATTCGGACCAGTTGGACTGGACGCTCTTGCCGGTCGGAAGCCACGTTCCTTCGCCCTGATACTGGGCGACGGCGCTGCCGAACTGGAAGTTGGCGGGAAAGAGGAACGGCGGTTGCCCCAGCGTCAGCGGCTTGCCGTCGTAAACCACGGGCGTCTCCGTGGTCGCGCGGGCGGTATCGCAGGCGGTGAGGGTCAGAAAGGTCAGCAGGATCAGCAGGTGTGTGCGCATGGCCGCTTCATGCGCCGAATCGTCACGCACGTCAATCTTCGCAGGTCGAACGCACACTGTTACACTTACGCGATGCGCCGCACGAGCGCACACGCGGGTGGTCAGTGGCAAACGGCGGGCGATGGAAAGTGTGGGCCCTGGCCTTTGCGCTGACAGCGTGTGGCGGCACGACGACGACCGCAGCGGGCGGTCAGGACGACGTGCCCACGACCGGAGACGCGGACGCGGGAGCTCCGGACGGCGGTCTGGACAGCGGCGGCACCGATGCCACAACGCCGGCAGACGCTGCGACCGACGCGGCCGTGGACGCAGCGCCAGATGCCAAAGACACGGCGACAGGCAACTGCGACTTTCCCGCCAAGCCCGGTCCCGGCGAGCCCGGTGCGACTTGCAGCAAAGCCGATGACTGCGACAGCGGCTTCTGCGTCGAGTCCGCGAGCGGAAAAATCTGCACCGCCCCGTGCGTCACCTGCTGCCCCAGCGGTTTTGCCTGCACGTCTTTCCTCGGCAACGACGCGGTTTTTGCCTGCATGCCCAAGCTCACCGCGCTCTGCCGCCCGTGCAACACCGACGCCGAGTGCGGCAACATCAGCGGCGGCGCGCTGTGCATCTCCAGTGGCAACGACGGCGCGTTCTGCGGCGGCTTGTGCGCCAGCGACAGCGATTGCCCCAACGGCTACGGCTGTAGCGCGCAAAAGGGTACGAGCGGATCGAGCAAGCAGTGCGTGAAGACTTCGGGCACGTGTGACTGCTCGCCGCGATCCGTCAGCGACGGCGCCGCGACGACGTGCCACACGACCAACGCGACCGGCACGTGCAGCGGCGCGCGCAAGTGCTTGGCCGCGGGCTTGAGCGCGTGTGACGCGCCCGCTGCGATCACGGAAATCTGCGGCGACAACGTCGACAACGACTGCAACGGCGCGACGGACGAGACCGGCGCAGACGGCTGCAAGCTCTACTACGCCGACAGCGATGGCGACGGCTTTGGCATCGGCGAGATGGACGCGCTCCACTGCTTCTGCAGCCAACCCGCAGGCAGCAGCACAAACGGCGGCGACTGCAACGCCACCGATCCGACCGTGCATCCGATGCCCAGCGAGCCCTGCAACGGCGTGGACGACAACTGCAACGGCAAGACCGACGAAGGCTTTGGCGATATGGACGGCGACGGCATCGCGGACTGCATCGACACGGACAGCGACGGCGACGGCGTGGCGAACAAGGTCGACTGCGCGCCCACCAACGCGAGCGTACATTTGGGCGCGGTCGAGCAGTGCGACGGCGTCGACAACAACTGCGACGGCACCACCGACGAGGAATACGCCAGCGGCTGCAAGTTCTACCTGCGCGACGAGGACGGCGACGGCTTTGGCATCGCCACGGACGCCAAGTGCTTGTGCAGCGCGGTGGGCGTCTTCAGCGCGCTCTCCGGTGGCGACTGCAACGACGGCGATGCGACGATTCACCCCGGCGCGGTCGAGAGTTGCAATGCCGCAGACGACAACTGCGACGGCGCGACCGACCCCGGCGGCTCCGAAGGCTGCAGCAACTTCTGGCCGGACAAGGACGCCGACGGTTACGGCACGGGCGGCGCAGGTGCTGCCAAGTGCCTGTGTGGCGCGATCGTCGGCTACGTGCCGCAAAGCGGCGACTGCGACGACAGCAACTTCACCGTGCACCCAGGCGCCAAAGAAGTGTGCGACGGACTGGACGACAACTGTGACGGCAAGACCGATCCCGCCAACAGCGGCGACTGCGTGACCTACTACGCGGACACGGACAAGGACGGCTGGGGCGCAAGCGGCGGCACGCAATGTTTGTGCACGCCAGAAGACGTGTTCATCGTCACACAAGCGGGCGACTGCGCGGACAACGAGGCGGCGATCCACCCTGGTGCGGGCGAAACGTGCAATGGCTTGGACGACAACTGCGATGGCAAGACCGATGAAGGCGTCCTGATCCTGTACTTTGCCGACGTGGACGGTGACGGCTGGGGCTACGGCTTTGGCCAGACGCTTTGCGCGCCCAAGGCGAAATTCACGGCGATCGCGGGCGGTGACTGCGACGACGCCAACACCGCGGTCTACCCAGGCGCGGCGGACATCTGCGACCTTTTGGACAACAACTGCGACGGGCTGACGGACGAAAACTTGCCGTCCGCCACGTACTACAAAGACAGCGACGGCGACGGCTACGGCAACCTCGTCGTGTCCGCAATTCTGTGCGGGCCGATCAACGGCTACGTGGCCAAGAGCACCGACTGCGACGACACCAACGCCGAGGTGCATCCCGGCGCCAAGGAGTTGATCTGCAACAGCCTGGACGACGACTGCGTCGGCGGCGACTCCTGCGATCCGGCCAACTGCGTGCCCACGACCATCGCCGATTTTGAAGGCGCGTTCGGCGGCTGGACAGTCGGCGCAGGTTGGAGCGTCGGCACGTGGGCCAAGTACGCATCGCAACATGGCTTTGGCTACGGAGATGGCAGCAACTACATCGATTCTGGCTTGAGCGGCAGCGCGGCTTCCACCAAAGTCTTGATCCTGCCGGGCACGACGGCCGTCACGTTTGACTACTTTTACAATCCAGACGGTCAAGAAGTGATCACCGGCACGACGACGCGGGACACGCTACTGCTCACCGTCAATGGCACGGTGGTCTTGAACTTGAACCCGAACAACGATTTTTCCACGCTCTGGACGCCCCAGCACAGCTTTAGCGTGCCGACGGCGTGGTGGGGCAAAACGGTGGAGCTCAAACTGCTGTTTACGACCAAGGACGACAAGTTGAACCACGGCGGCGGTTTTGCGATCGACAACATCGCAACGACGTGTCAGTGACGGCAGACGCGTGACGTTTGGCCTGTGCATTTGCTAGAGTTGCCGGAGTTGCCAATACGGAGTCCAGACGTGCCACGCGTTGTCCCGATTCTGCTCATCGCGCTCACGTTGGCCAACGCCGCGTGTTCGTCGATTCTTTACCGCAACGGCCAGGCGACGGTGATCGGCGACGTGCGCCATGGCACGCCCACGCACGTGGTCATCGCCAACAGCGAAGGCCAGCAGTTTCGGATTCCCCGTCAGAGCGTCTCAGGAACGCGGCTGGGTGGTCTGCGGACGATCCTGTGGTCACCGCTGACCGGCTACGGCTTGTTGCTGATGGCGCCTCTGGGCGTCCTGCAGTGGGTGGGCGATGTGAACGCACTCGACTCGACCGATGGCGGCAATGCCGCGCTTCTGGATGTGCCGTTTGAAGAGGAAGTTGACGCCGGACCGGAGCCACACCGATGAAGCGACTCTTCCTCAGCCTCCTGTGCCTCGTCGCGTACGCGTGCTCCAGCGCGACCGTGTACCGACACAACGCGCCCGACTTGGAAACGACGATTCTGGGCGGCAGCGCGACCCACATCTACGTGGAAACCGAGGATGGCCGCATCGTCCGCATTCCGCGCAAGAACATCACGGACGTGGACCATCCAGGCAATATCGAGGCGGTCATCGGCGGCGTGATCGCGCTCACGGGTGGCATGCTGTTTGCGGTGGGCAACACCTCCAATCAACCCGAAGTGCGCGTTGTTTTCACAGCCCTGGGCACGATCTACGCGGTGCCGGGCATCATCTTGTTGGCCGATGGCCTCATCAACTGGAACCGATCGAACAGCGCGTTTGACGATAGGCGAACAAACTTGCCGGTCCTTAAACGGACGGAACTTGCGCCGTCTGCTGGCGAGCTGACCACACCCGCGACAAGCGACTACGCGATCCCCGTGACACTTCCGCGCGTGCCGACGCTCACCGCGCCAACAAGTAGCCCATGACCGCGCCGTAAAGCGTTGCCGTGTAGCGGTTGCTCGTGATGAGACAGACGCCGCTCCGGCACCCGACGATGCGCTGATACGCGAAGCCAAGGCCGGCGCCCAGAACCGTACTTCCTGCGAGGTACCAGGTCATTGTCCGCCTCCCGCTTGTGCGTTCGCTGCCGCCACTTCACGCCGGACCTGGTCCATGTCCAGCGCTTCAGCCTGCTTGATCAGGTCGTGCAGCGCCTGCAAAGGCACAACGCCAGGCTGAGCGAAGAGCAAAATGCCGTCGCGGAAGATCATCAGCGTCGGAATGGACTGGATGCCAAACTGCCCCGCGAGACCTTGCTCGGCGTCCGTGTCGACCTTGCCGAAGACCACGCCGGGGTGCGCCGCGGCCGCCTTCTCAAAGATCGGCGCGAAGGCGCGGCAGGGACCGCACCAGGTCGCCCACCAATCGACGAGCAGGATGCCGGGCTTGGCAACGGTGGCGTGAAATGAGTCCGCGTGAAGTTCTACTGGTTTCATGGACAAAACTTCCTCTTGCTGTTGCCAGCTTTTGTTGTTTACGTGTCGTAGTTGCCCAAAACGATTCAGGTTTTTACAGGTCACAAGTGAGGAAACCGCCGGTCAGGTTCTTGACCTGGCCAAAGCCATTTTGCTGCAGGATGCGCGCCGCCAAGTAGCCGCGGAAGCCGACCTTGCAGTACACCACGGTCTGCACGGTCGGATCGAGCTCCGTCAGGCGATCGCGAAGTTCGTCCACGGGAATGTTCACCGCATTGGGCAGATGCCCACTGGCAAACTCACTCGGTGTGCGCACATCCACGACCCGGATCGTTTCACCCGCGCCGATCCGCTCACGCAGCACCGGACAGGTAATGACGTCGAGCCCGTTGCGCAGGGCATTCGCCGCGACGAGTCCTGCCATGATGACCGGGTCGCGGGCCGACGAGAACTGCGGCGCGTAGGCGAGATCAAGCTCTTCCAGTTCATCGACGTGCATTCTGGCCTGCAGCGCCGTCGCAAGCACGTCGAGGCGCTTGTCGACGCCGCTGTCGCCCACGACTTGACCACCCAGCAGGCGACCGGTCTTTGCGTCGGTGATCAGCTTGATGTGCAGCATGAGCGCGCCAGGGTAGTAGCTCGCGTGATCAAAGTTGTGGGTGTGCGTGATGAGCACGTCCATGCCCAACGCCTTGGCGTCGCGCTCCGAAAGGCCTGTGCGACCGGCGGAAATCCCCATCGTGCCCAGAATCGAGGTGCCAAATGCACCCGGAAACTGCAGGTCGCCACCCGCCGCGTTCGCACCGGCTACACGGCCTTGCTTGCTCGCGGGTCCCGCCAGCGGCATGCGGACTTTCAGGCCCGTCACCCGCTGAACAACTTCCACCGCGTCACCCGCGGCGAAAATACTCGGATCAGAGGTCTGTTGGCGCTCGTTGACGGCAATGCCACCGGCAGTGCCAATCTCCAAGCCCGCGTCCGTGGCCAGCTTGAGTTCGGGGCGCACACCGATCGACAGCACGACGATTCCCGCCGGAAGCACGATGCCGCTGGCGAGGCGCACTCCAGTCACGACTTCCGCTCCGTCCGTCTCGACTCCAGCGATGCCGTCACCAAGGACCAGATCGACGCCGCGATCACGCAACCGGCGTGCGACGTACTCGGCCATGTCGGCATCCAAGGCAGGCAGCACCTGCGGTTGAAGCTCGACAACGGTGACATGCAACCCACGCTGGTGCAGCGCCTCGGCCGTCTCCAGACCGATGAAACCCGCGCCCACGACAACCGCGTGCGTCGGCTTCTGCGCGTCCAGCCACGTGCGGACCGCGTCGGAATCCGGCACGGTCTTGACCACGAAGACGTTCTTCGCCGGTAAACCTGCCAAGTTCGGCACGATCGCGCCCGCGCCAGGCGACAGCACGAGCGCGTCGTAGAACTCCTGAAAAACGTCACCGGTTTCCAAATTGCGCACGTCGACGCACTTCGCCACGCGGTCGATGTTCAGCACTTCGTGGCGCACTTGAACGCGAACCCGGAACCGCCGCCAGAAGCTCTCCGGCGTTTGCAGCAGGAGCGATGCGCGGTCCGTGATGTCGCCACCGACGTAGTACGGCAGTCCGCAGTTGGCGAACGAGACGTGCGGACCGCGCTCGAACATCACGATCTGCGCGTGTTCGTCCGTACGCCGCGCCTTGGCCGCAGCCGCGGCGCCGCCAGCGACACCGCCGATAATCACGATCCGTCTGCTGGGTTGCGTCTGCATTACTTGGCCCCGCCATTGCTCGCCTGCGGATCCCGCGGCGCTGGCGCTTCTTCACCGCACTTGCAGCGCTTGGCCGGCGGAACATCGCCTAGGACTTGTTCAATGTGGGCGCCGCAACCGGCAAAAGTGGGTTTGCCGCATTGCGGGCAGGTGACTCGACGGCACATGGTGAACTCCTCAAGTGGGTCCCAACAGTGGGCACATCACTTCTGAGCCGCAACCCGCAAGATCGGTTCACAACCGGATGTTTTGCACAGGAACCGTGACAGGGCACGGGCGCGCTCCTATGCTGTCGGCTGGAGAACGCCCATGGAACTCAGCGAGAAAGACCTCCTCATCGCCGCACAAGCCGGCGACCGCCGCGCGATTGAACGCCTGTTGACCACGTACGTTCCGCGCTTGGGCCGCTTTGCCGGACGCATGTGCCACAACACTGCGGACGCCGAAGAGGTCGTGCAGGAAACGCTCATCGCCGCCGCACGCACCTTGCCGAATTTTCGCGCCGAATCGTCGGTTTCCACTTGGCTGTACACCATCGCGCGGAGCTTCTGCATCAAGCAGAGGCGGCGCGGGCGCACCGTCCGGCGGGCAGACACGTCTCTGGACGATCCGAATTCCGCAGCGTCTGCTGAGCTGGCAGACGATCACCCGCGTCCAGACGCGAACCTCGCGGATCGCGAACTGGGTGAGGCGATCGATCACGCGGTGGCCAGCCTCGCGCCGATGTACCGGGAAGTCCTGATCTTGCGCGACATGGAGGGACTCTCGGCGCCGGAAGTGGCGGAATCGCTGGGACTTGGGCTCGAAGCGGTCAAGAGTCGCCTGCATCGGGCGCGGCTCGCGGTCCGGGAGCAGTTGGCGCCAGCGCTCGCGTCACCGGACGCATCGCACGATTCCACGTCGACGTGCCCGGATGTGCTCGGTTTGTACAGTCGCCACCTGGAAGGCGACATCCGCGCGGAGACGTGTGCCGCGATGGAAACACACCTGGCGCAATGCCCGCGTTGTCGCGGTCGGTGCGATTCACTGCGGCGAACGTTGGTGCTCTGCAAGACTTCGCCGGGACCCGCCGTGCCGCCGTCGACGCAGCAACTTGTCCGCGTTGCACTTCAGCGTGCAATGTCGATCAGTAGCCAGGAATAAGCGACGCACACAGATCGCTTTCACACGTGCACAGCCACTCCCCAGTGCCGACGCCGCGCACGGCGTGGACGTTTGCGAACAATCTGGCAAGATGACTCCATGCAGGCAGGCGTCACGCACTGGACTTCAGCACGCCGGGTGAACGCCGCATGGTTGGCGTGCGTGTGCGTGGTCGTGTCGGCCGGATGTCGCGTCGACGCCCCGATCGGACCGCAAACTTACGGCGTGCTGGCAATCAATCCCGGAGACGACGTCAGCGTGGGCGACTTCGACGCGCCGAGTGACGACGTCACGTGGACCAAAGACGCCTTCGATGTGACGTACCCCGACGTGCCGGGGCCGCTCTGTCCCGGCAACTTGGGATGCCCTTGCGGAACCAACAAGAACTGCGCGATCGGCGTCTGTCTGAGCGTCAACGGCGCGGCGCTCAACTGCGTGGATCCGTGCACGATCACGCCGCGCTTGAAGGAAAGCTGCAACGGCATCGACGACAACTGCGACGGCGTCACGGACGAAGGGCTTTGTGACGACGGCAATCCGTGTACGGACGACACCTGCGCAGGCACCGGCAGTTGCGCGCACCACGCGAACACGCAGGCCTGCGAGGACGGAAACGCGTGTACAGCCCAAGACGCTTGCCAGGACGGTGCGTGTGCAGGAGGCGGCGGGAAGACGTGCGATGACCAGAACCCGTGCACAACCGACACCTGCGAAGTGAAAACGGGCTGCGTGTTTGTCGCCAACGGCGTGGCCTGTTCAGACGGCGATGTCTGCACGGTCGGCGACACCTGCTCCGAATCGGTGTGCGTCGCGGGAATGCCGCTTGGCTGCGTGGACAACAACCCGTGCACGGACGACACGTGCAAACCGGCAACCGGCTGCACATTTTCCGCGAACAGCCACGCGTGTGACGACGGTAACGCGTGCAGCGTGGGGGACACCTGCAAGGGCAGCGTCTGTCAGCCCGTCAGTGCCCTGCCGTGCGACGACGGCAATCCCTGCACAAACGAAACCTGCGCCGCGGGAAAGGGTTGCACGTCCGTTCCCAATACGCTGGCCTGCGAGGACGGCAACCCGTGCACCTACAGCGACACGTGCACAAAGGGCGCGTGTGCACCCGGCAAGCCGCTTCCCTGCAACGACGGCAACCTGTGTACGACAGACAGCTGTGTCCCCACGCAGGGATGCGTGTTTCTGCCCAATACCGCACCGTGTGATGACGGCAACGTTTGCACAACAGGCGACACCTGTCAGGGCGGAAAGTGCTTCGGCAAGGGGCTACTGGCTTGCGCGGATCAAGACGTGTGCACCTTGGACACGTGCTCCGCGGCATCGGGATGCACGCACACGCCATCAAGTCAGCCGTGCGACGACGCCAACGCTTGCACCGTCAACGACACATGCAACGCCAAGGGCTGCACCGGTGCGACGACAACTTGCGACGACTTCAACGCGTGCACAACCGATGTCTGCGACAGTCAGAAAGGGTGCATCGCTGTCCCAAACGCGTTCGCCTGCGACGACGGCACCGTGTGCACAACCGGAGATCAGTGCTCCAGCGGCACTTGTGTAGGCCAACCCATCACGTGCGACGACAAGAACGTCTGCACGTTGGACACGTGCAATGGCAAGATCGGCTGCATGGTGACGCCGCTTCCAGACGGCACGCCGTGCGGCGACATCGGCGTCTGTCAGGGCGGACAGTGTGCGTGGGGCTCGGACGTCCAGCCCGCCACATCGTGCAAGCAGATTCACCAGACGTGGCCGAACGCCAAGACTGGCACCTACTGGCTCGATCCAGATGGCCCCGGCGGCGGCGTGGCGTATCAGGTCCTTTGCGACATGGACGTGTACGGTGGCGGCTGGTTGCGCATCGACAACGCGTGGGCGCAGCAGCTCCTCGTCATCCACAATCCGTCGCCGACGCAGGGCAAGTGCATCCTGACCGACTCCGAACTGCGCGCGTGGGACGGATTTGACGGCGCACCCGGCTACGGCCACCTCTGTATCGCCGATCGCCCGGTCGGCAACTGGATGGCCTACAGCGAACTGCGGTTCGAGGGCATCGTGCTCACGGGCTACTCACCCAACGCCAAGAATACCTATGATTTGACGACGGACTGCTACGGGATGCAGCACTTCGGCGCATTCTGTGCAGGTCCGAACGACGCGCTTCAGCCGCCCTACGACAGCGTGGCTTACGTCAGCAACGGCCAGGTGGATGGTCCGCTGACCAAGTACGTCAATCTCGGCAAAGTGTGGAAGGATTTTCAGATTCGCACCCACGAGGAAGGCCCGCAGCTGGAAGGCATCGTGTGGAATGCCGGCGCGTACCTGCTTCGCTAGCGACGGGGCCGCGGACTCATGCCTGCAGCCGCACACGAAAACGCGCGCCTTGCGGGTCGTTTGCCTCGCACGTCACGGTGCCGCCCATGGCTTCGCTCAAGTGCCTGACGATGGCCAGTCCCAGTCCCGTTCCGCCCAGGTCGCGCGACCGCCCCGCGTCAATGCGGTAAAATCGTTCAAAGATCCGCTCCCGATGGTGCGCCGGAATGCCGGGACCGTTGTCCGCGACCCACAGCTCCACCCGCGCGCCGTCGCGCTTGCAGCCAACCGCGATGCGGGACCCTTCTGGCGTGTACTTGCTCGCATTCTCCATCAGGTTCACGAGCACTTGATCCAGCGCCTGCGCGTTGCCTCGGACCACGAGGCCGTCCTCAATTTCGGTCTCGACCGTTTGGTGACGCGCGGTCGTACTCGGCTCGATCAGCCGAATCGCGTGGCGGATGCGCTCGGTGACCTGCACGCCGCTCGGACTCAAGTCATAAGCCCCCGCTTCAATGCGCGAAAGGTCGAGCAAGTCCGCGATGATGCGTGACATTCGTTCGGCGTGTCGCAAAATGGTCTGGGAAAAATCGCGGGCGATGGCCGGCTCTTCCAGACCGCCGTCGCAAAGCGCCTCGGCCGACGCGTACACAATCGCGACGGGCGTCCGCAGTTCGTGAGAAACATTGGAGATAAAATCGCGCCGCACGGTTTCCAAGCGTCGCAGCGCCGTCACGTCGCGCATCGCGAGCAGTACGCCAATGCCGGCGCGATCGAGCGGCCAAGCCGACCAGAGCAGCTTCGCGCCGGACGGCATCGTCAGCTCCACTTGCGGGACGTCGCTGTCGCGCACTTCATCGGCACGCAGCCGCGGCGCCGCACGCGCGCGCTCCAGCAGGTCCTTGAGCAGCGGTTGCCGCACCAAGTCCAAGAGACGCTTCTCCAGCGGCGGCTGCTCCTCGCCCAACATGGCAGTCGCAGAACGGTTGCAGAGCGCGACACGCCCGTCCGCCGTGAGACCGATGACGCCTTCCACCATGCCTTCCAGCACGACGCCAAAACGGCCGCGCTCGCTGCGTAGCTCCGTCGTCGTCAGTTGCAGTTTGTCCGCGATGCGGTTGAGCGCGTCGCCCAACTCTTGAAACTCGCCTGAAGCCGCGACGCTCGCGCGACGTTCAGGGTGATCCGACGCCATCGCCTGCGCGACTTCCGTCAGCCGGTGCGCCTGCAAGGTGACCAGGCGCGCGCCGGCAATGCCAAGGAACAGCGCCAACCCCGCGCCAATGAGCGCGGCGATCGCCGGGTCCAGCCCGACGGAGGTCGCGGCAGCCAGCGTAGAGCCGATGGCCATCGCCAACGACGTCAAGAGGAACATCCGACCGCGGGACTCCAAGGTCACGGAATGCCTTCACCCTCGTCGGGCTCGACGGGCTCATCGCTGAAACGATAGCCGACGCCGCGAACGGTTTCCAGATGCGCCTGACCCGCGCCCAATTTTTCTCGGAGCCGTTTGACGTGCGCGTCCACCGTCCGCTCGTTCACGTCCGACTCACGCCCCCAGACGCCGTCGAGCAGCATCGCACGGGTTTGCACGCGACCGCGACGCGCCATCAGTCGCGCCAGAAGCTTCACTTCCATCGCGGTGAGCGCGATCGCTTCGGCGCCCACCCAGCAGCGATGCCCGTCCACGTCCAGACGCACCGGACCACCAATCAGAATGCCACCTTCCGCCGGAGCCGCCTGCGTACGTCGCAACAGCGCGCGAATCCGCAGCGCCAGCTCGCGCGTGGAAAACGGCTTGACCACATAGTCGTCCGCACCGACCTCAAAGCCAACGACGCGGTCAATCTCTTCGCCGCGCGCAGTCAGCATCAAGACCAGCGTGTCGCGGGTCCGTGGGTTCATGCGAATTTGCCGGCAAACCTCCGTGCCAGACAGATCCGGAAGCATCAAGTCCAGCAGGACGAGGTCGTACGGCGGCTCGTCTTCCAAACGTTCCAGCCCCTGTTTGCCGGTCAACGCTTGGCCAACGACAAACCCTTCGCGACCCAAGGCCCACGCGACTGTGCGGGCCAGATCGGCTTCATCTTCGATGATCAGGATGCGCGCAGACATGGATTCTCTCCGTCGCCGGCGCTTGGCCGGTCACACACCAAATTCGGTCGGATCATCGCCCAGGGAGGGCAAATTCAGACCGGTCTCACCGTCCAAAGCGCGCTGCACGTAGGTCGGCAACGCGAATGCGGCTTGGATAAAGGCACCGTTGGCGTAACGCAGCTGAGGTTCCAGTCGCGCCACGCGGTCGTTGCGCTGAACGTTCAGCTTCACGTCGATGGTCTGGCTCGCCGCCGTATAGGCCCACACGCCGCCGGGATAGGCCGTCACTTGGCCCAAGTACAGCGACGTGTTGCGGAAAATATCGGACAGCTTGCGGTACACATCGGTCACGCGGCTCAGGTAGAACGTCGGTGAGTCGCTCTGCGGCACGAGAATCCCGTGTTCGCCCAGAAGCGCGGCGCAGTGCCGGTAGAACGTCTCGGTGAAGAGCTCGACCGCGGCGTCCACCGGATCGGTCGAATCGACAAGAATCACGTCGAAGTGGGCGCCCTGCGCCGCCGCAACTTCCACGTAGGCAAGGCCGTCACCCACGATGACCTCGGCGCGCGGATCGTCCAGCGCGACCGCCAGATGCGGAAAATACTGACGCGCCACGCGGATCACTTCGCCGTCAATGTCCACCAGCACTGCGCGCTCGACTTCCGGATGACGCAGCACTTCACGCAGCGTTCCGCCGTCGCCGCCGCCGATAATCAGCACGCGCTTGGGATTCGGATGCGCCAGCAGCGGCACGTGCGCGAGCATCTCGTGGTAGCCCGACTCGTCGCGATCCGTCACGTTGGTCACGCCGCCGAGGGCGAGCACCGTGCCAAAATCCTCGGCTTCAAACACGTCAATCGTTTGATACGGCGTGGCAAACGACTCGTAGACCTGCTTGACCGTGAACGTCAGGTGCGTGTGCTTGGTCCAAGGGTCAAAGTAACGAGGCGTATCCGTCATCCGAGGTCTCCGTTGGGTCATTGGGGCAAGGCCAAGACGCGTCAGCGGTGTAGCGCGGGGAGGGTCGGATGACAAGCTGGGCCGTCCAGCGCGCGGCAGAATGACTTTCACGTGTGGGTGTTGTGCGGCAGGATTGTGACGTTTTGACGATGACCCCGGCGCGACGCGAGTCCGCATCCGGACTGGTGACACTCGGAGCGCCGCCGTGTTACCTTCTTGCCGCCGCCGTTCGGGCGCGCCTGTGGACGTAGCATGGCAACGATGAACATCATTCAGGCCGTCAACGACGCCCTGTCCTTGGCGATGCGCCGCGACCCCAAGATCGTGGTCTTGGGCGAAGATGTCGGCAAGTTTGGCGGCGTCTTTCGCGCGACCGTTGGCCTTCAAGCGGAATTTGGCGACGACCGCGTCATCGACACACCGCTGGCTGAGGGCGGAATCATCGGTACGGCGATCGGCATGGCGATCTACGGCCTGAAGCCGGTCGCGGAAATTCAGTTCAGCGACTTCATCTTCCCGGCGTACGACCAGATCGTCAATGAATTGGCGAAGTACCGCTACCGCTCCGGCGGCGAGTTCCCCTGCCCGATGGTGATTCGCACGCCTTTTGGCGGCGGCATTCGCGGCGGCCACTACCACAGCCAGTCACCAGAATCGGTTTTTGCCCACCACGCCGGCTTGGTCTGCGTCGCGCCGTCCAATCCATATGACGCCAAAGGCCTCTTGCTTTCGGCCATCGACAGCGAAGACCCGGTCATCGTTTTTGAGCCCAAGCGCGTCTACCGCGGGCCCGATCACGGCACAAACTGGAGCGCGCATCCGATGGGGGAAGTGCCGACGGACGAGTACCGCGTGCCCATCGGCAAAGGCAGCATCGTGCGCCCGTTGCGCGGAAACGGTACGGCGGTGTCGCTCATCACCTACGGCGCGATGGTCCACACGTGCGAAAAGGCGGCGGAACTGGCAGCGGCGGAGGGGATCGACGTCGAGTTGATCGACCTGCGCACGATCGTTCCTTATGATCTGGAGCTGTTGGCAGAGTCGGGCAAGCGCACCGGCCGCGTCGTCGTGGCCAACGAGGCGCCGCGGACCTGCGGTTTTGCCGCGGAACTCGTCACGGCGGTGCAAGAAGAGTGCTTTGATTGGCTGGAAGCGCCAATCGCGCGCGTCACGGGTTGGGACACGCCGTTCCCCTACGCGCTGGACCACCTGTATATGCCTGATCCGCAGCGCGTTTTGACCGCGCTACGCAAGACCGCAACGTACCGCTAGGAGAGAGACCATGGCGTTCGAATTCAAGTTGCCGGACATCGGCGAAGGCGTCGTCGAAGGCGAGTTGACCAAGTGGCTGGTCGACGTCGGTCAAGCCGTGACCGAAGACACGCCGCTTTTTGAAGTGCTGACCGACAAGGTCTCGGCGGTGATTCCATCGCCGCGCAAAGGCACGATCGTGAAGCGGCATTTTGCGGAAGGCGACATGGTGCCCGTCGGCGCGATCGTCGTGACGATTGAGGAAAGTGGCGCCGCCAAAGCAGCGTCGGCGACGGCTGCGCCCGTTGCGCCTCTTGTCGCAGCCCCGGCGCCTGTCGCCGTGGCAGCCGCAGTGGCTGCGGTGCCGGCGCGCGAGCCCGGTGAGCGCGTACGTGCTGCGCCTGCGACGCGCAAATTGGCGCGCGATCTCGGCGTGGATCTGCAAGCCGTGCCCGGATCGGGCGAACACGGGCGCGTGACCAAGTCCGACGTCGAAGCGCTTGCCCAGCACATCGCCGGTGCGCCTGCCGCCAAGCCCGCTGCCGCGGCGGCCAAAGCGGTTGCTGCCACGTCGATTGCGCGTGGTGCCGATGAAGAACGCATCAAGTTGAAAGGCTTGCGCCGCAAGATCTACGCCAAGATGCGCGAATCCAAGGATCACGCAGCGCACTTCACCTACGTCGATGAAGTCGACTTCACGGCGATCATCGAGATCCAGAACGCGCTGGCGCAGAACGGCCTGAAGTCGACGTTCCTGCCGTTTGTCGTCAAAGCGGTGGTGTTGTCCCTGCAGAAGCCGGAATTCGCCTACCTCAACGCGCAGATCGATGAAGCTGCGGGGGAGATCGTGCTCAAGAAGCGCTACCACATCGGCGTTGCGGCAGCGACCGACGCCGGCCTCGTGGTTCCAGTCGTGCGCGACGCGGACACGAAGTCGATTCGCCACCTGATCGACGAGATCCGCCACGTCGGTGAAGGCGCGCGGACCAGCACGTTGCCGGGTGAGGAGATGTCAGGCTCCACGTTCACGATCACCAGCCTCGGCAAATTGGGCGGCATGTTCGCCACGCCGATCATCAACTACCCGGAATCGGCGATCCTCGGCTTGCACAAGTGCGAGAAGCGCCCGGCGGTAATCGACGGCCAAATCGTCATCCGCGACCGCATGTACATGTCCTGCAGTTTTGACCACCGCTTGATCGACGGCCACGTCGGCGCGGCGTTCGTGCAATCGGTCAAAACCTACTTGGAACAGCCCGCTTTGCTTCTAGCCGAGTTGGTATGAACATTCTTATGAATCATCCCGCGCCTCGCGCGTTGATCTGCTGGGAGCCGGTGCACACGTGACAGAACCACGCGAGCAACATGTGGTTCCTGAACAGGTCGTTCGCGCGGCGATGGCAGGTGACCGCGTCGCGTTCAGGCAATTGGTCGAGCTTTACACGCGGCCAATCTTCAACGTGTGCATGACGCACCTGCGGGATGAGGCGGAAGCCATGGACATCGTTCAGGACACGTTCCTGAAAGCATGGACCCGGCGCGAGCTGTATCAGGCCGACACGAATTTTCGCGCCTGGCTGTTCCGCATTGCCGCAAACGGCTGCATCGATCGCATCCGCCGTCGCAAAGTGCGCCGCGCGGAGGAATTGGACGAACGCGTGACGTCCGACCAACTCTCGGAGGGCGATCTGCCCAGCGTCAGCACGTTCGGTCGCGCGTCACCGCTGCAGGAGCACGCGCGCCACGAACTGTCTGACCGTTTGAACAAGGCGCTGGAAACGCTGCCGGAGAACATGCGCCAAGCGGTGCTGCTCTGCGACGTGCATGGGTATTCGTATCAGGAGATCGCCGACGAAATGGGCATTCCCAAGGGGACTGTGATGAGTCGACTGTTCTACGCCCGCAAGAAACTGCAGGCGGAACTGGCGGACTACCGCGACTGAGTGAGGTCCAAGATGAGCGAGACTTTGGAAAAAATGACGCTGCGGGACGAGGACTTTGAGTTGCTGATGCTGCACGCCGATGGCGAGCTCCCGGCGGCGCGACTGGGTGACGCGCAGGCGTTGCTGGCGGAATCAGCGGCGGCGCGGGCGATCTGGCAGGATCTCCAGGTCGGGCGTGAGCTGCTGCGCGAGATCGCGGTGAACGCAATCGCCCCGGGGCAAGCGAAGTGGGCGCGGACGGATCTGACGCTGCTGCCGGGTCAGATTATGCGCAAGCTGCCCGACGACGAGGCGCTGCATCCGGTCACCGCAACGCCCGAAGGTCGCGGCCTCGTGGCGTGGATTCAGAGTCTGGGACTCGGCAAGGTCGGATTCGCGATGGGTATGGCGGCGGCTGCAGTCGTGTTCATGGTGGTCAAGGCAGGTCCGGTCGTTGAGCAACCGCAAGGCGAAAAACAGGCGGAGATGGCCGCGGTGCCCGGCACAAACACGCAGGCCAACAGCGACGATCCGTCCGTCATCATTGAAGAAATGGACATCGAGTCCGGCGGCGTGATGGTGGATCCCCCGCATGAGCAAGGCGGCTCGACCATCATCTGGCATTTTCAGGACAACAACGCAGCCCAAGGCGCGGGAGGCGAAGGATGATCGGCAAGATGTGGCAGACGCTGGCAAAGCGCGCGATGGTTCCAGCGCTCGTCCTCTTGGCGGTGACCGCCGAGGCGCACGCGCAAGCGCCGCAGGTGCCCACGCAGGTGGTCGAGCGCGCAAGCTTCCAAGTGCGGGTGATCGAGGCGACGAAGGGCACGCCTTCCGTGGACCCGAAGTTGGCGGATCTGGAACGGGAACTGCGGTCTTTACACCGTGATTACGCGCGTTTTACGCTCATCAAGACAGAGTCACAGAACCTCACGACTGGTACGCGTGGCACGCTGCGCCTCCCGAACGGTGAGCTTGTCATTCAGTTTCTAGGGCTTTCACCCGACAAAGCGCAGCGGGTGCGCCATCGCGTCGAGATGCCCGGAATGAACGCGACCGTGCGCGCGGTCGCTCCCGGCGGGCGGACGTTGGACGTGCTTCAGCTCGGCGACAAGCTCATCATCGTCGCCACAACCGTAGGCCGATAGCCCTGCGTTTGCAGCAGGCTGGCCTCCGTGGTATCGTGAGCGCAGTCAGCCGGTCGCTTGGGATTCCGCTTCAAGTTCGCTTTGCAAGTCCAGGAACGTCACTTGTCGATGCACATCCACCACCCTCACCGTACGCTTGCTCGCCTGCTCTCAGGCGCCGCGCCGCTGTGTGCCACCCTTGCGGTGCTCCTGGGCGCTGCGACCGCGCGCGCACAAGCCACCGAAGCAGCCACACCGGCAGAAGCCGCCAAGCCTGCCGTCGATGAAGCCGCCATTGCCGCTGGTGAAAAAGTGGCGGAGGAAGGCCGTGACGCCTATCGCGCCGGACGCTACGCCGACGCAATCCCGCTTTTTGAGAAGGCGTTTGCGCTGACGACAAAGCCGGCTTACCTGTACAACATCGCGCGCGCCAAAGAGAAACTGGCGGAGTACGACGGCGCAATCAAGTATCTGGAGAAGTACCTGGACGCGTACAAGGCGCAGAACGCTGGCGCGGATCCGCAGAATGCGGCGGACGTGAAGAACCTCATGCGCGACTTCAAGCAGCGCGCGTTTGAGGCGCTGCCGGAAGTGACGATCAACTCGGTGCCTCCGGGCGCGCAGGTGTACTTGGGCGCGACGGACGGGCTGCTGGCGGAAGGCGGCACGGAGAAAGGGGCGCTGATCGGTTCGACGCCGGTGACGACCCACATGAAGCCCGGCACGTACCAAATGACGGTGCAGTTGACCAACCACGTCGACCACCGCGCGGAACTGCAGGTGCCACAGTCTGGCAAGCTGAATCTGGCGATCGCCATGAAGATCAAGCAGACCCGGTCGGGCATCGCGATTTGGAGCAACGTCAAAGGCGCGCAGGTCGCGGTCGACGGTAAAGTCGTGGCCGTGACGCCGTATAACGGCGTGTTGCCGATGCAACCCGGCGCGCACCAGGTGACGCTGACGCGCGTGGGTTACAACACGGCCGATCAGCAAGTGACGCTGTCTGAGGACAAGCTGACGACGGTTCGGCTGAACCTGACGCCGTCGCACGGTCCACCGGCGTCGTGGCGGTCCTTCACGGGTTGGCCGCTGATTATTCTCGGTGGTCTGGCGATTGGCGGTGGCTACGTCGCCAAGACCTTCGCGGACAAGGAGTACGCCGGCTCACCGTTGTTTCTACAGCGTGAAAAGCTGCAGAACTACGGCTACTACTCCGGTGGCGCCGCCGTCGGTCTGGGCTTGGGCCTCATCATCTGGGATTGGACCCGATCCGGCATGAACTCCGAAGACTTGGTGCCCGGCACCTCCTTTGACGACGGCGTCGAAGAGAAGCCGCTGCCGCCACCGGAGTCGACGCCATGAAGATGAACGCGCGCGACATGCTGAAGATCCTGACTTTGCTGGGTTCCGTGGCGCTTGCCGCCTGTGCAACCGGCCGGGCGCCGCCCGACGACACGCCGATGGCGACGTTGAGCGATGATAACCAGCTCACGTACCTGTTTGGCATGGGCGACAAGGCCTGCACGATCAACAACGCCAAGTTCAAGGACTTGGGTTCGCCTGAAGTGATGGTCAAGGTCAAGCCGTTCGCCATCGACGTCCACGAAGTGACCGTCGAGCAGTACCAGTACTGCGTGGAAATGGAGGTTTGCTCGGAGCCGGCCGCGTACAACGGTCCGAACAACGTGCAAGACTACTACATGACGCTCAGCGGGACGGCGAACAGCAAGTACGCCAACTACCCAGTCGTGTACGTGACGCAAAACCAGGCGCGTGAGTACTGCGAATTCCGCGGCAAGCGCTTGCCGACCGAGTTTGAATGGGAGCTCGTCGCGGGCGGCGCAGCCAAGACACGCGACGAGAAGCGGCTTTACCCGTTCTTGCCCGATGAAAAGGGTCCGAGCGTCAAGATTCCGTCGGGCTGCGACAAGAACGTCGCGATCGGCGCGTGCAAAGGCAACAACGCGGACGTGCGCGCGGTGACGACGTCTGTGGACGACAAAGTCTCGTTCGGCGGCACGTCGGTGTACGACCTCGCCGGCAACGTCATGGAATGGACGGCGAGCGACGCGGACGAAGCCAAGTCGAGCCCCAGCGCCAAGCCGATCAGCGCGACGTGCGATTGGACCGGAGATCTGTCGAAGAAGTGGACCTGCGACGACTGTGTCACCTGCCTCGCCGGGACAGGCACTGCCTGCTCGGTCTGCTCCACCTGCCTGTGCGGCGCGATGAGCATGCCCACCGATCCGACCGCAACTTGGGAAGACTGCTACGCTCCCCAGGCCCCAAAATTCACGCCCATCTGCCCCCGCTATCCCAAGGATGCGGTGCTGGACAAGTCGTTCACCGGCAAGAACTTGGGGACCAAGCGCATCATTCGCGGCGGCGCGTACATCAGCGCATCCGCGTCCGGCTTGAACTCGGATCTGGTTGCGAACTGCTTTGGCCGTTCGGACGCGCGCGTGCTGGCCAAGGGCCCGCAGGACGATCCGTTGGTGTTCGTCGGCTTCCGCTGCGCTCAAAACGTGAAGTGAGCGCGGTGAATTCCGACCTCCTCGCCTGTCCGTTGACGCATCAACCTCTGCATCCCGCTCCGGCGCCGCTGATTGTCGCGTTGAACGGGGATATTTCTCGCCTGGCGCTGCGCGATGGCACGGGAACGCTCGTGCGCGCGCCTCTGGACGCTGGACTGCTGCGCGCCGATGGCGAGCTCGTCTACCCGGTGCGCGGCGGTGTGGCGGTGCTGTTTGCGGGCGCGGGGATTGTTCTGCCGGTCTAGGACACCGATCCACCCACTCCGGGTCGGCTGGCCGCAGATGCTCGGCGCAGCGCATCGTTGCCCTGCTTGCGCCTTTTTGCCAGCCTCGGCCTCCGGTAGTGCCTCGGCGTTCTAGCGCGCCAGCCGATCGATCTGGTCGTCAATCACTTCAAACGCCTCCGCGTTGCCATACTGCCGGTGCCGTCGCATCTTCTCGCGGCAGCCATCGCCTTTGTCCAGCAACTTCAGGATCGCCTTGCGGCCGAGCGACTCCGTCATCATCCCGTAGCCCAGATGCTCCAGCCAACGCGCGTTCATCATCTGCTCAAACTGCCCGGCGAGCGGCACGGCCAACATCGGCTTGCCCAGCCACAGCGCTTCGGACATCAACGTAAACCCGGCGCTGGCGATCACCGCACGACAACTCGCGAGGTCCTGCAGGAAGCCGTGCTCGCTGATTGGCCGATACAGCAGGTTGTCATCGCGCACGTCCGCTGTGATGTCCCGGCGAAAACCGTAGACGTGAAAGTCCACTTGCGGAATGCGCTTGAGCACGTCGGGAAGGTCGCTCCAGCCTTCTGCGGATTGGTACACGACCACGTGAGCCCCTTCACGCGCAATCGCCCGCAGCGCCGCGGCCCGCAGAATCGGCGGCACCATCGTCGTGCGTTTCTTGACCACCGAGGTGCGGAAAAACGTCGGAATCACGTAGTGATCCGCGCCCGGCGTCTTGGCCTTGACGACCGCGCGGGCCAGTTCAAACGACGCACGTTGGCCAGCGCGCACCGCCTTGGGATGCTCCAGCCGATTGATGGACTGGCAGTTGTCGATGGCCAGCAGCGGCAGCCCGTGCATCCGCGCGCAGCACCAAGTCCAGGTCTCAAAGTCCGAAATCACCAGATTCGGCTCGAAATTCGCGGGACCCATCGGCTCGTCCGGCACCAACTGCAGCGAACTCCGCGTCGTGGGCGCCGGCGCGTTCACCGCGAGTTGCATCGGCTGCTCAACGGGCAGCGCCGCCGGCTCCAGCAGCAGATCCTGCCAAGCCGCCAGATTGTGCCGCACATTGCCCAACGCGCGCGTCAGGTTGTGTACGAGCGTCCCTGTCCGGTCGACCTTGTTGCCAGCAATTGCCAGCTCCAGCCCCTCGATCCGCCGGACGTAGGGCAAATGCGGGCTCAACGCATCCGACGCGCGTCCCGCTGCCAGCACGCGCACGTCATGCCCCTGCGCGAGCAGGTGCTGCGCCACAGCCTGTGTCCGCATCGCGTGCCCCAGCCCTTCACCCGCCACACCGTAGAGAATCCGCATCGGCTGCTCCGGGCCAGCAAGGTTGGCCTGATCCAGCGTAGTGCGAAAACATCCATGATGTGGCGATCTTGGCGATCCCGTTGCGATCCCGTCGCGGCGATGTCGCACGATGACAGTGCTGCCGCGAAAACGTTGCCGTGCCGCCGCACGCGCGACAAACAACCGCTGATCACGTTTCAGCAGTGGCTCGTGTACGTGCAGGCGCCGGGAAGCGCGCACGCGTCGTCGGTGCAGGCGTTGCCATCGTCACAGTTCATCGCCGCGCCAGAACACGTGTCGTCGACGCAGAAGTCGCCGGTCGTACACGGGTTCCCGTCGTTGCACGTGCCGGAGCGCGGGACGTGGGTGCAGCCGATCTTGAAGTAGCAGACGTCCAGGGTGCACGGCTTGCCGTCGTCGCAGTCGAGGTCGCACAGGATGGACGTGTCGGCGGATTTCACAGCGTCGACAGGCTTGGCAGTATCGGCTGCCGCAGCATCACTGGCTACGCTCACTTCCGCAGCAACATCATCCTGTTCAGGCGCGACGCGAGCCGCGGGCGAACACGCCACCAAAAGCAACGTTGCCGTCCAGCGGGTCATTTTTGCAGCGTGTACGTGTCCAGCGTCTCGGAGCCATCACCGCTGTACGCCGTGAACGTGATCTTGCTGCCGTTGACCTGCATTTCCACGTAGTTGCCTTTGTTGCCGTGGGATGAAGTCGCCGTCCAGGTGTCTTTGCCGTTCGTATAACCGTCGGCGTAGAACGCGCCCGCGACGACGTAAATCGGCCCCTTGTCGACCTTGGCGTTGGCGCGCCACGGCCAGGAACGCTCGTAGTTGTGGTCATGGCCGGCAAAGATCAGATCCACGTCGTACTTCTCGAACAGCGGCACCCAATACTTCTGCACGCGATCAGTCGAGCCATGGTTGGTGCACGCCGAGTACGCGGGATGGTGCATCGTCGCGATGATCCAGTCGATGTCCTTGTCGGCGCGCGCGGCTTTCAGGTCGGATTCAAGCCAGGCGACCTGATCCTGAACGTTGGAATCCTGCGTCGAATCCAAGCCGATAAAGTGCACATTCGCGTAGGTAAACGACCACGCGTGCTCCTTGTAGTCCGCGCCCACGCCCGCCTCAACCGGCAGCGCAAACTGGCCGTAGAACGTCGGCGGGAAGAACTCGTGGTTGCCCTGCACCGGCATGAGCGGACGCTTGCTCAGGATTGGCTTCATCGCGTCGAACCAGTCGTCCCACTGTTCCTGCACGCCAGTCTCGTTGAAGTCGCCGTTGAAGAGCCAAAACGCGGCGTCGATCTTCGCCAAACGGTCCGCGTTCGTGCGGATCTTCTCCGTGCCGCCGCGGCTGTCACCGCAGAGGATCAGGTTGAACGGGTCGCGCTTGCCCTTGGCTATCGCGGTGCGTACATGCTGAACGTCTGAGAGGTCCGGCGAGACGAACGCGCCTGCCTTGAAGTCCGCCCACGTTCCAGCGCGGAAGACGTAGTCGGTCGCCGGCTTCAAACCGGTCAGTTCGACGGTCCACGTGATGTAGCTCGGCGTATCGGGCGTCACGTCGGTGATCGTCTGGTAGTAGATTTCACCCGCACCGGTCGCGGTGAGCGCGGGGGCGAACTGCATCTTGCTGCCATCGTCAGCGGCGCCAGAAGCGGGGCCGAACCACACCTTCGGCGTGTAGCCGTCCAACGTCGTCGCCGGGGTCGTCCACTGCACCGTGACGGTCGTCGACGCATCGTGTTGCCACGTCATGTGCACCGCTTTCACGGCCTTGTTCGGGTCGCTCGCCCAGCTTGCAGGCGCGGTCACGGCAACCGGCGAGTCACCCGTCGTCGTGGAAGCGTCGCCCGCAATGTCCACCGCGGCGGTGTCCTCGGTCGTCGCCACATCAGCCGCGTTGGTCGCTGCCTTGGTTTCCAAGCACGCCGGCAGCGCAAAACATGCCAAAATCACCGCAAAACGCTTCATAGTTCCCCCAAAACAGTCGCCCAGGCTCGTCTCGACACACACTGACCGCGGTTCAAGACCGGTCAGCACGCTTAGAATGCCACATGGCAGGTCAACTGGCCATTGTCGTTGGCCAGCTCAAACCCTTCCAACTCGGAGCGATGAATCCACGCCAGAATGCAGCGACCGACCTTCCCGTGCGTGTAACCAATGCCCAGCGTCATCCACTGCTTCTTCTGCCGCGCCAACGTGTCGATGATCAGACTTTGACCGTCGGTCAGCGTGTCGTCGCCGTCCATCTGCTCGATGCGCCCGGTGATCGACACGCGGTCGTCCAGGAGCCAGCCGGTCAAGTCGGTGTGCCAACCACTGCCAGCGTGCACAGGCTGCGATCCATCCGACGCGGCGTCGGTGAAAAACTGCATCTGCACGAATTCCGCTTCCAGTTCCAGCCAGCGCCAGCGCGCGCGCGTGTCCGCGCCGAACCACATGCGCTGCTGTCCGTTGTCGAAGTACTTCTTGGTGTACGCCGCACCGCCGCCAATGCGCCACTTGAAGCCGACGTCGTCGCCCAGGAAGCGGTCAATGTTCACTTCCGCGCGGCCAGCCATCATCAACTGTGAAGAGTCCGTGAGCTGTTCCAGCGCCTGTTTGGCCGAGTTGAACGCGCCCACCGTCACTTTTACCCGCTCTTTGGTGTCCATGCCCGCGACCGTCAGGCCGAGTTGCCGCGTCGGCGTGAACACGTCAAACGTCGGCGCGTACGGCAGCGTTTGGTCGTGTGTGCCTTTCAGATTGGCCTGGGAGAACGCCACCTTTTGCCAGCCAAGCCGCACGTCGACGACCTTCAAGCCGTTCCAGCCGATGTAGCCGTCACGCAAAAAGTCGCGCGAGCTGTTGCCGTCTTTTTCACGCGGCACCATTTCCACGCGCGCGCTGTAGTAGAGCCCAGATTCCGCCGACTTACCCTTCACGCCAAACTGCGCGTTTTCCAAGACGAAGCCTTGGCGATAACCAAACAGCGACGGATCGGCTTTGGACGAATCCACCGTCTTGCCGCCCACGACGGAAGTGTCTGACGTCGAGTAGATGATGCTGGTCCGCAGCAAGCCGGTCGGCTCAAGCGTCAGGTCCCGCAATGGGCCGGTCGCAACCGCGGTCGGCGTCGGCGCGACAGTCGTGCGTTCGCCGGTATCGCGAGCGACGCTACCGTTGTTGGAATCAGCCGGATTGACGTCAACACCGTCGGCCGAATCCGTACCAGCATCCGTCGCGTTGGGTTGCGCTTGGGCGTAGGAGGTTTGCGCAAAGGTGGCACTGGCCAGAAGCGCGAAGGCAAGAAATCGCATCAGTCGTCATCCTCCTCAAAAGCGCCGACGGTGACATCACCTGCCAGCGGCAAACCGCCCGGTGGATGGTCAAACGGCGAAAAACGCTGCACCTTGGCGGCCGCGCGAAGCTTCAGCAGGAGCTTGTGTCCCGCCTCAAACGTGCGAAAGCGCTCGACGTACGCCGCCAGCCGCACCTTCGCCTCTGCCCATGACTGCTTGCGTTCAGCGCGGTGCTCGATGACCTGCAGCCGGTGGACGCCAAACGACGTCCGCACAATCGGCGTCAACAGCCCGACTTTCAGGTTCGCAACCGCCGCCCAGCGCTCCGGTCCCAGCTCGCGCCGCGTCAGCCAGCCGCTCGTCGGCGTGGTCAGTTGGTCGCCCAGCACCTGCGCGCTCAGCTTCGTCTCCGCCGCGCCCGCCAGAACTGAGCCCGGCTTGTCCGTCGTCGGCACGGAAATCTCGCGCACGCGCACGGCGGCAGGCAGCGTCAGCAGCTTCTGGTTGTGCTCGTACCGCTCGCGCAGGTCAGCTTCCGTGGCGGGCGGGACATCCTTGGCCACGAGAGCATCCAGCCCCGCTTGGGTCAGCAGCGATCGCTTCCGTCCTTCTTCGCTCTGACCACGCCGCGCGATCGCCTTCAGCCACAGATCGCGACCACCGGCGCGCGTCTGCTCCGCCACCAACTCGCTTTGCGCCGCGCGTTCAACCGCCAGGATTGCACCCGTTGGCACCGCCTTGTGCACAATCACGGCGTCGATGCGCGCTTCCAGCGCCGTCGCGGCGGCGCGCAGCCCAGTGACTTCGTCGACGTCATTGGTCAGCACGCCACCGTCAACCTCGGCTTGCAGATCGGCCAGCAGATCCTTGCGCGCGATCGGCGTATCCTGAACGACTGCCACCGGATCGGGCCAATCGCGCACGCGCGACCACATCGTCGGCCTTTGCTGCACGCTCGGCGCGCGATCGGATCGCGACGTCGGCGTTGCGGCGGCGGGCGCGGGAACAGACTCAGGCGCAGGAGCCGCGGCCGGTTGAGCCTGCGGTGCTGTCGTCTGCGGCTCCGATTGGTGCCGGCAACTCGCCAGTAGAATCAAGAACGTGCAACTAATCGTCCGCATCCACACCCTCTCCTGCGCGGCCAATCAACCAATTGGGCCACGGCGCCGGGGTGCCTTTGTACATCAACCAGAGCAGTCGACCCAACCCGCGATTCTGATCGGGCGCGTCAAACTGCATCTCGTCCCAGGCCTTCTGGATGCCCTTGGACCATTTCTTGCCTTTTTCCTGAGCGTTGGTCGTCACGGGGTATACGCGATCGAGCTTCTGATACGGTCCGTCGTCGGGCTTGTCCGTAAAGCAGCCGTAGATCGGCGACGCCAGCGCATCCAGCTCCGTCAGCGGCGTCACGTCCAGCATGCGCTCCAACGTCGCGTGTATGCCGGCGGTCGCAAAGTGATCGTGCAGTACGGTGCCCTTCTTCGACCACGGGCTGACGACCAGAAGCGGCGAGCGGTGATACGCCACGGAGTCGCCGCCATCCTGCGGGTCGTCCTCAAAGATGAAGACGACTGTCTCGTGCCAGTACGGACTCTTGGACAGCGCGTCGATGATGATGCCCGTGCCCAAGTCGTTGTCCGCCACCATCGAGCGCGGCGACTCCTTGTCCGGCGTGCCGCCACAGCACGTGTGGTTGTTGGGCACGGAAAGGAACGTGAACGTCGGCAAGTCGTGGGTCTTGATCCACTCCGCGAAGTAGTTCGCCTTGTCGACGTCCTTCACCCCCAGATTGAACACAAGGCCCGGGTAATCGCCCTGCAGCACGTTCTCAAAAATGTACGGGTCGTTCATGCCGACGATCTCGCCGAAACTCGCCGCCGTGTAGCCATACGCCAGCATGTTGCTAAACAGGAAGCCCTGACCCGGCGCGGACAGCTTGCCCACGTTCCAGGTCGGATCCGCGCCTTTGTCGGACAAACCGTAGAACTTCTCGATGTAATCCGAAGGCTTGCCTGCTGTCGCGTAGCCGTGCCCCGTCGCCGAGTAGTCGCCGTCCGTGTAGAAGTTGTCCAAAAGGCAGTAGTTCGCTGCCAGTTTGTGCAAGTTCGGCGTGAATTCCTCGCCAAAGATCGTGAACTTCGGATCTGCCTTGGCTTCTTTCAAGGTCGTTCCGATGTCACCCAGCTCCGCGTCAAACGTCTTGTTCTCGCGCATCAGGTACACGATGTGCTTGATCTGCGGCGACGGACCTTTCTCCGGCAGCACAACCTTGGACTCCGGCGTTTGCGCCAGACGACCGAGCCCCGTCACGCCGATCATGTTGTCCAACACGTCTTTTTGGCCTTGAATCAGCGCCGCGTCGTCTGGAGTCGGAATGATGCTCAGCGTGCCGATGTACGCCTTCTCAACGGACGTGGAACCGTCCCACGGCGGCAGACCCACGCCCTTGGCGTTGGCCACGAGCAGCGACTTGCCGTCCGCCGTCACCGCGACGCCAGATGGATACCAGCCGACCGGAATCGCGCCGATGACCTTACCCGCCGCGGTGTCCACCACGCTCACTTCGTTGGACATCGCGCACACGATGTACAGGCGCTTGCCGTCGGGCGAGAGCGCCATCAACCCCGGATCACGGCCGCGCGGCGACATCAGCGGCTGATCCAGCGGCGCCATACCGACCGGAATCCGCTTGACCAGCTTGAGCGTCGCCGCGTCGATTTGCGCGACTTCGTCCGCTTCGACGATCGACGCCCACAGCGTCTTGCCATCGGGGGAAACGACGATGCCTTGCGCGTTGAAGCCCAGCGGCAGCGTGTCGGCTTCCGTCGGCGAGGTCGGGTTCGCCAGATCCACGCGCTGGACGTTGCCGTCGCGCCAAGTCACGTAGTACGCGAACTTGCCATCAGGCGTGACAACCAAATCGTAAGGCGTCGTCGCGGTCAGCACCGAAAACAGGTTCGCACCCGTGTCCGCGTCATAGCCGGAAAAGAGCTGCGTGCCCGCCTTTCCAAGCGTCGCGTAACTGGTGACGCCGTAGAGTTTCTTGCCATCGGGCGAGAGCGCGATCGAGAAGAAGCCGTGATTCGGCGAATAGGAACGATCCTCGGTCAGCGTGCCGTCCGCAGCGATCTTCATGCGCCACGACGTCGCCTCCGGACCGCCCGACGCGTACAGATACTGCCCGTCCGGCGACACCACCAGGAAGCGGTACAAGTCTGGCCGCGGCACGGTCTGCACGACCTTCTTTTGCGCCAGATCGACCACCTGCAGGCTCGGACCGTCCTCGCGATCGTTGGAAATGTAGGCGAATTTTCCGTTGGGATGCGCGACGATACCCATCGCGTAGCTTTTCAACTCGACTTGATCGCCCGCGGGAGTCAGCAGCCGCCCGTTGGGCAAAACCCAGACGCCGGGCTGAAACTGACCGACGGTGAACGTCGTTGGGATCTGAAAGCGGGACGACGACGACGCGTTGATCGGCAGTGGCGGCGCTTTGTGGAACCCCAGCGCGCCCGTGGGGTCAAAAACGTCTGCCGCGTCGACAGCGTCGGTGCCTTGCGTTGTCACGTCCACCGCGACGTCGTCCGCCGCGTCCACCTGCACATCGTCCGCCACCGTCTTGGCGTCTTCTGAGCACGCCCCCAACGCCATCAGCAACGCCAGCGCCAGAACCTTCCGCAAATGCAACATGTTTCCCCCGAACCGGTGCCCCCAAGGCGCCCAACGCGCGCTACGGTACGGCGGACTCGTGCGCGTGGCAATCTCATCGCGGGTTTGTTGCCCAATCGCCGCGTCCCTGTGGCGATTGGCAATTGACCAATGACCGACACGACGCCTAGTCTGTTGTGCGGAGGGTCGATGCGCTGGGCAGTTGTCATGGCGGGGATGTTGCTCGCGAGCCAAGCGGTCGCGGAGACACCCTACGTCTACCAGCAGGGCGGCTTGGAAGGCGAACAACGGACGGCCGTGGAATCGCAGACGACGCTGGGCACGCGTGAACTGCGGCCGTTGGGTGGTCGTGGAATCGAGCAAGGCGTGCGCGTGCGGCACCAGATTCTGGACGGGACGACGCTGGAAGCTTTTGGCGGCGCGGTCTGGCAGCCAGACGCCACCGACCTCCGCGCGGGCGCGATCGGCGCGGAAGTGATCCAGCGCGTACTGACGCAAAAATCGGTTGGCGTGTCGCTCCAGATCGCGCTGGGCGGCTACCGCGACGTGACTGGCGTGTTCGTGCCGCGGGCGCGCGTGCTGGTCGGCCGCAGTTGGGGACGTTTGCACACGCAGGTGTCGGGCAATCTGGAAGCGCCAATTTCCCGCAAGCGCGACGGTTTGGACATGATCCTGGGCGCAGCCGCCGCATGGCAGGTCAGCGCGCAGACGTCGATCGGCCTCGAAGCGGTCGGCGAGGATCTGGAGGCGATCTGGGACCCCAGCGAGTCCGAAGGTGGCGCGCGGCTCTTGGCCGGGCCCAGTTTGCACACGCAGTTCGGCGCGCTCTACGTGCACGGCAACATCGGCGCGACGACTTGGTGGCCCGTGGCAGGCTCAGCACCGCTGACCGGCGCGCTTGGCCGCGTCAACGTCGGCTGGCGCTTCTGACCAGAAAGACGTGTCTCCAACGCCTGTGGCTCAAGCCTGTTTCCGCCTTGGACTGGACGGCGCTCGCACCGCTGGTGGCACGCGGCACGTCGACGACGTCTGCTGTCGAAATGCCGTCAGGCGTGCAGTCACGATCGAATCAGTGAAAATCGACCTTCGCGAAGCAGAAATCGACTGCGCTGCGGCGGCAATCCCGTTTCTTTGCGCCACGCCGCGTGTTCGGGGTGACCTTCGTCTTCGGGCAGGATGATCGCGGGACCTTCCGGCGTCGCAATCTCGAAATGCGGTTCCACACACGGACCAACGCCGCCCTGCGCCAAACCAGCGATGACCGACGCCACGTCGGGACCCAGCGCGGTCATCTGCAGCACCGTGTGGAGCGTCGGCGGCGGCAGCAGGATCGCGCCACCGGCGTCGTGTTCGCGCAATGTTTCGGACGGCGTCCGCCAAAACGCGTCGCTCGATTCGTGCGGATCGAGCGCTGCTTGCTGGTCGGACGGCTGGACCGCGGCGAAGAACCACGTGTCAAACCGCCGAGGCTCCGCGCGCGGCGTCAGCCAGTGGGCAAACGGCACCAGCAGGTCCAGCGCCAAGAACAGGTCGGCTTCGAGCAGCGCTTCATGCCACTTGCCCGCCGGCAGTTGGTGGCCTTCGTGTGCGTCGGCCAGCGCCGCATCGATCTGTGCGACCACAGACGCGTCGACAAGTCGACCTTGGACATCCCGCGCGAGCAGTACGTGCGCCTCTTCATGCAATTCGCGGATCGCGGCGACGTGAATGCGCCAGGCCAACTCGGGGTCGGTCAGTCCGAGCACCTCGGCGCACTGCTGGGACGTCCGCCCTTGCGTTTGCGCGAGGTGATCAGCGTCATCCAACTTGCCGCCGGGAAACACCGTCGCGCCGGCCATGAAGCCGCTTTGCCCGTGACGCCGCACCAAAAACGTCTCGGGCCCCGCTGGCGTGTCGCGCAGCAGCACCACGGTCGCGGCGCTGCGAATTGCGGGGTGCGCGGTCACTTGCACTTCGGGAAGCCCTTGGTGTCGAGCACGCGGGCAACGTAATCCGGGAGCACTTCGGAGAAGAGCGCGTCCCACGAGATCGGCCGGAAGTCGGCTTCCGCGTAGGGCGCGGGCGGAAGGCCGTTGCCGTAGTCGCCGGAGAGCCAGCAGGACTGCCCACCGCTTTCCAGCGCCGCACAGTCTTCGTCGTTGATCGTGCCGCAGCCCGGCGCGCCATTTGCGCCTGGCATGTCGTTCAGCATGAAGAAGTTGCTGGGCGAGTTGGCCACCGCCTTCATCGCCAAGCGGCTGGACCAGTGGCTGGGGAGGCGGTGGTCGTACTTGAACTGCAGGCGCTGGTAGCGCGCGGTGACTTTCTGCAGCTTGCCGTACGGCTCGCGGTCGACCCACCAGCCATTTCCGTCGCCGTCGCAGCCCTTGCCGGTTTCCGTGATCGGCCACGCGCCGGGCGCGCAGACGATGCTCGCGGGATGACCGTTTTGCGCGGGCGGATACTGCACCGAGTGCGGCGCAACGGTGAAGTGGCACGCCGTGTCGCTGCTCCCCGCGCCGTCGCCAGGGCCGATGTTCTTCTTGTCGTCTTCGGGCGCTTGGCTCATGGCGCAGCGGTCAGCCGGACCTTCCACGTCGATCACGAACGCTGCCGCTGCCAACTCCGAGGGGAACGTGTAGAACGCGCCCGCAACCGGAACGATGCCCGTGCCGATCGTCAAGAAACCGACTTTGGTCTTGTCGACGCCCGCCGCGACCGACTGCAGCTTGAACACTTCCTTGACCGTCGTTGTGTGCCATACGCCGCCAAAGTCGTTGGTGCCGCTGGAGTGCTGCGCGCCCGCGCCGGTGCCGGGTGGGTTGAGGAGGATCACGTTGACGTGACTGATCGCGGCGAGCTTTTTGGCCGCATCCGTGAACGTCGGGAACGCGGGCGTGTCGTAATCTCCCACCACAATGACCAACGGACACGGTGCCGCCGCGGTGCAGTCCAGAGGGCGAATGAAGGCCGCGCGAATGGCGGATTCCAGCTGCTGGCCCTGCTCAAATACCTTCACCACCGGCGACAGGTCTTTCAACTCGACCTTGCTCGTGTCCACCGCGATCGCGTCATGGCCGGGTAGGTCGCCTGTCGCAACGTCGTTCGCGACGTCTAAGGACGACGCGCCGTCTTCCGTCGTGCTGGAAGCGTCGCTGTCTGTCGCCTTGCTGCCGCACGCGGTCACACCGCACACCGCCAGCCACACCGCGAGAACTTGGACCGTCAACACTTTCTGGCTCAGGAACTTGGCACCGCGCATCAGACACCTCCTACGCGCATTGTAGCGGGAGCGCCCGTGGCCACAACTGTTGCCGCGCGTGATCATGTTTTTTGGCGATTCACTAGTTGTTTTAGATAGATGCCAAGATCGCATCACGCAAGCGATGTTTTCGATCGCTGGGTCGATCGCGACGGACCGGCGTCCGGCGCGGCTGGCTGCGGCGGTTCCCCACCCAAGTCGGGACTTTCAGTGCCAAAAACCGCCACCGATCGCGGTTGAGCGTTGACACAAACGCGCGCGGGCAACTACTCTCGGTGGGAGGAAATGGGATGAAGCGGATCGTAGCGGGCGCTACTGGTCCGGGACTGCAGGGTCCAACAGGATCCGCAAACGGTCCAAAAAGCTGCTTCACCGTTGCCCCGCAAGAGAACGAAACGATCCTGGCGAACAGCGCCCAACCGACTGAAGGCACATGCGATTTCGCGGCGAACACAACCAGCGCGTGGACGACAAATGCCGCTTGAGCATTCCGTCCAGCTTTCGCCAACTGCTTGAGCAGAATGGTGATTCGCGTTTGGTGTTGGCCAAGTCGACTTTGCACCGCTGCCTGCAGGCGTACACGGCGCGCGACTGGGAAGCGCGGGAAGACAAAGTGATGAGCCTGCCGTCGTCGGAACCGGCGGTGCAGAAGCTGCTGCACTTCCAGTTTGCCAGCGCGCAGGCGGTGGAACCGGATAGCCACGGTCGCATCGTGCTGGCTCCCGCGCTGCGGGCGTGGGCAGGCGTCGCGGCAAAAGAAGAAGTCGTGCTGATCGGCCAAGTGCGCCGGTTTGAAGTCTGGTCCGGTGAAAACTGGGCGGCGACGCAGCGCGACATCGAGAACGCAATGACCGGCGAGTCGCTCGGCACCTGGAATCAGGCGCTGGCGGAGCTGGGGCTGTGAGTGAGACGCGATTGCCCGCTGGGCGTGGGCAATCTGAGGCTGATTTGACAACTTCGTCCTCGGAAAGTGCCGCTTTTCAGCACGTCACCGTGCTGCGCGATGCGGTAACCGAAGCGGTGGTGAAGGCCGCGGCGGGTCGGCAAGACGCGCTGATCGTCGATTGCACGTTGGGTGGCGGTGGTCATTCGGAGGCAATCCTGAACGCGCTGCCCCATGCGCGGGTCATCGGTCTGGACCGCGACTTGAGCGCGATTGCGGCAGCGACAACTCGCTTGACGCCGTTTGGCGACCGATTCCGCGCCGTCCACACGCCGTTTGGCCAAGTGGCGAAGGTGCTTCGCGATCTGCAGGTGCACGACGTGACTGCGATTATCGCGGATCTGGGCGTCTCTTCGCACCAGTTTGACACGGCGGAACGCGGGTTTTCCCTGCGCCACGAAGGGCCGCTGGACATGCGAATGGACACGTCGACCGGCCTGACGCTGGCGCAACGGCTGGAAGCGGTGACTCTGGAAGACCTTGCGGACGTGCTCTACGAGTACGGCGACATTCGGCGCTCCATTGGCACCGCGCGCATCGTGCTCCAGTCGGTGCAGGAAGGCGCCGACACGACAGCCAAGCTCGCGCAACGGTTGGCTGCGCGCCTGCCACGCGACCGCAACGTGCACCCGGCAACGCTGGTGTTCCAAGCGTTGCGGATCTGGGTGAACGGCGAACTCGATGAACTGGAAGCGCTTTTGCGCGACGCGCCCGGGCTGCTGCAAGACGGCGGCGTGCTGGCGGTCATCAGTTTCCATTCCGGTGAAGATCGACTGGTCAAGCAGATGATGCGCGCTCAAGCGCCTAAGAAGTATGGCGAATTCATGCGCGGCAAGCCACGCGCGGCCGAGGACGAAGAAGTGCGGGACAACCCGCGCGCCCGCAGTGCCCGGCTTCGGGCGCTCTGGCGCAGAGGGGCGGACGCGGCGATGGACGTGGAAGATGAGGACGAAAATTCCTAAGTGGAGAAGCGGTGTTGCGAAAAAGTTGACAAATAGTTGACCACGCCCGGGGACGTCGCATAACGGCCTTCAGTGTCAACTGGTTATGTCAACCGGTGAAGACCAAAAGGCAGAGTGAAGGGCAGCGCACGCAGAGAGATTGCATGATGAACGAGCGACACGACAAACCAGCCCATGCCAGCAGCCAGACCTTGGATCACGCGCTGGATGGCCAGCGCCTGACGCAGTGGTGGCAGCGGCGGCCGATCTCCGACGCGGAGCGCTCCGAGCGTTCCGAGCGGTTCTTTTGGGGGCGCGTGATCGTGATTCTTGGCCTCGCGATGGTGATTGCAACGCTTGGCGTGCTGCAAGTTCGGCGCTCGTCGTCGGGCATCCGCACGGCGTACGAGTTGGTGCGCGCCAACGACGCGCTGCGCGAACAGATCGAGGCGAACCGCCACGCGGAAGCGAACCTGACAGGTCTGAAGAATCCCAACGAACTGCGCAAAGAGGCCAATGAGGTCTACCACATGCGCGTTCCCGGCGCCGATGAACAAGTAGAAGTCGAGTAACCATGTTGTCCCTGCGCACCATCCCCCATCGCCCCCGCTGGCTGCTTTTGGCAGTGCTGGCGACGTGCGCGTTGGGTGTGACGGGCCTGGCGGGTTGTTCGTCGGCGGAAGTGGAGCGCAAAGCGCGCGAGGACAAGGCAGAGTTTCACTACAAGCTGGCCGCGGGCTACTTTGAGTCCAAGAACATCGACCTGTCGATCCGCGAGCTGGTGGCAGCGCTGGAAGTGGACGCCGACCACGCGGACTCCAACTACCTCTACGGTTTCATTCAGTTTGGTCGCAAGCAGCTCGAAGAAGCCGCCGAGAGCTTCAAGCGCGCGCTGGCGAGTCGCCCCAAGTTCTATCCCGCGCGGAACCATCTGGGCGTGACCTACCTGGAGTTGGAGCGCTGGGCGGACGCGATTGCGACGCTGGAACCGCTCTTGAAAGAGCCGACCTACACGACGCACTACCTCGTTTACAACAACTTGGGCTGGGCGTACCTGCGGTTGGGCGACCTGCGGCTGGCCGACAAGAACCTGAAACTCGCGGTGTTCTTGAACCCGAAATTCTGCAACGGCTACCGCAACTTGGGCCTTCTGGCGATGGAACAGCGCGACTTCAAGGGTGCCGTCGAACAGATGACGGAGGCGACGACCCGTTGCCCGACCTACGCAGACCTGCACATGCAGCGCGGCGAGGCGCTCTCGGCGGACGGGCAAATGGCCGAAGCAGACGCGGAATTTCGCAAATGTGCCGAGTTGGGCGGCGACACGATGCTGGGACGGCGCTGCAAAGCCCGGACACGGCAAGGCATGGGCGGCAGCGAAAGTCGCCAAGTTGGGGGATTGTGATGGCAACGGACGTGCGCGATCTGCCCCGGAAGATGCTGCCCGCTCGGCTGTTTCAGCTGATCGATCGCGCTGGCACGACGCCGCAGGCACGTCAGGATCGCGCCAAGCGCCGCGTGCAACTCGTCGTCGGTCTGCTGGGCGTGTACCTGGTGTTTGCCTACGGCGCGGCTGTTTGGACGGTCGTGAACAAGGCGACGCTGGAGAAGTACGCCAAGGGCAACCTGCTGAAGCTGAACAAGATCGAGACACGGCGCGGCGACATCGAGGACCGCAATGGCGTGACGCTGGCGACGAGCTTGTCGGCGAATTCGGTCTCGGCCAATCCGCGCTGGGTGCTGCCGCCGTTCATCAAGGAAGCCAAGAAGAAGGTGTCCACGACGCCGACGCAGATGCCTTTTGACAGCGCGGAAGGCATCGCGTTTCGCACGAAGATCACCGACAAGATCGTCAAGATCCTCGGCGCAACGGGCAAGGAAGAGACCTACATCCGCGACCAGATGAACCGCCATGAAGTTGGCAAGGACGGCAAGCCGACGGACAAAGGCATTTCGTTCGCCTACCTCGCGCACAAGCTGACCGACAAGCAGAGTCAGGGGATTCGGGAAGCGATCGCGGACGGCGAGCTGCCGGGCGTCACGCTGGAGCCGCGCTTCATCCGGTATTACCCGAACAACGAGCTCGCGGGGCCGCTGGTTGGCCGCGACAACACGACGGGCTCGATCGAAGCCTCGTTTGACAAGGTCCTGCGCGGTCAGGAAGTGGAAGTGTGGTCGTATAAGGACTCCAGCGCGACGCCGCTCTACATCGACGGCGCGCCGGATCCGAGCGTGTTTGGCGGCAAGAACCTGACGCTGACCATCGACGAGAAGGTTCAGGCGGTCGCCGAACACCACCTGGAAGCGGCGGTGCGCGAGTTTGAAGCCCATCATGGCATCGCGGTGGTGATGGACGTGCAGAGCGGTGAAGTGCTGGCGCTGGCGCAGTATCCGGGCTTCAACCCGAACGACATCGGCACGGCGCCCAACAGCGGCTTGCACAACATCGGCGTTGAATTCCAGTACGAACCGGGCTCGACGTTCAAGGTCTTCACTGTCGCCTCCGCGCTGCAGGAAAAGAAGCTGAGCAAGACGGAGATCATCGGCATCGGTTCGCCCGTCTTGGTCGGCGACAAGATCATCAAGGACGACCACCCGCACGGCGAGTGCAACTGGTGGCAGTGCCTGCAGGTGTCGTCCAACATCGCGATGACCAAGATCGTCATGCGAATGCAGAAGCAGACGTTCGGGAACTACTTGACCAAGCTTGGCTTTGGTCGGCGGATCGACCTCGGCATCCTCGGTGAAGGCGGCGGGCAGTTGGCCATGCCGGCGGACAAGTGGCCGAACGTCCAGTTCGCCAATATCGCGTTTGGTCAGGGCATCGCCGTCACGCCGTTGCAGATCGTTGCGGCGTACGGCGCGCTGGCGAACGGCGGTGTGTACCGGCGTCCCAAGCTGATCCGCGCGCTGACGACGGCGACGGGCAAGACTGAGAAATACGTCACCAACGAGACCGACGTGCGTGTGTTTGACGCGGACGTGGCGCAGGACACCGTGAAGGCAATGGCGTCCGTTTGCCAACCCAAGAACATCCCGCTGTACGACGGTCAGAGCTTGGGCGGTACGGGCACGGCGGCGCGCCTGCCCAACTACTCGATTGGCGGCAAGACCGGCACGGCAGCGCAGGCGTGCAGCTACAACCGCGAGAAAAAAGCGTGGTTTGACGTGGAAGGCAAGCCCGGCTGCGTGGGCTACGACGACAAGCACTGGGTCGGCAGTTTCATCGCCGTTACGCCGGTTGAAAAGCCACGGCTGGTGGTCTTTGCGGCCATCGACACGCCGACCAAGTACGACCCGAAACTCGGCAAGATCGCCCGCTACGGCGGCATAGTCGCGGCGCCGGTCGTGCGTGAAATCGCGCGGTTCACGCTGCCGTACCTGGGCGTTCCGCCGAGTCCGGGCGCGCCGTACCTGGATCGCAACGATCCGGAGAAGGCCAAACGGGAAGACGCGGAGCGAAAAGTGCTGGCTCAAAAGACCGCGGCGACGCTGATGGCGGCGGTTACCCCGCAGAAGCCCGCGGATATCGACGCGACGCCCGTAGCTGAAGGCATGGTGCGGGTGCCCGACGTGCTGCGGCTGCCGATGCGAGTTGTGCGCGAGCGCTTGGCGACCGCGAAGCTCGATTTGGCTGCAGGCGGAAGCGGTGTGGGCGTCGAACAAGTGCCTGCTGCGGGTGAAGTCGTCGCGAAGGGAACCGCCGTGAAGGTGACGTTCAAGCGGATGAGCGAAGTAGCCGACGCGCGCCCGCCGACGCCGCCGCCGGAAGAAGTGAAGCCCGCTGACCCGACGAAGCCCGCGGACGGCCAGAAACCGGCAAGCCCGGTCCGCCCAGGCGGCGCGGTACAGCCAACCGCGCCAGCCCAGCCCATCGTGCCGGTCAAGGCGAATGCTGCGGCCAAAGCGGCGGTTCCAGTCAAAGCGGCGGTTCCAGTCAAAGCGACAGCCCCGAATAAGCCGATCGTTCCCGTCAAAGTCCCCGTGCCCGCGAAGCCAGCGGACGCGGTCAAGCCCACGGTCAAACACTAGGAGCCTGTGAAGATGAACTTGCTGGAGTTGTTGCAGCAGAGCGGTGTGCGGGTGGAGGTGGCGGATGACGTCAACCTCGACGTCGCCGTGCGCGCTGTGACCGCTGACTCGCGGCGTGTTCAACCGGGCTCCGTGTTCGTCGCAGTCCCAGGTACGCGCGCCCACGGTCTGGATTACGCGACAGTGGCGCTGGCCGCAGGGGCGGTTGCGGTCATCGCCGATCTGCCATTCACAACGGAAGCCGGGCTTGTGCTGCACGTTTCGGACAGCCGCAAGGCATTGGGCGCGCTCGCCTCCGCGCTGCACCGGCATCCGAGCCGCACGCTGCAGGTCATCGGCGTGACGGGCACGAACGGCAAGACGACGACGACGGTGCTCATCGCGGAGCTGCTGACCGCCGCTGGCTTCCGCGCCGCGGCGATTGGTACGACGGGGATCTGGACTCCCGAAGGCACGCGCCCGTCGCACATGACCACACCAGACGCTGAGACGCTGCAGCAATTGCTCGCGGATCTGCGCGATGAAGGCTTCACACACGTCGCGATCGAGGTGAGCTCGCACGCCTTGCACCAGCATCGTGTCGCCGGTACGCGGTTCGCCGCGACGATCTGGACCAATCTGACCCGCGACCACCTGGACTACCACGGCACTGTCGAAGCGTACGCAGCAGCCAAGGTGCAGCTTTTTGGCGGCGACCTGAAGGCCCCGCACGCATTTGTGAACGCGGACGACGATGCGGCGGCGCAGGTTTGGCATCAAGGCCGCGCCCAGGCATGGAGTTTGGGCGCCCACGGTGCGGCGGAACATCAGGTCGAACAGCTGAAGCTGACGGCGCAAGGACTGTCGTTTGTGCTGGCGAGTCAAGGGCATCGTCCGCTGGCGGTGCAGACGCCGCTCATCGGTCGGCACAACGCCGAGAATCTGGCCGCGGCGCTACTCGTGTGTCGCGCGCTCGGCGTCAAGGACGCAGCGCTGACTGCCGGTTGCCAGACGCTCCAAGCGCCGCGCGGGCGCCTCCAGCCGATCCTGAACCACACGGGCGCGCTCGTGCTCGTCGACTACGCGCACACGCCGGACGCGCTGCAGCAGATTCTGGTGACGTTGCGGCCCTTGGTCGGCGCGCAGGGTCGGTTGATCGCGGTGCTGGGCTGCGGCGGCGATCGCGATCCGGGCAAGCGTCCGCTGATGGGACAAGTCGCCGCGCGGTTGGCCGACCTGTGCGTGGCCACGAGCGACAACCCGCGCACGGAAGATCCGCAAGTGATCCTCACCGCGGTCGAAGAAGGTCTGCGGATGACCGGTGCGGAGAAGCTGGAGCGGTTTGTGCCGTCGACGCTGACGAAGCTGCAAAGCGGTCCGCGGCGTTGCGGCTACCTCGTGGAGGAAGATCGCGAGCAAGCGATTCGGCGCGCGATCGGCGTGCTGCGTCCAGGCGACGTACTGGTGATCGCCGGCAAGGGCCACGAGACCGTGCAGATCGTCGGCAAGGAAGAACGGCCGTTTGACGACGCGGCGATGGCGGAACGCTACCTCGGCCTGACGCGCCCGAACCACGTGGGGGTGTGACGATGACGACGCGACCTCTCGGTTTTGCCTTTGACGGACAGACTGCGCTGCGCGCGACGAACGGGCGTTTGCTCGCGGATTCGTCGCGTTGGACGACGGATTTGTGCACGGACAGCCGCAAGCTGGCCCCCGGCGCACTGTTTGTCGCCCTGCCCGGTGAGACGTTTGACGGCGCTGACTTCATCGCTGCGGCTCTCCAAGCCGGCGCTGTCGGCATCGTCGCGCAGACTGGCAAAGCCGCGCCATTCGTCGAACACGCGATGCAGGCCAACGCGTGGCTGCTGGAAGTGGACGACGCGCTTCTGCAACTGGGCGAATTGGCGCGCAACCATCGCGAGCGCTTCGCGCCGCTGGTCATTGGCATCACGGGTTCCAACGGCAAGACGACGACCAAGGAACTCACCGCGCTCGCGCTCTCGCCGCTGGGCAACGTGCTGTGGACGGCGGGCAACTTCAACAACCGCATCGGCCTGCCGATCACACTCGCGCGGCTCACTGCGGAGCATCAAGTCGCGGTGCTGGAAATGGGCATGTCGGTGCCGGGCGAGATCGCCCAGCTGGCGCACATCGGCATCCAGAAGATCGGCGTGATTACGGCGCTGTCTGAGGCGCATCTGCTCGGCATGGGTACGATCGAGGCCATCGCGAGCGAAAAGGCCGACATCTTGCGGACGCTGCCGGACGACGGCGTTGCAGTCGTGCCAAACGACGAAGTGCTGCTGCATGACGTGGTCGCCGGTCTGAAGTGCCGCGTGATTCGCTACGGCAGGACCGCGGGCGACGTGAAGTTGGCCTCGCCGATCACGGTGGATGGGCTGACCCAGCAGTTTGTGGCCGACGTCGCGGGCACGCTGGTGCCAGTGAGCCTCCCGGGCTTGGGCGTGCATCTGGCCCACAACGCACTCGCGGCGCTGGCTGTGGCGTGGGCGGCAGACGCGGATTTGCACGCCGCGGCGCACGCGATGAGCCGGTACGAGCCGGTCGGCCAACGCATGCTGCCATCGCGCATCGGTCCGTGGCTGGTGCTGGAGGACTGTTACAACGCCAATCCGCGTTCGGTAGAAACGGCGCTGGATACGTTGGCCACCCTGCCTTGGCCACGCGCGGCGCTTCTCGGTTCGATGCTGGAGTTGGGTGCGAGCGAGCACGATCTGCACGCGCGGGTCGGCAAGCACGCGGCGGACGTCGGCACGGACCTGCTCATCGCTGTTGGACCGTTTGCCGATGACTACGTGCGTGGCGCGGCTGCGGGTGGACTCGTCGCCTACGCGGCCGCGGATCAGCAGGCTGCCGCAATGATTCTGGCTGAGAAACTGCCCAAACAAGGCACCGTGCTGGTCAAAGGCTCGCGCGGTGCCCGCATGGAGCGCGCGATTGCCGCCCTGCGCGACCTGACTTCCCCTTCTGCTTCCGCCCCGGCGGCCGCTGCGAGGTCCTAGCGTGTTCCTCTGGTTGTCCCAACATTTCCGCGGCGACTTCGGGCCACTCAACGTGTTCCGCTACGTCACGTTCCGCTCGATTGGCGCGATGGCCACGGCGCTGATGATCGCGATGTGGCTCTTTCCGTGGTTCATTCGCCTGCTTCAGGAAAAGCAGATCGGCCAGGTCGTCCGCGATGACGGCCCGCAGTCGCACTTTTCCAAGAAAGGCACCCCGACGATGGGCGGCATCTTGCTGCTCATGTCCATGTTCCTGTCGGTGCTCCTCTGGGGCGACCTGCAAAACGTCTTCGTGTGGCTGACCCTCGTGGTGACACTCGTCTTTGGCGTGCTCGGTTTCATCGACGACTTCTTGAAGATCCGCGATCGCAACTCCAAGGGCGTCACGGAAAAACAGAAGCTGATCACGCAATTCGGCACGACGGCGCTGGTTTTTGGTCTGCTATACACCGGCTGGTTCGGCAAGGACCTCGCGGACGCGCGGCTATTCCTGCCTTTTGCCAGCGCCAAGCACTTCGCGTGGGACATCGGCCCCATCGCGTACACCATCTTTGCCTGCGTGACTGTCGCCGGTTACTCGAACGCAGTGAACCTCACCGACGGTCTGGACGGTCTCGCGATCGGACCCGTCATGGTGTCCTCGTTCACGTTCGCGGTGCTGTGCTATTTGGTCGGTGCCAAGTTCGGCCACTTTGACGTCGCCCAGTACCTGCTGCTACCTGAAGTGCCCGCTGCACACGAGCTGACCATCGTGCTGGCGTCGGTGATTGGCGCCGGCATCGGCTTTCTTTGGTACAACACCTACCCGGCGCTGGTCTTCATGGGCGACGTCGGCGCGCTGGCAGTCGGCGGCACGCTCGGCATGGTCGCTGTGTTCTCCAAGAACGAGCTGCTCTCGCTCATCGTCAACGGGCTGTTCGTCGTCGAAGCGGCGAGCGTCGTGGTGCAGCGGTTCTACTTCAAGCGGACCGGCAAGCGCATCCTGCGCATGGCGCCCATTCACCACCATTTCGAGAAGCTCGGCTGGCCGGAGCCGCGCGTCACCATTCGTTTCTGGATCATCTCCGTGATGTTGTCGCTGGTCGCGTTGGCCAGCCTGAAGTTGAGGTAAGTCATGGCCCCGACCGCGATCGCCAGCGACGACGAACTGGAACTGCTGGAAGGCTTTGACGGCGACGACGCGTCGCTCTCCGAGCAGACCCGCATTCAAGCACCGACGCAGATGCCCAAGGGTGAAGCGGCGCTTGTGCCCGTGCCCGTTGGCATGGACTGGCCGCTGTTTAGCATCATCGTCGGGCTGATGACGGTCGGCCTGATCATGGCGTACTCGGCGTCCGTGTGGCTCGGCCTGCACAACTTCAACGGCGACGACGGTCACTTCCTGCACAAACACATGGCGCACTTGAGCATTGCCGTGTTCGTGCTGCTCATTGCGATCCGGACGCCGTATCAACTCTATCGCAAGATCGCCTACCCGCTGCTCGGCGTGTCGATGGTCGGCCTCGTGCTCGTCCTCATTTTTGGACGCGTGGTGAACAACTCGCGTCGCTGGCTCGGGCCGTTTCAGGTGGCGGAACTCGCCAAGCTGGCGTTTGTCATCTATCTCGCGCACGCGCTGACCAAGCAGATTTCCCGGCAGAACGCCCACAAGTTCTCGGTCGGCTTCTTGCCACACGCGTTTGTGTGGCTGGTGGCGTTTACCTTGCTCATGAAAGAGCCCGACCTGGGCAGCGGCATCGTGCTGGCGATTCTGCTCTTTGCGATGACGTTCATTGCAGGTACCAACTTCAGCTACATCCTCGCTCTGGGCGGCCTGGGCGTCGCCGCTTTGGGCGTCTTCATCGCTCACAATCCGATGCGTTTTGCGCGCATCAACGCCTACTTGCACCAGCTTCTTTCCGTCATGGGCATGGAAGCGCTGCCGCAGGAAATGATCCGCGGCGCATCCTACCAGTGGTTCAACGGACACTTGGCGGTTGCTGCAGGCGGACTGTTCGGCAAGGGGCTGGGCCTGTCCGAGCAAAAACTTGGCTTCGTGCCAGAGTGTCACACCGACTGGGTGCTCTCGATCATCGCCGAGGAATTCGGTCTGATCGGCGTGGCGCTCATCGCGCTGGCGTTCATCTTCTTCATTCGCCGCGGTCTGCGCATCGCGCTGCGGGCGCGCGACGAGTTTGGCCGCCTGCTCGCGTCGGGTATCACGATCCTTTTTGGCACCCAAGCGGCGGTGAACTTTGGCGTCGTGATGGGCACTTTGCCGACCAAGGGACTGACGCTGCCGTTTGTCTCCTATGGCGGTTCGTCGATCATCGTTCTGGCGCTGGCCGCCGGGATCTTGCTGAACGTTGGCCGTGGCGGCAACCCGGACGTGGACATGACCTGGCCATCGCTCCCACGCTGGTTCCGTCGCAAGGAAGCGCCCGTGCGCACCGGCAACACCCGCGTCATCATCAACGGCAACCGCAGCGCGGAGGGCAGTCGCTCATGACCAACGTCGTCAGCCAACTGCAGAAAATCGTGCTCGCGGGCGGCGGCACGGGCGGTCATGTGACCCCCGCGCTGGCGCTGGCGGACGCGTTTCGTTTGCAGATTCCGGCGTGTGACGTGCTGTTCATTGGCACGCCGCAGGGCATGGAAGCCACTTTGGTGCCCAAGCGCGGGTGGCGCATCGAGACGGTGCCGGGATCGCGGCTGGTTGGCGGCGGGCTGTTGGCGAAGGTCAAAGGCATCCGCAATCTGGTGGAAGGTATTCTGGCCGCACGGGCCATCCTGAAACGCGAACGGCCCTCGCTCGTGATCGGCGTGGGCGGCTACGCGTCGGGTGCCGCGCTCTTGGCTGCGCGAAGTCTGGGCATCGCGACCGCCGTGCACGAGTCCAACGCTGTTCCAGGGCTGACCAACCGCGTGTTGGGCGTCCTCGTCGATCGCGTGTACCTCGGCTTTGCCGCGGCGCGCGGCGATTTCCCCCGCGATTCGTCCGTTGTTTCCGGTAATCCGGTGCGGCCAGAGATTCGCCGCGTGGGCGCGAGTCGCGCTGCGACTTTTGCCACGAACGGCGCGGGCCGCTTGCCGCGCGTGCTCGTGGTCGGCGGTTCGCAAGGCTCGGAGTTCCTGAACGAGCACGTTCCCGGGCTGCTGGCCGCACTGCGTGAACTCGGCGTCCAAGTGGAAGTACGCCATCAGGTCGGCAAACTGCCCGGAGCTCCGGTTGCGGCGCGCTACGCGGACCAAGGCGTCACGCACACGGTCGACTCGTTCATCGACGACATGGCGGCAGCGTACGCGTGGGCCGATTTCGCGGTGACGCGATCGGGTTCGGGCACGGTTTCGGAGCTCGCAGCTGCCGGTCTGCCTGCGCTTCTGGTGCCGTTTCCGCATGCGGCCGGCGACCATCAGGCGGCCAATGCCAAGGCATTTGCTGATGCCGGTGCGGGCGCGTGGGTGCGTCAAGGTGACTGGAATGAAGCGCGGCTGGCGCAAAATCTGAAGGATCTGCTGACCCACGAGGACAAGTGGCAAGCGGCGTCCGACGCGGCGCGGCAGATGGCCGGACGCGATGCGGCGATGGCGGTTGTGGAAGATTGCCAGGAATGGCTGGGGGCGCGCGGCTGAAAGGCCCGTGAGACGAAATGGACACCCGCAATTACAACCGGCGACAGACCAAGGTGCGCAATGTTCGCAACGCGCCCAAGGTCTCCTGGCAGCAGCGGCTGGCCGGCTGGCGGTCGTCGTGGCAGGCGTGGCGCACGCAACGCGCGGAGCGCGCGGACGCCGCTGAAGAAAATCAGGGCCCGCGTTTTCCATGGGTGAAAGTCGTGGGCGTGCTGGCGGCGCTCGCGTGCGCGACGCAGTTGGTTTATGCGGCCGGGCTTTTTGAGCAGTACACCGTGCGGACGCAGCACTTCCACGTCGCGAAGTTCGAAGTGACGGGCCAAAAGCGCGTGGAACGTCAAGCCATCATCGACGCCTCTGGCGTGAAGCCAGGCACGTCCTTGACCGCGCTGGATCCCGTCGTCGTGCAGCGGACGATTGAAAGTCTGCCGTGGGTACGCACCGCGCGCGTGGAAGCGCAGCTGCCGTCGACGCTGGTGATTCGCATCGCCGAGTACCAACCGTTTGCTTTGCTCCTGAGCGATACGGGCAAGCTGCTGCTTGTGGATCGCGGCGGGTTCGTCTTCAAGGCGGCGGACGCGGGCGAGGCGATCGACTTGCCGATCATCACGGGTCTGAGCGCGGGGCTGTCGCGCGACGTGCCGGTGGTGGATCAGAAGGCGGCGAAGGACAATGCGCCGCAGACCGCCAAAGAAACGCCGACCCAGCGCCGCTTGGCCGATTTGCTGCGGCTGGTCGATGCCCACACGGCGAGCCCTCTGGCGGCGCGTTTCCCGTTGTCGGAAGTTCACTGGGATCCGGTGCTGGGCACGACGCTGATTTCCGCCAACGATGGCGGTGAAGTGCGTCTGGGCCACGCGTTGGAGACGGATCTGGGCCGCGCGTTCTCGCTGGTCGGCCGTCTGCTGGACCGAATCGACCACCGCGGTGAGTGGCTGCAGTACGCGCTGATGGACGACGACGTGCGGCAAGACCGCGCCGTGGTGCGCGCGCTGCCGTTGCCGGAGAAACCGGGTGACGAGTTGACGCAAGGCAGCGCTCCGTCTCAGGCGGGTGCGCCCGCGGCGGCGAGTCTGCCCAAAGGCGCGCCTGCGCCGGCGGACCCAAAGAACGCAAAGGCAGCGACTGTGAAGCTGCCGAGTGACGACAATCAGGACGACTAGCGGAAACGCGAAGCACGACAAGGACACGGGTTCAGTTTTACATGCACGCAAAACGGGGGAATCAGATGGCGCGGAAAGAAGAAATCATTGTGGGCTTGGACGTCGGCACGCACAAAGTCGTGGCGATCGTCGGTGAAGTGAAGGCAGATGGCGGCATCGACATCATCGGCGTCGGTTCGTCCGCGTCCAACGGCATCCGCAAGGGCGTCGTGGTGAACGTGAACGAGACGATGGAGGCGATCCAGCGTGCCGTCCACGAAGCCGAGCTGATGGCCGGCTGCACCGTCAACGCGGTGTACGTGTCGGTTTCGGGCAAAGACCTGAAGTCGTTCAACAACCGCGGCGTTGTTGCCGTCCAGAACCGCGAAGTGACGGAGACGGACGTGCAGCGCGTGCTGGAAAACGCCAAGGCCGTGCAGATTCCCGCCGATCGCACGATTCTCCACACCGTGCCGCAGGAATTCCTGGTCGACGACAACGATGGCATCCGCTACCCCATCGGCATCAGCGGCGTGCGCTTGCAGGTCAACGTCCACATCATCACGGCGCTGAACTCCGGCGTGCAGAACGTGGTGCAGTGCGCCGAACGCGCGGGCCTGCATGTGCTCAAGTCGTCGGCGGAAATGCTGGCGTCCGGTCGCGCGGTGCTGGAAGACGATGAGAAGGAGCTGGGCGTGGTGCTCGTCGACATCGGCGGCGGCACGACCGACATCGCGATTTATCACAACGGCTTTGTGGTCCACTCCGCTGTACTCCCCGTCGGCGGCGACCACATCACCAACGACATCGCCGTCGGTCTGCGCACACCCAAGGCGGAAGCGGAGCGCATCAAGATCCAGCACGGCTGCGCGCTTTCCACGATGGTAACGGACGACGAAAACATCGAAGTCGCCTGCGTGGGCGGCCGTGAGCCGATCGTGCGCAAGCGCAAGCTGCTCTGCGACATCGTCGAACCGCGGATGGAAGAAATCTACCGGCTGATCGAGCGCGAAATTCAGGCGTCCAACTTCGCAGACGTGCTGGGTTCGGGCGTGGTCATCACGGGCGGTACGGCGCTGCTTCCGGGCTGCGCGGAATTGGGTGAAGACGTGCTGGGTTTGCCTGTGCGCGTGGGTTACCCGCGGCAGGTCGGTGGCCTGCGCGACATGATCAATTCGCCGGTGTTCTCGACGGCGCTGGGTTTGGTGCTGCAGGGCGGCGACGACGAGAACGAAACCGCCAAGGACGCCGGTCGCACCCGTCGCGCCTCGGCCAAGGCCGCCAAGACCGCCGGCAACGGCATCTCCGCACGCATCAAGGGCTGGCTGAGCGAAGTCTTCTAAACCAAACGACGCGTCACGCACGCCACCCCATTCCTCACGAGGTACACCATGTTTGAATCCATCCAACTCGAGTCGCCCGCCATCTTTGGTGCCAAGATCAAGGTCATCGGCGTCGGCGGCGGCGGCGGCAACGCCGTAAACAACCTGATTGAAGCCGAGCTCGGACACATCGAGTATATGGTTGCCAACACCGACGCACAGGCGCTGGGTCGCAGTCTCGCGGGCACGCGCTTGCAGCTGGGCCAGCTTTTGACGCGCGGCTTGGGCGCGGGCGGCAAACCGGAAATGGGCCACAAGGCCGCGCTGGAAGACATGGACGCGCTGCAGGCGGCCGTCGCGGATGCCGACATGGTGTTCATCACGGCGGGCATGGGCGGCGGCACGGGCACGGGCGCGGCACCGGTCATCGCGCAGGCGGCACGCGCGGCGGGTGCGCTGACGGTGGCGGTTGTGACGCGGCCGTTCGGCTTTGAGGGCATCAACCGCGGCAAGCAGGCGGAAGACGGTCTGCGCGAATTGGCCGAACACGTCGACACGCTCATCGTCATCCCGAACGACCGCATTTTGAGCGTCGCCGACCGCAAGATCAGCTTCAAGGACGCGTTCAAGATGGTCGACGCCGTCGTCGTGGAAGCCGTGCGCGGCATCTCCGACATCATCCTGACGCCCGGCTTGGTCAACGTCGACTTCGCCGACGTCGTGGCCATCATGAAGGGCAAAGGCATGGCGCTCATGGGCACCGGCCGCGCTTCGGGCGACGATCGGGCGCGTGCGGCGGCCCGTCAGGCCATTTCGAGCCCGCTTCTGGAAGACGCCCGCGTGGAAGGCGCGACGGGACTTCTGGTCGCGATTGCCGGTGCGGACCTCAGCCTGGCCGACATCAACGACGCGATGACGTTGATTCAGGAATCCGCCGCGGCGGAAACCAACACGATCTTCGGCGCGATCATCGACGAGTCGCTCGGCGACGACATCAAGGTGACGGTTGTGGCCACGGGTTTCGATCGCATGCAGCAGATCCGCTCGCTGGAGATGGTGCAGCAGCTTTCGCCGCGCGAGCGCCAGTTGAACGTGCCGCCCCCGCCGCCGCCGACCGCTTCGTCCCTGCGCGTGACCGCGCCGCTGGAATTGTCGGGCGTGCAGGATGTGCGCGTGTACGCGACCGCGGGTCGCGGTGACGTGATGCAGGTCTCGCAAGCTGCGCCGCCGCCGATCCCCGCGCCGATGGCCTCCGCGCGCCGCGGTGGCAATGATGGCATGCCGATTGACCTCGACGAGCCCGCCTACACGCGTCGCACGCCGTCGTATGGCACGAGCCACGCGGCCGTCCAGCAGTCGTTGAATCAAGGCTCGTTGACCAAGCGCGAACCGCTCGTCGGCAATCCCTTCGTTTCCGATGACGGCACCGAGATTGACCGCCCCGCGTTCATGCGCAAGTAGGGTCAGCCGTTGAGCACTGAAGGCGCGCCGCAGACGCAGCGCCGCATCGGTTTTGCCGTGCTGTTGGCGTTGGCGTGCGTCATTGCGCTCGCGCAGATCGTCGGCAGCAAGCGTCACGACGAGGATGGCATCGACAAAGGCATTCGTGCACTGGCCGATGCGGCGATGGCGCCGCGCGATGACAGGATGGAACACCTGGCCAAGGCGGAGCACTATTTTGGCGCTTCGACCGGGACGGTCGTCGTTGAACCGCAGGCGATTGTCGGGCTGGAGATGACCGAGCAGATGGTCAGCGCGCTGGGCAAGCCCGATCCGGTTGCGCCGGCGATTGCCACGCTGGATGAAAAGCAGGCTGCCGCGCACGCGCAAGCGCTGATGGCGCGCGGAAAACCCGAGGCGGCGCTGGCGTACTTGGCGCAGCCGGAAGTGCGGTCGCGCGCGGGACGTGGACTCGCGGTGATCGCGCGATTTGCGGAGCGGTGGGTCGCGGTGAAGGGAAAGATAGCGCCCTTGCCTTGAGGAACTGCGTCTGGCAGCCTGAAAACGCCGAGGTTCAACGATGCGCAAGTTTTTACTCTTTCTGGCGGTCTTGCCATTGTTGTCGTGCTCCAGCGGGTCAGCAGCGACGCCGGTGGATGCGGCAACAAGCGACGCGTGTACGCCGATTGTCCATGTCGACAGCGAGGCGCCGTTGTCGCTGCAGCCAGTGCCGATCGTGACGCCGAAAAATGCCGCGCAGTTCAAAGTCGAACACCTGTCGACGACGTGCATCGAGGCGGCCAACTTGCATTTCGCTTGGTACTTTGACTGGGACGCTGCCGAGACGGTGCTTGACACCACTTCGGTCTGTCAGGACTTGCCGACGTGCACGATCGTGATATGCGATCGGCCGAAGAATGCGCGGGCGCACCACACACTTCTGATGGTTGTCAGCGACGCCAAGCTGCTGCCGAGCGCGGTGTCGCCGACAGATTTCCCAGCGGGCACCGCGTTTGACGCGATCCTCTGGCAGCTGGACGTCGAGGGTCCCTGCCTATAGCCGCTGATGCCCCAACCGCACCCGCATCCCCGGATGCTCACTCGCCAGCTGCCGCAGCCTGTCCAACGACTTCTGATTCATCTCCCGGTCCGCAGTGAAGCTCCCCGGCGGCACGCCGTTCTGCCATCCCCACGCGGTGTGACACGTGTCGCCGGTGAACAGAATCGGTCCCTGCGGCGTGCGCGCGATGAAAGAAACGCTGCCCGCCGTATGACCCGGCGTGGACATGGCCCAGAGGGAGCCGTCGCCAAAGACGTCGAGCACGCCGGCGAAGCGACCGTCGGCATCGGCCTGGAACGGCCACTCCTGAAGCTGAGTCTGGCCCTGAAGCAGCGCGTCGGTGGGTCCCTGCACAAAAAGGTGCTCGAACGCCTTCTCCGTGCTCTCGCCCGGACCCACGTACAGCGGCGTCGGCGGCAGGTCCGGCACGCCCCAGATGTGGTCGATGTGGAGGTGCGTGAACAGCACGCCCGCGAGCTTGTCCGGCTGCGCTTTCAGCCACGCACCCACGGGCGCGCCAACCTTCAGCCTCTCCGCGTGCATGAATTTCCGCACCAAACCTTGCACGCGCGCGGCGTCGGGATGGTCGCGCTCGGCGGTTTCGACGCCGGTGTCGATCAGAAACAGGCCAAACTTCGGGTGGCGAATCGCGTGGAAGTACACCTCGATCGGCTCGTCGCGGTTCTGCAGTCCCGCCGCCTTGGCGCGCGGATCGCTCAGGTCCAGCAGACCGCTCAAGTCGACCTGCCACGTGGCCGACACCACGGTCTCGACCGTCACCGGACCCGGAAGATCAAGCACTGCAAGCAGGTCAGCCGACCGCCGCGGCGTACCCAGAGAAGCCCGCACGACCGGCAGAGAAGCCGCCTGACAGCCGGTCATCACAAGGAGAAACGTCAGGAGCAAGGGGGAAAAGAACGCGCGCATGGAACCTCGGTGGAACAGAAACGCGGACACATCGCCCGCCGTCCAGTGCAGTTTAGTCATGCATTTTTGTCGCGGAAGTGCGATATTTTGCATCTAGCCATGCGCTGGTGCATGACAAGGCGAGCGGCAGGAATGAACGGACAGGGACAGCTACCGTGGGATGCAGTGCAGCTCTTCTTGGCAGTGGCGGAGACGGGCAGCGTGTCCGGTGGCGCGCGGCGGCTGCGCGTGGGGCAGCCCACGGTGAGTCGGCGGCTGGCGCAGTTGGAGCACGACGTTGGGTTTCTGCTGTTTGAGCGGCGGAGCGACGGGGTGCGACTCACCGTTGCGGGCGAGCGGCTGATAGCGCCGGCACGGCGGATGGCGGATTACGCCGCGGAAGTGACCCGCGCGGCGCAGGCGGCGGAAGTGGAGCCGCACGGTGTTGTGCGGGTGGCAGCGCCGCCTGGGATTGCGTTCGAATTTCTTGCGCCGTTTGCCGTCTGGCTGCGCGACCGTCATCCGCGCCTGCGGCTGGAAGTGCTGGCGGACATCGCCTACGCGGATCTGGCGCGCGGCGAGGCCGACCTGGCGCTGCGGCAGCGTGCCGCGGATCGCGACGAATTGACGACCGTCGCGTCGGTGCGCATCCAGAACGCCGTGTGTGTCGCGCCGTCGCTGCTGGCGCGCTTGCCACCGGCGCCCACGTTCGCAGACTTGCCGTGGCTCGCGTGGGCGCGCCCGTACGAGCACCTGCCGCCGAATCCACAGTTGCGCGAGGTAATTCCGAATTTCGTGCCGGCGTTCACCTCGGACAACTTTCTGGTGCTGCTGCGGGCGGCGGAGGCTGGAGTGGGCGCCATGGTGCTCGCGCGGCCGATGCACCGGACTGGCCAGCCCGACGCGCTCGTCGCTCTGGATCTGCCGCTGGGACCGTTTGCGGAAGGTGAGGTTCACCTGGTCGCGGCGAAGTCGGCGCTGGGCGTCGGCCGCGTCGCGCTGGTGGCGCGGTTGATGGCGGCGGAGCTGCAGCGGCGGGTGGACGCGGCGCAGGGTTGAGCGAACGAGGTCGCGCTTCGAGCGGCCCGTGGCACCGGCGCCAGCGCGCAAGGGACAGTGACCGCTTGCGGCGGAGGCCCGCGCAGCGGGTCTCCGGTCCAGCCGACGGCGAAGCCGGCCCGGCTGGACTATGGCCCGGTCCGGCCGCTTGCGGCCGGATGCGCCCAAAAGATCTGACGGAAAACCGCGTGGCTAGCGAACCGGCGATCGCATCGGCGCACCGCACAGGTCCTTGCTCCGCGCCACCGACGTCCCGCGCATGTGCATTTCCTTGAGCGCGTATTCCTCGACAAAGTGGCTCAGCTGGTCGCGCGCTTCAGTCAGCTGCGCGATGTGCACGCGAATCTCCGGGTCGTCCTTGCCCATGTTGTGCAGCTGCGCCAACGCCTCGTCCAAACGCTTGCGCACAACCGTGAACTCACCGCGCCGGTTGCGCTCCAGCACGCCCAGCAGCGCCCGCGCCGCCACGACCGCCGCCGCAGCGCGCAGCACACCGAAGTCGCGCGGCTGCCCGTCGTTCGCGCGGTGGTTGGCCAGCTTCCACTGCACCAGTTGCACCGGCAGCTCCAACGGCCCGTCGGCATCCGATGCACGCACTTCGACCGACGGCGGGTCGCCACCGCTCACCCGCGGCAGCAGCGCCGTCGCCACGAGGTCGATGCGCTGGTCGCTCACCAGGTCGCCCAGCTCCACGCGCAGGTGCGTTCCCGTCCAGATGGCCGGCAAATCGCTGAGCAGTTCCAGTCGCACGCCATCCGACGGCCACAGTTCCACGACCACACCGCGCGCGACGACGTCCATCGCGTCGTTGATTTCCGTGGACAGAATGCTCGCCAACTGCGCCGCGCTGCGGACGTAGTAGAACTGCCCCGCGCCCGCCTTGGACATCGCGGCCAACAGTTCTTCGTTGAAGTCCTCGCCGATGCCGAGCGCCGTCGTCGCGATACCTGCCGCGCGTCGGCGCCGTGCCGCTTCCGCCAACTCCAAGGGCGAACTCGGACCGTGGTTGGCCTGCCCGTCCGTCACCACGATACAGCGCCCCATGGTGCCCTGCTTCTGGACACGCGCCAGTTCGCCGCATGCCGTATCCCAACCTGCATACAGCGCCGTCGAGCCGCGGGCCTCCACGCCGTCCAGCGCCCGCTTCGCCTGTGCCAACGACTTGGTGGTCACGTCCGCCGCCGCCGCGACAACGTCCACATGGTCGTCAAAAACCGTGACGGCGAACTGGTCGCCCTTTTCGAGCTGCGACAGCGCCGCGACAACCGCCTGCTTGGCCAGCGTCATCTTCTCGCCGCCCATCGAGCCTGAACGATCCAGAGCAAACGCGATCTGAACTGGCTGCCGCTCCTTGTGCGTCTGCGCGTGGCTAGCTTGCACGCCGATCTGCAGGTAGCGCAGGCTGCGCGCCCCCGCACGCCCCAACTGCCGGTCGGTGGACGCCGTGAGGGCAGACAGACCGTCGTTCAGGTTCTCTTCTTGCAGTTCATTCTGTGACATAACTTACCTCCCTGACTTGTAACTGGAATCACGACTCAGCTTCTGGGCGAAATCCAGCAGACGCTGGACACGCCGATTCGCCGCCACACCCAACGGCCGACGCACGTGCAGCTCCACGCCGGGCTCCAGCGTGATGCGCTCCCACGGCGAGCGCAGAAACCCGGTCTCCGCGGCGTCGCTCGTCTCCATCGGCTCAAAGGGCGAAGCCAGCATCGGTGGCGGAGACGGGGAAGCCGCCGCAGCCAGTGGCACCGTCGGCAAGAAGTGGCGCAGACCGTGCGCCGGCGTTGACTCCAGGATCGCGCGGATCTTGGAGAGCTGCATGCCGTCGTCCTGCATTTGGCGGATGAAGCGCAAGCGCTCCACGTGCTCGCCCGGATACCGGGACGCGGGTCCCGCACCGACCGGCGGCGTGAGCAGGCCGTTGAGGATGTAAAACCGCACCGTGCGACGTGTCTCCCCGGTGGCGTCGCACAGCTCCTCCAGCGTGAGCGGTAAAAGCGATGGTGGGGATGATAGCTGGCTCATCTGACTCTTGTTGGCGCGACATCAGCACCGTGAACATAGTTATGACACCAAACACAGCAACTGTCAAGACAGTTGGTGCGCGCGCGTGAACCTAAGCTGCGGAACGACGCAACACCTTGATTCATCGAGCTTGTGGCTTGAGCTACTTCGGTTTCTGCGGTGACACTTGGGGCGCCGTCGGCTGCGCTGGTGTCACAACTTCCGGGACCTTCTCAATCGCAATCGCGCTGGAGAACACGAACTGCACCCGCCGATTCTTCTGCTTGTTCTCGGTGGTGTCGTTGGGCGCGACCGGACGCGTGCGACCGTATCCCGTCGACTTCAGCCTCGCGCGGTCGACGCCCTTCTTCACCAAGTAGTCCACGACCGCCGCAGCGCGAGCACTCGACAGCGCCAGATTCGCGACGTCGTCGCCGTCGGAATCGGTATGCCCCTGCACCTCAATCTTGGTCAACTCCACGTGTGCCTTCAAAATGTCCGCTACAACGTCAAGCACGGAGAAGCTCTCGGCGCGAATCACCGCCTTGTTCGTCGCGAATTCGACCCGCTCATAGATGACGATTTCATCACCCACTGTTGCCGCCATGCACTTGTCGGTCGGATCGTCCGGACACTTGTCCGCGGCGTCTGGGATGCCGTCACTGTCGCGGTCCGGCAGCGTGTCTGGGCAACCGTCCTCGTCTTGATACCCATTGCGCGTCTCGGGCTGGCTCGGACACTTGTCCTGCTCGTCAAAAATGCCATCCGCGTCGTTGTCCGGGTCAGGACAACCATCTGCATCGCTGTAGCCGTCCTTGTCCTCCGGCGCACGCGGGCAGCGGTCGTCCGGGTCGAGGAGTCCATCGCCATCGGTGTCCACGATGACCGGTTCTTCCACGGAAACCGTGTGTGGTGCGTACGCGGCTTGCAAAACAACGCGAAAGGTAGGCGAGCCCACGGCGGCGCTCAACCCTGGACCCGCTGCGAGCGTCAAGTCCCACGGGTTCAGGTCCGCGTGCGCGCCGGCGAGTAGCTCCATCGGACTGTTGGTGCCGTCATACGCGCGTTGTGTCGCGTCCAACGGATTGATCTGCTTGGCGGACTGCAGCGAGCCATACGCCGTCGCCAGCCAGTCGATCGGACCCGCGATCGGACCACGACCAAAAACGCCCCACGTGAACGCGTCGTCGCTGACCACGTGGAAAACCTGCGAACGGGCGCGGGCGAGCCAGCCCACGTTTGCGCCGAAGAACCACCGACGATGCCGCCAGTCGGCGACCAGACGCGGCTCCACGTGCACCGTCCCTTCGCTCTGAAACGCCGTCGCGTCGCCCGTCGGTAGCCATGCAGTGAGTCGGACGCCCACGCCAAAGCCGTCGTGGTTGGCCGCTTTCCAGCCCAGAAGCGCGGTCAGATCGGCGCCGGCTGCCAGTCGAATGTCACCCAATCGCGCCGCTTGCAGGTCCGCCACGCTGCGCCCGCCGACGGTCGTGTCCGGCGTGCCCAGCGTCGCGACAAAAGGGATCGCGGCGTCCACCTCCAGCCAATCGAACAGTCCTAGCCGCCCCAGCGCCTCGACGTGCAGGAGACCGGGAATGACCTGACCGGTGGCGCGCGCATCGCCCGACTGCAAAGGAACCAACCGCAACGGCTGATGCGCGTAGTGCGTAGAGAGCCCGGCGCCCCACTGGAGGTTGCCAGGCGTCCCGCTTTGCCACTGGTTCAGGACGCCACTGCCGATGGGCACCGCGTTGAACTGCTCGACGTCCAGATTGCCGCTTGCCGCAAACGCTGGCATCGCCACCAGCACCACAGCAACGACCCACAGCGCCTTACGCGCCCGACGCAGCACCAGCAGAACCGCCGCGAGCAGCGCCAGCCCCAGCGTCGACGCGGATCCACCCAGCGTTCCGGACGAACAACCGCCACGCAGCGCCATGCCACTGTCCGAGACCTCCGCGCGTTCGTTGCCGTCATTGAAGTCGCAGACGTCACCGACGCCGTCGTGATCCGAATCCGCTTGAGACGCGTTCGCGATGTGCGGGCAATTGTCCTTGTCGTCGGGCACACCGTCCTGGTCCAGATCCTCGCCGGGCTTGGGCACGTCATCCGCTGCCACGTTCGGGTCTTTCTCCTTGTCGTCCACCTTACCGTTGTGGTTGGCATCTTCCACGCCGTCCGCGACCGTGCCGCCGTCCGTGTCCGCCTTCAGCGGGTTGGTCTTGGACGCTGGGTCCGCATCACCGACAAACAGCGCCGCCGTACCGGCGAATGCGACGCCACCTGCGCTCTTGCCAGCAGGCACGCCCGCGGTGACTCCGACCTCCAGCCCGTCGCTCAAGCCATCACCGTCGGTATCCGCATTCAGCGCGTTGGTCGCTCCAAACCCAACGAGCGGTCCTGCGCCTGCGACTTCATCGCCGTCTTTCAGCCCGTCCTCGTCGCTATCGGCGTCCAGCGGGTTCGTGTCCGTTCCCGCGTCGTATGCCTGCGGATCGCCCGCCGCGAGTTCTTGTCCGTCCAGCAGTCCATCGCCGTCGGTGTCTGCAGCCAGCGGGTCGGTTCCCAACTGCACTTCCAGCCCGTCGCCCAGACCATCGCCGTCCGTGTCAAACTTCTTCGGGTCAGTCCCGCGCTTGGTCTCGTCCGCGTCCATCAGTCCGTCGCCATCCGAGTCCGTGATGCTAGCCACGTCGTCCGCGCCGTTATTTGGATCGGTTTCCGTCCCATCGACCCTGCCGTTGTGGTTGGCGTCCTCCACGCCGTCGTTGACCGTGCCCTTGTCGGTGTCCGCCGCATTCGGGTCGGTTGTCGTCGTCGGGTCCACATCCGCCAAAAGCACCGGCAGCGTACCGAGAATCGCCAGGCCGTGCGCGTTCACGCCCGTTGGCACGCCAGCCACAACGCCCACCTCCAGACCATCCCAGAGCCCATCGCCGTCCGTGTCGCGCAAGAGCGGGTTGGTCGGCGCGTACTTCGCCAGCGGCCCCTTGCCCTGCACTTCATCGCCGTCCGCCAAGCCGTCGTCGTCGCTATCGGCGTCCAGCGGATTGGTCTCCTTGCCCGGTTCGTACGCTTCCGTGTTGCCGCCTGCGATCTCCACCGCGTCGTTCAACAGATCGCCATCGGTGTCCAGCAGGAGCGGGTCCGTTCCCAACTTCACTTCCAGTCCGTCGTTCAAGCCGTCCGCGTCTGAGTCCGGGTTGGTCGGATCGGTGCCCAGCGTCACTTCCACGAGGTCGGTCAGGTTGTCGCCATCGCTGTCCACCGCCTTGCAGACCGTGCCGTCACCCGCGTAGCCCGTGCCACACGTGCAGGTGAAGCTGCCGATGGTATTCGTGCAGTTCGCCGCGAGGTCGCAGCCGCCGTTGCTGGTCGCGCACTCGTCGACGTCTGCACAGCTCAAGCCGTCGCCCGCGAAGCCCGGCTGGCAGCCGCAGGTCACAGTGACGCCGTTGGGCAAGCAGGTCGCATAGACGTCACAGCCGCCGTTGTTGATTGCGCACGGATCGTCCAACGAGCAGAAAAAGCCGTTGCCCGAATAGCCCGTCTTGCAGACGCACGCGTAGCTGCCCGCTGTATTGGAGCAGTCCGCCGACAAGTCGCAGCCCGCGCCGGACGGCGTCGCGCACTCGTTCAAATCCACGCAACCCGCGCTGCCGTCGCCCGTGTAGCCGTCCGGGCAAACGCCGCAGGTGTAGCTGCCGCCCAAGTTGGTGCACGTCGTCAGTGCGTCGCAGCCGCCGTGGTTGGCCAAGCACTCGTCGATGTCGACGCAGCCGCTGTTGCCGGTGCCGGCGTAGCCAGCGGGGCAAGCGCCGCACGAGAAGCTGCCAATGGTGTTGGCGCACGCCGTCGCTAAGTCGCAGCCGCCGTTGTTCGTTGCACACTCGTCGATGTCCAAGCAGCCCGTCGCGCCGCCGCCCGTGTAGCCCGGCGGGCAGGTGCCGCAGGTGAAGTTGCCCGCGGTATTGGAGCACGCCGTCGCCAAATCGCAGCCGCCGTTGTTCGTCGCACACTCATCGATGTCGACACAGCCGCTTGCGCCAGTGCCGGTGTAGCCCGGTGGGCACGCGCCGCACACAAAGCTGCCCGTGGTGTTGATGCACGCAGTCAGCACGTCACAGCCGCCGCTGTTGGTCGCGCACTCGTCCACGTCGACGCAGCCTACGCTGCCGTTGCCGGTGTAGCCGGTCGGGCACGCGCCGCAGCTGAAACTGCCCGCCGTATTCGAGCAGTCCGTCGCCAAGTCGCAGCCGCCGTTGGCAGTCAGGCACTCGTTGACGTCAAAGCAACCGGTGCTGCCATCGCCTTGATAGCCTGCCGGGCAGCCGCCGCACGCGAACGTGCCTGGGCTGTTGGCGCATGCCGTCAGCACGTCGCAACCGCCGTTGCCGGTCGCGCACTCGTCGATGTCCGCGCAGCCCGTCGCGCCGCCGCCCGTGTAACCCGCGGGGCAAATGCCGCACGTGAAGCTGCCGATTGTGTTTTCGCACGCCGTCAGCGCGTCGCAGCCGCCGTGGTTGGTCGCGCACTCGTCGATGTCTACGCACGCCGTGTCGCCGCTGCCGCTGAAGCCGCCCGGACACGCGCCGCACGTGTGCGCACCCACCGTGTTGAAGCAAACGGTGAGCAAGTCGCAGCCGCCGTTGTTCACCAAACACTCGTTGACGTCGGAGCAGACCGTGTCGCCGCTGCCCGTGTAGCCGTCAGGGCACGCGCCGCAGGTCCGGTCACCCGGCGTGTTGGTGCAGACCGTCAAGGAGTCGCAGCCGCCGTTGCCCTGCGCGCATTCGTCGACGTCCGTGCACGTATAGCCGTTGCCGGTGTAGCCGCTCTGACACGCGCACGTGTTGCCGCCCACCGTGTTGGAGCAATCTGCCGCGAGGTCACAGCCGCCGTTGTTGGTCAGGCACTCGTTGACGTCGGTGCAGAAGAATCCGTCGCCGGCATAGCCGGTCTGACAGGTGCAGCTGAACGCGCCGATCGTGTTGGAGCAATCCGCCGCCAAGTCGCAGCCGCCGTGGTTGATCGCACATTCGTCGACGTCGACACACGTCGTGTCGCCGGTACCGCTATAGCCGGTCGGGCACGGTCCACACAGGCTGCTGCCCGGCACGTTGGTGCACAACGCCAGCGGGTCACAGCCGCCGTTGCTGGTGAGGCACTCGTTGACGTCCGTGCAACTGAAGCCGTCACCCACGTAGCCCGCTTGGCAATTGCAGCCGAAGCTGCCCACCGTATTCGTGCAATCCGCCGCGACGTCGCAGCCGCCGTTGCCGGTCAGACACTCGTTCACGTCGATGCAGCCCGTGCTGCCACTGCCGCTGTAGCCGCCGGGACACACGCCGCAGGTGAAGCTGCCGGGCGTGTTGGTGCAGCTGGTCAAGCCGTCGCAGCCGCCGTTGTCGGTCGCGCACTCGTCGATGTCAAAACAGCCCGCGACGCCCGTGCCCACATAGCCGGTCGGACAAGTGCCGCACGTGCGCGCGCCCGGTGTGTTGGTGCAGACCGTCAGCAAGTCGCAGCCGCCGTTGTCCAGAATGCACTCGTCGACGTCGGTGCAGCCCAAGTCGCCGCTGCCGCTGTAGCCGCTGGGGCACGCGCCGCAGGTGAAGCCGCCCGCGCTGTTGGTGCACGTCGTCAGGTTGTCGCAGCCGCCGTTGTTCGTGCTGCATTCGTTGATGTCCACGCACGCCGTTGCACCCGTACCGCTGTAGCCAGCCGGACATGCGCCACAGGACCGTGATCCAGCCGTGTTCACGCACTCGGCGAGCGCGTCGCAGCCGCCGTGGTTGGTCGCGCATTCGTCGATGTCGACGCAGCCCGTGCTGCCGTTGCCGGTGTAGCCAGGCGGGCACGCGCCACACGAGAAGCTGCCCGCTGTGTTGGTGCAGTCCGTGAGCAAGTCGCAGCCGCCGTTGTCCGTCGCGCACTCGTTGACGTCAACGCAGCCGGTCGCGCCGGTGCCGACGTAACCGCTGGGGCATGCGCCGCACGTGTGGCTGCCAGCGGTGTTGGTGCAGGACGCGAGGTGATCGCAGCCACCGTTGTTGCTCGCGCACTCGTCGATGTCCACGCACCCGGACAAACCGCCGCCCGTGTAGCCCACGGGACAGCCGCCGCACGTGTACGCGCCGGGCGTGTTGGCACACGTCACAAGCGCATCGCAGCCGCCGTTGTTGCTCGCGCACTCGTCGATGTCCACGCACGCCGTCGCGCCCGTGCCGGTGTAGCCGCTGGGGCACGCGCCGCAGACGCGCGATCCGGGCGTGTTGATGCACACAGTGAGCGCGTCGCAATTGCCGTTGTTGGTGCTGCACTCATCGATGTCGACACACCCGCTCGCGCCGCTACCGGTGTAGCCCGCGGGGCATGCCCCACAGGAGAAGGAACCCGCGCTGTTTGTGCAGGCCGTCAAGCTGTCGCATCCGCCGTTGGCGGTGGCGCACTCGTCGACGTCAAAGCAGCCCGCGGCGCCGTCGCCTGTGTAGCCGGTGGGGCATGCGCCGCACGTGCGGCTGCCCGCGGTGTTGGTGCACGCCGTCAAGGTGTCGCAGCCGCCGTTCGCGGTCAGGCACTCGTTGACGTCAGCGCAGCCGGTGTCGCCGCTGCCGGTGTAGCCCGCCGGGCACGCGCCGCAAGTGAAACTGCCTGCCGAGTTGGTGCACGTCGTCAGCGCGTCGCAGCCACCGTTGGCGGTCAGGCACTCGTTCACGTCGACGCATGCAGTCGCTCCTGTGCCTGTGTAGCCTGCGGGACAATCGCCACACTGACGGCCGCCCGGCGTGTTGACGCACGCCGTGAGCGCGTCGCAGCCGCCGTTGCTGGTCAGGCACTCGTTCACGTCGACGCACCCGGCAATGCCGGTGCCCGTGTAGCCTGCCGGACACGCGCCGCAAGTGAACGAACCGGCGGTGTTGCTGCACGCGGTGAGCGTGTCGCAGCCGCCGTTGTTGGTCGCGCACTCGTTGTCGTCCACGCAGCCCGACTCACCCGTGCCCAGATAGCCATTGGGGCATGCGCCGCACGTGCGACTCCCCGCCGTGTTCGTGCAGACCGTCAGCGCGTCACAGCCGCCGTTGGCGGTCGCACACTCGTTCACGTCGACGCAGCCGGTCGCGCCGCCGCCGGTGTAGCCGCTCGGACAATTGCCGCAGTTGTGCGAACCCGGCGTGTTGGTGCACGTCGTCAGGTTGTCGCAGCCGCCGTTGTTGGTCGCACACTCGTTGATGTCCACGCACGCCGTCGCGCCGGTACCACTGTAGCCACTTGGACACGCGCCGCACGTCCGGCTACCCGCCGTGTTGATGCAAACCGTCAACGCGTCACAGCCGCCGTTGCCACTCAAGCACTCGTCGACGTCCACGCACGCGGAGTCCCCGCTCCCCGTGTAGCCAGACGGACATGCGCCGCACGCAAACGAACCCACCGTGTTCGTACACACCGTCAACGGATCGCAGCCGCCGTTGCCCGTCGCGCACTCGTTCACGTCGGTGCAACTCACGCCGTCGCCGGTGTATCCCGCCTTGCATGCGCAGTCGAAGCTGCCAAAAGTGTTGGTACAGTTGGCCGCTGCGTTGCAGCCGCCGTTGTTGGTCGCGCACTCGTTGACGTCACTGCAGAGCACGCCGTTGCCGGAGAACCCGGCGTGGCACGTGCACGTGAAGTTGCCCACGGTGTTGTTGCAGTCCGCCTGCGCGCTGCAGCCACCGTTGTTGGTTGTGCACTCGTTGACGTCCACGCACGCAGTCGCGCCAGTGCCCGTGTACCCGCTGGGGCAAGCGCCGCAGGTGCGGCTGCCGGGCGTGTTGGTGCACGCGGTCAGGCTGTCGCAGCCGCCGTTGTTGGTCGCGCACTCGTCGACGTCCACGCAAGCAGTCGCGCCGGATCCCGTGTACCCACTGGGGCATGCACCGCAGGTGCGGCTGCCAGGCGTGTTCGTGCACGCGGTCAGGCTGTCGCAGCCGCCGTTGTTGGTTGTGCATTCGTTGACGTCCACGCACGCAGTCGCGCCAGTGCCCGTGTACCCGCTGGGGCAAGCGCCGCAGGTGCGGCTGCCAGGCGTGTTCGTGCACGTGGTCAGGCTGTCGCAGCCGCCGTTGTTGGTCGCGCATTCGTTGACGTCCACGCACGCCGTCGCGCCGGATCCCGTGTACCCACTGGGGCATGCACCGCAGGTGCGGCTGCCGGGCGTGTTGGTGCACGCGGTCAGGCTGTCGCAGCCGCCGTTGTTGGT
>CAITYF010000158.1 GCA_903896545.1 uncultured Myxococcales bacterium | reverse complement strand
GGGTCAGGCCTCTGGCCTGACCGGTTTCGGCGGTCCCGTGAAGGTGGGGGCGCGGGCCCGACAACGACGTGCGTCTGTGGCGATCGGAGGCGTCGTTGGGAGTCGACCTTTGCAACGCTGCGCAGTGCACCTCTTGCCCCACGGCGGCTTTTGGGACATACCAGCTACCGAGGGTGCCCTCGACGTGGTGGCCCGCGCTTCGACAAGGAGGCTTCTCGTGATCCCGACCTTTGACGCTTTGGCGCATCCGCTTCTCCAGGTCCTCGCCTCACACGCAACCGGCCTTCCCGCGGCTGATGCACACGATGCGGTTGCAGATGCCGTCGGGCTCAGTAGCGAGGACCGATCGCTTGTCATCGCCAGCGGACAACTGCTTTATCGCAACCGGGTTGGTTGGGCGCAGGACCTGCTCAAACGCAACGGGCTCACCGAGTCTCCAGCACGAGGCCGCTGGGCCATCACCTTGAAAGGCCGTGACCTTCTCACCGCGAATCCGTCGGTCCTGAGTAAGGAGACGCTGAGTAAGCTCATGGAGGCTCGGACACCGTCCAGTGCCGTTGGACCGGCGACCGAGCAGACCCAGCTGCCGATCGCCGTCAAGCTCAGCCCCGATGAACGTATCGACCTCGCCCTGCGCGAGATCGAGGAGGCAAACGCCGGCGACCTCTTGGAGCGCGTGAAGACGGCGATGAGTGACTCCGGCTTCGAGCGCTTTGTCCTGAGGCTCTTGCAGAAGATGGGTTATGGCAACGAAGTGCGGCACACCGGGATGTCTGGCGACGGCGGCATCGACGGTGTCATCAATCAGGATCATCTCGGTCTTGCGCGGGTCTTCGTTCAGGCGAAGAAGTGGAGCGAGACGCCAGTCGGACGGCCAGAAATTCAGAAGTTTCACAGTGCCGTGATCGACGCCGACAAGAATGGCCGCGGCGTCATCTTCACGACCAGCCGCTTCACCTCGGATGCAGAGGAGTTTGCGAAGCGCAATGGCATCTCCGTCGTCGACGGAAGGCGACTTGTTGCGCTCATGCTCAAGTTTCGCTGTGGCGTCGAGTCCCGGCGGACCATCGAACTTGTGCGCATCGATGAGGATTTCTTTGAGGACTTTGCGTAGCAAACCAGCCGGCTGAACAGCTAGAGACAGACGCGCGCCGCGATGCTAGCCCGCCGTTTCAACGGCGCGATTAATCTGGGGTCGCCGAGTCGTTCTCAGTCCCGATCGCATAACCGCACAGCCCCAGCCCCGTCAGGGGCATCTTGACCACTAGCCGGGGCGGTCAGGCTTGCCGCCGCGTTCTCACGCCCTACCGCACCATTTGGCGGTCTGACTTGCTACCGCGATGCCGTCGTCTTCGCTGAGATCCTTCGCCCTACGGGCTCAGGATGACAGGATGGTGCGGGCTCGCGATGACACGCCCACCACCACGCGAAGTGGGGCCCCATCCCAGCCCTCGTCCACGCGCGGCCTTCGTCCCGCAGCACTCGCTCAAAAGAAAGCCGCTGCCCTCGCCCGTTCTACTGCGGCTGGTCCGTGCAAACCTTCGCCGAGGTGCACGAGCCATACGCCACGACGCCATCCCATGCGTCGCCGGTGCACGCGACCTGCTTGGTCGACTCTTCACAGCTCACAAACGCTGCGTTGCTGATGCGTCCGTTGCCACAGTCCGCGACCGGCCACATCGTCGCGGCTTTGGTTGTGTAGTCGGTAAGGCAGGTCGCCTGATCGGGGTACTTCTGCCCGGACGCGGTGCCGTAGCCGTTGCAGGCCTGATAGCGGCTGCACGTCGCGACGGCCAAGCTGTCGATGCGCTGGTCGCGGGTCGGCTCCAGCAGCGTGTTGTCCGTGGTGGATGTGTTGCATCCGCTCGACGTGGCGACCAAAATGGCGAGGGAAACGAAATGTGTCTTCATAGGAACGCGATCTCTTTTCAACGCGCGAGGCGTCGACGTGGCGATAAGTAGCCGACACGACGCCGCGCAACGCAACGATCCTAGCGACTTCGCTCGGCCATTGGGTTGCAAAGCCTCGTCTGCTGACGGGATTTGCATTGGAAATACCAACCACGGGAAAGGTAGGTCAGGCACGGGATACGTCAAGGGCCGTGAGGGGAATACAGCGGCGACGAGAGTCGACTCACGCGCGGATATGCCGTGCACGCGCGCGTTTACGCCAGCACAGGCGCAGGAAGGAACGGCTGCTGCATGCTTTGATTTATCGCGATCAATTCCGCGTGATTCTTAGAATAAAGTCGACATGACGCTTGTGCCGTTGTCCGCGGCGACTCCATGACGTCAGCTTTCGGGGACACTACCACGCGAAGCGAGGCCACGTCCCAGCCCCCGTTCACGCGCGGCCTGCGTCCCGCAGCACTCGCTGCAAACCTGCCCTACAGCCTTTCCGAGCCAATCACTGACACCCCTCCACCACATTCTCACTATCCAGATACTTGCACGCCTTCCCCCGCACCCGCGCGTACTTGTCCAGCACCTCCCACATCTCCATCTCCGCCTTCGGCTCGGTCACCACCGCGCCGCCGGGCATGTGCGTGGGATTCAGCGCCGTCCGCTTCTGTAGCGCGATCTTGTACGTCTTCGTCGGCTCAATCGTCGTCGGACCCTGAAACACCCAGTTCAGCGGGTCCAGCGTCGTCAGCTTCTGCAGCTCGCTGCCCAGAATCTTTGCCGTGTACGCGGCGTTGAAACCCGGCGTGCCCGCGGGCTCGCGCTCGACCTTGAACATGTCCACGAAGTTCTGCTGCGTCAGCGGCCCCGGCAGCCACAGCGACCACGTCGTGTGCACGTCCACCAGCGCCGCGTCGGCCTGAAACACTTCCAGCTCCGCGTGCATCGCCACGAGCGCCGCGCCATCGGACGCCACCCCATTTTCTATCTGCACCAGCGGCTTGTCCCACTCCGGCGCGTGTTGCCGCACGATGTCCGCCACGGTCTGGTTGATCGCCTCGTCCACCGGCGTGTTGCTATCAGGACCCAGACCTGCGGTGTCGTAGCCCACCTTGGTCACCTGCTTGGACTTCAGGTCGACGTCGAGGTCAAGGCGCACCACATGCGCGCAGAAGGCGCCCGACTGCACCACCGGCGTCGACTTGCCGTCGTCAGAAGGCATCAAGGTGAACGAGTGCGAGTGGCCGCTCAGGACAGCGTCCAGACCGGGGACCGCCTTGGCGAGCGCCTGATCTTCCGACAGGCCAATGTGGTCCACTGCGATGAGCAGATCCACTTCTTTGCGGTGCTTGTCGACGATCGCCTGTGCCAGCTTGGCGTACTCGTACGTCGCGGGAAATTCCGGGTAGAACGGCCCTGGAATCGGGCTATCGGTCGAGTCCCACGGTCCAGACGTGAAGCCAAAGAAGCCGACTTTGACGCAGCCAATCTGCAACGCAACGTACTCAACCGCCTGCCACTGCGTCGGATCGTCGCCGATGTACTGCATGTTCGAACTCAGCACGCGCGCGTTCGGATCCTGCGAGTTCGCCAGCACTTCTTCTTTGCTCCAGGCGTAGTCGTGGTTGCCAATGACGCGGACGTCAAACTTCATCGCGCGCATGATTTCGCGCGTCGAAAGGCCCTTGGAGATCTGCTCAGCCACGGACCCTTTCTCGTACGCATCGCCGCCATCGGTGAAGACCGTGTACGGATTGCTGGTCCGGGACGCCTTCAAGTAACCGATGATGCGCGCAATCGGGCTGACGCCGTCTGGCTGGGGCGCGTAAGAGGCGTGCAAGTCGTTCACGTGGACAAAGCTCACGCGCTGGGTCGTGGCCGCGGGGTCGCACTCAGGGAATGCGTACTTGCCCGTAGACGTGTCCTGCCCGGCATCGCCAACACCTGACGCGTCGCTCAAGGCATCGGACGACGCGACATCAGCCGCCGTGCCGGCGTCCGTGGACGCATCACTCGCTTTGGTCGCTGAGCACGCGGCCAGCGCCAAAAGCGGAAAGAGGTAAAAGCGCTTCATTGAATTCTCCGCTGCGTTATTTCTTCAGGCTGTAGGTGTCCAGCGTTTCGCTGCCGTCGCCGCTGAACGCGGTGAACGACAAGCTCTTGCCCTCGACATTCAAGACGACGTAATTGCTTTTGTTGCCGTGCGATGAAGTCGCCGTCCAGACGTCTTTGCCGTTGGTGTAGCCGTCGGCGTAAAAACCGCCCGCGACAACGTAGACCGGGCCCGCGTCGACCTTCTTGTTGGCGCGCCACGGCCAGGAACGCTCATAGTCGTGGTCGTGACCCGCAAAGATGAGATCGACGTCGTACTTCTCAAACAGCGGCACCCAGTACTTCTGCACGCGGTCGGTCGAGCCATGGTTGGTGCAAGACGAGTAGGCCGGGTGATGCATCATCGCGATGATCCAGTCGATGTCTTTGTCCGCGCGCGCCGCTTGCAGGTCCGCTTCCAGCCACGTCGACTGGTCCTGCACGACCGAATCCTGCGTCGAGTCGAGGCCAATCAAATGCAAATTGCCGATGGTCAGCGACCACGCGTGCTCCTTGTATTCCGGCGCGAGCCCCGCCTCGACCGGCAGCGCGAACTGACCGTAGTACGTCGGCGGGAAGAACTCGTGATTGCCCTGCACCGGCATGAGGGGATGCTTGGAGAGGATCGGCTGCATCGCGTCAAACCAGTCGTCCCACTGCTCTTGCACGCCGGTTTCGTTGAAGTCGCCGTTGAACACCCAGAGTGAAGCGTCGATTGCCGCGAGGCGCTGCGCGTTGGCGCGAATCCCGTCTGCACCGTTGCGGCTGTCACCTGCGAGCACCGCTGTAATCTTCTGACGCGAGCCCTTGGCCAAGCCCGTCCGCACGTGCTGCACGTCCGACAGGTCCGGCGCGGTGAACGCCCCCGCTTTGAAGTCCGACCACGTACCCGCGCGAAAAACGTACGGCGTATCGGGCGTGAGGCCGGTCAATTCCACCGTCCACGTGATGTAATGCGGCGCGTCCGGCGCGAGGTCGTTCATGTCGATGATGGTCTGGTAGTACATCTCGCCCGTGCCCGTCGCAAAGCGCGCGGCGCCGAACTGCTGTGTGGCGCCATCTTTGCCAGCCTCCGCCTCGGGGCCAAACCAAACCTTGGGCGTGTAGCCCGCCAGTTCCGTCGCTGCCGTCGTCCATTGCACCGTCAGCGTCGTCGCCGGGTCGTGTTGCCAAGTTGTGTGAATCGCCTTGGGCGTATTCTCCGGGTGCGTCAGCCACGACGCGGGCGCGGTCACAGCCACGAGTGCCTGTTCACTGACGTCCGCGGCAAGGGCCACGTCGGCCGCGTCAGAGGACACGACATCGGAAGCGGCATTGGAGGTCGCCGTCTTGGTCTGCAGGCAACCGGACAGAAGGAGAGGAACGACGGCAATTCGAAGCAAGGCGTGCATGAGCGTCCAACGCGCCGGGAAAAGGGGCCGGCTGATGGGAGGATCGCGCGTGTACGCTGAAGCGCGATGACGCGTTTGCAACGAATTGACGACCGCGTGTGACGAGTTGTTGCTGACGCGAAAAAGGGCGGCCGCTATCGCTTCCAGAGCGGAATACAGAGCACGACGGAAAGCCCCGATAAGGCCGCCAGCGCCTGCCATGCCCCAGACCACCCTGCGCGGTCCACCAAGGCGGCGACGCCCACGCCTGCGAGGCTCGCGCCGAGGTAACCGACGCCGTCGAGCAGACCTGCTGCTGACGCGGCCGCGTCCTTTCCGCCAAAATCGAGGGCGACAACACCGCCGCCGACCATGGAATACGGACCGAGGAGACAGAATCCCACGAGCCCCGTCAGCGGCAGCGCCAGCGTTTGCGGGTCCAGTCCTAGCATCGACGCCATGCCTTGGAGGTGGGCGAGCCCCAACAAGCTCGCGACGAGACCCAGCAACATCACCGCCATGATGGGACCGCGACGGCCACCGGAAAAGCGGTCGGAAATCCAGCCGGCCAGTAGCGTGCCGGTCAGTCCAAGCACCGGAAACGCAGTCGACTTCAACACTGCGGCGGCATTGGCGGCACCGAGGTCAGCAAAGTAGCGCGGCATCCAGAGGCTGAAGGTCTCGCGAATCAGCGTCAGGGAGAAGGAGAGGCCAAGCGCAATCCAGAACGGCCGACGCGACAGCAGCACGAGCAGCGGTTTGTACCACGCCTGAGCGACGCGCTCCTCCGCGACTGGCGCGCCGACTTCCGCGGACAACTCCTGTAGACCGACATCCGACGGCCGCTGAACGATCCAACGCTGCACGAGCAGGCCAACGAGGATCAACGCCACACCGGGAATCGCGAAAAGCGGCTGCCAGCCGGTCGTCACCAGCAAAACGCCGGCAAAGAGCACCGGAGTGACCGCGCCGCCGAGCTGATAGCTCGTTGAAATCGCGCCCATCGCCGTGCCGTACTTGGACTGCGGAAACCAGTTCGGCATGATTTGCACGAGGCCAGCCCAGCCCAGCGACTGGAAGAGCCGGGAGACGCTCCAGAGGCCGACCCAGACGCCGAGCGAGCCGCCGAGCGCCATCGCGAGGTTGGCTACCGCCGAGACGTAGAGGCCGATGAGAAAGATGCGGCGCCCGCCAAAGCGGTCCGAAAATGGCCCCGCGACAACCTTGCCGATCGCGTAGCACAGCGTGCCCGCCGACGCGATTTGGCCGAAGCGGGCTTTGTCGATGTGCAAACCAGCGTCGAGCAGGCTCGCGGCTGCGGAGAGGTTGTTGCGGCACAGGTAGAACGCGGCGTAGCCGAGCAGGAGGCCCCAGAACGTGCGGTTGCGGGCGCGCTCGAACGTGAGGGGAGCCAAACTCACGGACGCTCTCCAGCGGCAAGACGCGCGTTGATGTCGACGAAAATGGCCGGCATGTCAGCCCAGGATTCAGCGATGTAGTGGGCGCCAGCGCGGAGCAGAATCTCGCGGGCCGTGGCGAGAACTTGGGCCCGTGCAGACGCATCGAGGGCATCGAACTCGGCTTCGGAGAGGCCCACTTCATTGCCGCACGACGTCAGCGCGACGGTCCAAGCGCCGGCGTTTCGACCTTCCGCGACATCGGCAGGCGTGTCGCCGATCTTCACGACCGCCGCGGGCGGCCAAATGCCCAGTGTTTGCAGGTTCAGCCACGTCATCCACGGCGCGGGACGTCCCGCCGGCACCTGGTCGCCAGCCACGCGCGCATCGGGCGCATAGCCTTGGCGCGCAGCCGCGGCTGCAACAACGTCGAGCATGGCCGCGGTGTAGCCAGTCGTCGATCCGATGCGAATACCCTGCGCACGCCACGAGGCGATCGTCGCAACGACGCCCGGAATCGGCTTGGCAAAATCTGCGAGAACCGCCATCTGTGCCGGAACGAACGCACCGTACACCGCGTCGACGTCGGCGACAGTCGGCTCGCGACCGTAGCGCTGCTTCCACTGCGCCGCCACGTGCGGCAGCTCAAACACCGCGGCAAGGTGATCCCGCTTGGCGCGCCCCATCGGCCCACGCGCGTCGGCGGTGCTGATGTGAATGTCGAGGCCGGCAAACGCGCTCACGAACGCTTCCACAGGCGCGCGCGAGCCAAAGTCGACGGCCGTTCCAGCCCAGTCGAGGATGACGCCGCGGATGGACAGTGCGTCGGGAGTGAAGTTCGGGTTGCGCATGGGAATCCTTTAGGGCGTAGCGATGCCCTGCGCGTGCAGGACCTCGCGCATGGCCGCGGTGAGCGCGACGAAGTCGGCCGGAAAGAGCTGGCCAATTGTGCCGACGCGAAAACAGTTCGCTTGGCTGACCTTGCCGGGATAAAGCGTGAAGCCGCGGGCGGCGAGCGCCTCGTAGAACGCCGGGAAGTCAAAACGCGGGTCGTCCGGATAGCAGACCGACGTGATGATGGGGCCTTGAAGCTCAGGCGGAAGCCACGTTTTCAGGCCCAGCTGCTCAAGCCCACGCAGCAGCGTCGAACGGTTGCGCAGGTACCGCGCGTTGCGGACCGCGATGCCGCCTTCTTCGCGCAGCTCCGCCAGCGCTTGATGGAACGCCGCCAGCACCTGGGTCGGCGGCGTGAAGCGGAATTGCCCCGACCGGTCGAGTTCCTGCCCTTGCGCGTACACGTCCAGACTCACGCTGCGCGCACGTCCCGCACACGCATCCAGCAGCGCGCGACGCACGAGCACAAAGGAGAAACCAGGCACGCCCTCGATGCACTTGTTGGACGACGACACCAACGCGTCAATGTTCGCCGCGTCGAGGTCGAGCGGCACGCCGCCAAAGGACGACATCGCATCGGCTATCAAAAGCTTGCCGTGCTTCTTCACGACCGCGCCAACCTCGGCTATCGGATTGACGATTCCGGAAGTCGTCTCCGAGTGCACGCACGCGACCACGTCGATTTCCGGGTGCTGCGCGAGGTGCGCGTCGATGACGTGCGGGTCCACCTGTGCGTTCTCCGGCCACACGAGCGACTGGGTTGCGATCCCGATGCGCTGCGCCAAGTCGATCAGCCGACGTCCGTACGCGCCATTTTGCGCGACAAGCAGCGTGCCCTCGCGCGGAACAATCGTCCCCAGCGTCCCTTCGACGCCAAACGTGCCACTGCCTTGCATCAGCACGCAGGTCCACAGGTCGGGCCGCTCCGTGCCCAGCGTCACCAGTTGCTGGCGAATCTCCGCGATGATGGCGATGAAGCGGGCGTCGCGCGAGCCAAAGTCGCGTTGCATTGCGGCTTTGACGGTTGCGCTGGTCGTGAGAGGGCCGGGGGTAAACAGGAGCGTGCGTTCGGACATGGGGCCTCCAAGCGCGGCGAGTGTCGCGGCGGAGTGTGACAAAACCGAGACGGTTGAGCGACGATTCCGGTGTGAGCGAGAACAGGAGCTATGGCTTGGCGTAGTTGGTTCCGACGTACATCGTGCCCGAGTAGACCCACGACCGCTCGGTCAAGTAGTTCTCCGGCGTGGCGCCCAGCCACTTCTTCAAGTGGTTCGGCACGATTCGGACGTCCACGCGGTAGACGCCGGCGCTCGTCACGGAGAAGTCGAAGTCCTGGGTACCCGAAGCCACTTCCTGCCAACCGTCCGGCACGGCCTTGAGGAGCTTCGCCGTGATGACCGGCGCTTCCGTACCCGTCGGCAGCTTGCCGTAGATGCGCGGCACCGCGACGTGCAACGTCACCCCGTCGGCGCTGGGCATTTCCCCGCCCATCTCAAAGAGTTGCCCCGCCTGCTTGGCGTAGAAATCAAAGCCCGCTGGGTAACCATAGAACAGGAAAGCGTTGTACATCCGACCCGATGCAAATGCCGACTTATACGTGCGGTCGTCAGCAGTCGCCGCCTGATCCTTGGGAATCAGCACAAAGTTTCCAAACCAGTGAAAGAGGCGCCGATAGGAATCGCCGCGCTCGCCGTCCGACATCTCCATCGCCAGTGAATTGCGGTGCGCGTTTGGCCCGATGTAGTTGAACACGCGACGTTTCTGCACGATATCCGACCAGTACTGCATGTTCGCGGCACCTTCCTCGTACACCGCCAGCACGGCCAGTTCGGGATTCGGCGCCGTGTCGGGACTGTCGACCATCTCAGAAATCGCCGTCAGCATCGCCGCCATGTGCGCCTTCATGTTCGTCGACGGATTGAAGACTTCATAGCCATCCCAGTTGAACTTGCTGATTTCCTCGCGCGCCCAGTCGCTCGCGTACGCCGCCGCCGCCAGCGCGTGACCCTTCGTGTGCAATTCTTCAATGGTCGTGTTCGTCACCGCCTGATACAGCGCGTGCCGTTCCTCCGGCGTGTCGCGCAGGTGCCTTTCCAAGCCAATGCACATCAGCTTGTTGTCGTAGCCCGGCACCAGCAGGAGCTTGTGCCCATCTTTGCATTTGAGCTGGTTGGCAACGGGCGCTCCGTCGCGGCCGATGAGCTCGTCGCCCTGCCCGGCCTCGTAGAGCATTTCCGCGGGATATTCGTAGTCACAAAACAGGCCGGCGGGATGATCGGTGATGAACATGAAATCGAGCTGGTTGTCGCAAATGCCGTCGCGAAAATCCCAGAAGCACTGCTCGTTGCGGTCGCCGGTTTCACCGTTCACACGCGGGCTGCCGTCGCACGCGTCGTGAGAAAAAACCGTGTGCGCGTGGATGTGGCCCTGGCGCACCACAAACTCACGGACGGGGGCGATGGCCGAAGACGGTCGCACGAGGCGCGGACCAAAATCCGGTTCATTTGCCGCGGGATCTTGCGCGGAGACATCGGCCGCGACGTCCACGGCGGCGTCGACAGCCACATCGGGTTCGGCTTGCGCGGTTGCATCTGAAGCCGCGGTCGTCTTGTTGCCACAGGCAGCAAGCATCGCGGAGGCGACGAACAAACGCAACACATTCAACTTCTTCATGGGCATCTCACTTTGCAGACGGCAGTGACCAGACAAACACGCTCGGTTTGCTGCCGGTGCCGACGTACAGTTGTTGGCTGTCAGGTGAAAAGGCGAGCGCGGTGACGTGCGAGACCGGCAAGCGCAGCGTCGGCTTGGTCACGTCGCCGGTGTACGTCGCCGCATCGTAGAGCTTCACGCCGCCGGTCAACGTTCCGGCGGCGAGCCACGCGCCGTCTGGCGACCAAGCGACCGTGAGGACATCGTCCTTCTCAAAGCCCGCGGCGAGTTGCTTGCCTGTTGCCACGTCCCACAGCGCGAGCGTGTTCCAGCACGCCGTCAGCAGCCGCTTGCCGTCGGGTGAGAACTGCAACCCCATGCTTGTACACTGAACCGTCGCCGCTTCCGTTGGATTGGCGAGCGCGAAGACTTTGACTTCACCATGCGGCGATCCAAGACCGTTCTGCCCCGTCGCACTGGCGAGACGCGACGCGTCAGGCGCGTAGGCCAGCGCGCGATGCCGGGCCTTTGCCGTTTCAGCGTGGTCCAGAGCTTGCACAAAGGCGCCACCGGGCGTGTACAGGCGAATTTGCGTTGGCGATGCGGCTGCAACCGACTTGCCATCGGGCGACGCGGCGACCGGTCCTGCCGCGCCGTCCAAAGTGACCTGCGTGACACCATCGGCAAGCGCGAGCAGCTTCGCCGGTGTTGTGCCGACCACGAGTAACGTCGCGTCCGCGGGAAGTAATGCAATCGTCTCGGCGTAATCGGCTTGCGTCCAGTGCGCCTGCCCGGTCGCGGAGTCCAGGAGCGCGACGTTTCCCTGAAGCGTCGTCGTGTCGCCCGTCGCAACGGCTAAGCGATTCTTCGCGCCGACACTCAGTGCCAGAATACCTAGACCAGTGCCGCTGCCGACCGTCCACTCGACGATGCTGCCGGGGACGGCGGTGCAGGTTCCGCCGCTGCAAGTGCCCCAAACTCCGCTACTGGGGGTGCACTTCTTGCCGTCTGCCTTCACGTGGCAACCGTCACAGCACGCGTTCGTGGATGCACACGTGCACGCACCCGCGTCGGTAGCGTCAACGACCATCGCATCCTCAGACACGTCCAAGGCAACGGCCGCATCGGTGGGCGAGACTTGCGCGTCAGGATCGGTGTCTGACGCCGCTTGACCGCACGACGCGAGGGCCGCGAGGAACGCGCTCAACTGCAACCATCTGGAAGTCTTGAAACGCGACACGCGGCTCTCGCTTCACGCTGGCGTGCGGTGCCAGCGGGCTGAAGCTACAAGCGTTGCGTGGCAGTCGATTGATGCTCAGATGACAGTTCTGCGCCATTTTCAACACGAACTGACGACGCGCAGAGGCTGACTCTGGCGCGTCTCTCGGATGTCGCGGCGTCTTCAAGAATATGTCACACTGGCGTCGTCGCGCCGTCACGAGCGCCGTCCCGTACAGAGGCAGTTCCATGCGCATCCGCCGCCCCCTTCTCGCCGCCCTCGCCCTCCTCGCCGCCGCTTGCTCGTCCAAGGCCACCGACACACCCGCCGACGACGTCGGCATTGCCGAAGACACCAGCACTGACGCCAGCGTCGACTCCGGCAGCACCGACACCACCGGCTTGCCCGTCCTCGCCACGGCCACGGGCGACACCAACTTCGCCATTGCCGCGAACGGATGGTACCGCGGCGACTTGCACTTTCACACCAACTACAGCGAAGACGCCAAGAAGCAAGGCGGCGACAACTTGAAGGAAGCGCTCATCATCGCCGACGCGTGGCGTGACCCGGTCTTCACGCAGGCCAACCCCGGCAGCGAGGACAACGGCTTGGACTTCGTCGCCGTCACCGACCACCGCACCGACGCGGCAATGGCCGATCCAGACTTCAAGCACGACCACTTGATTGTCATCCCCGGCGAGGAATTCGGTGGCACGGGCCACGCCGGCATTTGGGGCTTGAAGAAGCACATTTCCGGCGACCCGTTGAACGGCGAGCCGGCCAACACGCGCATCCAAAATGCGATTGACGAGGCGCACGCGGACGGCGCGCTGTTCTCGCCCAACCACCCCACGCAGGACAACAACTGGGTGTGGGACGTCAAGGGCTACGACGGCATCGAAGTGTGGAACGGCCCGTGGTCGGCCTTCTACGGCCCAACGCAGGAAGCGGACGTGGACGCGCGGGCCAAGAGCATCGGCGCGGAAGGGCCGTTCATTCGCCAAGCGGCTGTGCGCGGTGGCGGCGGCGGGTCGAACTCGCAGGCGATGATTTTCTGGCAGTACCACCTCTCCGCTGGCCTGCACCCCGCGCCCGTGGGCGGCGGCGACCGCCACATGTTGTTGCCCGCGGGACTGCCGTCGACGTACGTGCACCAGGCGCGCAAACCGGAATTCGACGGCAAGCACGGCAAGGAAGTTGGTCCGGCGGGTATTCTGGGCGGCATCGCGGCCAAGGAGACCTTCGTCTCGCGCTCGCCGTTTGGCGCTCAGGTCGAGCTCGCGGCGGAAGGCACCGACGGCGTGTCGCATCCGATGGGCGCGGAGCTGAGCGCGGGCCAGACGTACACGATTCACGTGACGGTCAGCCGCGCGGCGGGTGGACGGCTGAGGCTCTACAGCGCGCCGCTTGGCAAAGCCGCGGACGGCAAGTCGCCTGACGCCAAGGTCGTCTACGAGGCGCGCATCGAGAACAACCGCGTGGCCGGCACGTGGCAGTGGCAAGTTCCCACAGGTGGCGCGTGGCTGCATGCCGTGGTGCTTGAGCCGTTGCTCGTGAAGCCGCTGCCGGAGACAATGAACGCCGTGGTGTCGCTCCTGTCCAAGTTGCCCGCGGGCAAGGATCTCGGCGGTATGGTGCAGGTGTTCGCGGAGCTGGTCGGGCCAAACGACTCGATTATCGACACGTCTGGCTGCGACCCGACGAAGTGGGACCCGTGGATGGGCCAGTGCATGCCTGCCGACAAGGACACGTGGGCGACGTTCTACCTGCCCGACCCGATTGTGCGGCTCATGTCGACCTGGTTTGAGAACGGTGAACCAACGCAATTCTGCGCGGGCGCGGTGAGCTCAGCGTTCCTGGCGAAGTAGCCAGACGCGGGCGTGACTTCCTCTGCGCAAATCCGCCTGTTGGCGTTTTGGTGTTGCGTTTGCCGCCGATATGTAAGAGTGTGTGAACGACGGTGCTCATGCGCCCGTCACCAACCCAAACAGAAGAGCCAACTCGCACTCAGGGGATGGCACCTTTGCCTTCGGAGGCCTCGTGGGCTCATTTGCTCGTTATTCTCCTATCACTGTCTCCCTTTTCTTCTGTTGTGCCTTGGCCTTGAGCGCCTGCGGAAACACGGACCTCCCAGCCGGTGACGGTGCCGATGTGGGCGAGTTTGCCGACATCGATCTGGACGGCATCGACCCGAACGACGTCGACCCGGACATTCTCTCGAAGCTGGACATTGACGTGACCAACGACACGGTCGGGTCAGAAGTGAACAAGGACGCGGACGCGGGCGGGACCGACGCAGATGCCGCGCAGACCGACGCGCTCGAAGGCACCGATGCGGTTGCGGACGCTGACACGCTGGATGCGGTCACGGACAGCGATGTAGCGGTGGACACCGACTTGGTCGATGCCGTCACGGACAACGATGTTGCCCCAGACGCCGATCTCGCCGATGCGACGACGGACGATGCCGCAGCGGATGCCATGACGGACGCCGACGCTGCGGATGCTGGCACCGACGCCTCGGTGGACGACATCGACATTGTGATTCCGCCGACGTGCGCCGTCTTCACCTGTGGCGCGAACGCCGCTTGTGCCGAGACGGATGCGGGACCGACCTGCGTCTGCATTCCCGGCTTTGCGGGCGACCCGAACGACGCGTGTGCAGACATCGACGCGTGCGCGACCAACCCCTGCGGCACCAACGCCGCGTGCACGGACCTGCCCACCGCGGCCACAGACGCCGCCGGACGCACCTGCGCGTGCAACTTTGGCTTTGACGGCGACCCTGCCGCCGCGTGCACCGACGTGAACGCCTGCGAAGCGTTCGCGTGCGGCAGCAACGCCACGTGCACCGACCTGCCCGCCGCCGCGACCGACGCGAGTGGCCGCACCTGCGCGTGCAACTTCGGCTTTGGTGGATCCGCCTCGACGGGATGCACGGAAATTGACGCTTGCGTGAACAACCCGTGCGCAAGCAACGCCACGTGCACCGACCTGCCCGCGGCCGCCACGGACGCCAGCGGCCGCACCTGCGCGTGCAACTTCGGTTTCACCGGCGACGGCGAGACCTGCACAGACATCGACGCGTGTGCCAACAACCCATGCGGCGCCGACGCCACGTGCACCGACCTCCCCGCGGCTTCCGCCGACGCCAACGGCCGCACCTGCACCTGCAACAGCGGCTACAGCGGCGACGGCATCACGTGCGTCGACATCGACGAGTGCGCGAGCGGCAAGACCGTCTCGTTCGCCAAGACCAACGGCAGCGAGTTGAAAGACTGCATCACGCCGGACATCTGCATCGCCCGCGGCAACAAGTACAGCCTGTACAACGCGAGCGTCGACGTCTTTGGCCCGACCGACTGCGCGGACGTCAAGCCGACCGGCACGCAATGGGCGTTGGGCACCTGCGACGCGCCGACGACTGCGTTTGGCTACTTCCTCAGCGAATCCTTCGCGAACTGCTCGACCGGCAACAACATCATCGGCAAGGCCGGCTGCCTCTACTTGCCCGCTTATGACACCTACTACGACATCAAGTTCAGCGTCTTTGCCAACAGCGCGCAGGGTGCGGGCTTCGCGTACGAGCGCACGACCTCTGGCAAGGACAACACCGTCTGCCCCGCGCACGCGACGTGCAGCAACGAGATCGGCTCGTACTCGTGTGCGTGCAAAGCTGGCTTTGAAAAAGACACCGCCACCGGCAAGTGCATCGACATCAACGCTTGCGTGAACCACCCGTGCGGGGTCGCAGCCCTCTGCACCGACATCACCGCAGCAGCGGACGACGAGACGGGCCGCACGTGCGCGTGCCCTGTCGGCTTCTCAGGCGATCCGACAGCGACCTGCACGGACATCGACGAGTGCGCCCAGAGCCAGACGGTGAACTTCGTCAAGACCAACTACGGCACGGAGAAGGACTGCATCGCGCCGGATATCTGCATCACGCGCGGCGACAACCAGAGCATCTTCAACGCGGTCGTCGAGACCACGGGGTCCAACTGGGGCGACGGCAAACCGACGGGCACGCTGTGGGGGATCGGCGCTTGCGGGACGCCGTCGATGGCGTTCACGGGCTTCCTGGATCCGACATTCCTGCCGAATAACCCGCCGGGCGTCGTTGGCCATCCGAACTGCCTGTACCTGCCGGCGTACGACACGTATTTTGATATCAGCTTCACCTCGTGGACGTCGGAAAATCAGGGCGGCGGCTTTGCGTACACGCGCACGAACGCCGGCAACGACAACATCATCTGCGGCGCACACGCCACCTGCACGAACACTCCGGGCGCCTACGACTGCCCGTGCACGTCGGGTTTCGCGAAGGACTCCGCCACCGGCAAATGTCTCGACGTGGACGCCTGCCTCTTGAACCCGTGTGCGGCGAACGCGACGTGCACCGACCTGCCGGGCGCGGCGACGGACGGCACCGGGCGCACGTGTGCCTGCAACGAGCTGTTCAAGGGCGACGGCTACACGTCCTGCGACGCCGACGCGTGCTTGAGCGCGCCCTGCGACCCGGCCGCCACCTGCACAGACCTGCCAGGCAACGCCAGCGACACGACCGGCCGCACGTGCTCGTGCCCCACGGGCTACACCGGCGACGGAGAGAAGTGCCTCGACATCAACGAGTGCCTGAACACGTCGATCTGTTCGCCAAAGTTGCACTGCGCCAACCTGCCCGGCAGCTACGCGTGCACGGTGACGACCTGCGCCGACATCAAGCTCGCTGACCCGACCGCGTTGACCGGCTTCTACAACACCACGTTCCTACCGGACGACCCGACCGGCGTCGACATCTGGTGCGACATGGACTTCCAAGGCGGCGGCTGGACGCTCATCATGCGCGGCGGCCCGACGAATCTCATCCCGGAAGGCGTTCCCAGCGTCGAGGGCGATGGCTACTTGCCAGTGTGGCAGATGGAAGCACTCGCAGCCCGTTCGCACGACATCGCGTTCCGTGAAGGCAACCCGGCGAACTTCGCACGGACGAACTACGACGGCGTGACCGAAGTGACGCCGATCCTCAACTTGCGCCAAGGCTTCTCGCCGTACCGCTCACCGAACGAGTACAACGCGGCGATCTGGACAGGCGGCGGCGTCAACGCGACACCGAACGACCATCTCTGGTTCGGTTGCGCCGGCAACCCGGCGGACTACGTCTACCCGAAGACGTTGTACTGGGCGTGCGACAACGGCAACGGCATGCACTGGCTCAGTGGCTATGCGGGCTGGTTTACCGGCAACAGCTTCAACTTGTCGATGGAGTTGTGGTTCAAGTAGCTGTCGATTCCTTGGCCACGCGTCGACCGGAGTGAGAGCCTACAGATCCTGACCCCATCGAGTGCCAAACTGACGAGGGTGAGACCTGTCGCATTTCGGACTGGGACCGCGAAGCGTGCACCTCCGGTGGCACGCCGCGGTGCCGGCGGCTGGGACGCTGGAATTCTGTCAGCGTGTATGCGTCTCGCCCGCTCCGGTCGACGCAAAGGCCTGTGCAATGCGGTGCGCGGCAATCGCCACACGCGTCGCGACACCCAGGTCAGACGGGCGCAGCGCCTGAAATTCCGCCCAGCCAAAAAGGTCGATATAATCTGCATATACCGCGGCGGGACAGACCACCGCGGCCGCACACGTCCCACGCGCGGGGCAAGGCAACACCGCTGCGTTGGCTGAAGACGCGGGCGTTGCCCCATCGCGCGCGGTTGCGCCTGGAAGGGTCGGCAACTTGTTCCACGTCATTGCACGACGCGCGACACGGGGCGAGCTCAACGCCACGCACGGCGGTACTTCGGGCAGGTGAATGGGCGGGGATGCCGTGGCCAAGGTCGCCTGAACGTCCGTCAACCGCACCGCAACATCGCGATACTGCTGTCGACGGCCGCCCGCCATCGGGTACACCAGATGCGGCCGCCAGGTCATGCCTGCGCGCGCCGCCTCATCGCGGATCTGCGCAAGCTCGTGCAGGTTCTGCCGCGTGACGACGCTGACCAGGACGACGTGCGCCGCAGCCCGGCGCTCCCTGAGGAGTTCGAGTGCGCGCAGGACCGCGGCGTGAGAGCCCGGCACACCCGTCACCGCATCATGCACCGCCGCTGTCGCCCCATACAACGGAAGATGCAACCAGTGCCGTGGCGGTAGCGCGCGGAGGATCGGATCCAGAACCTCCGGATCCGCCAGCCGTGTGCCCGGCGTCAGCAGGTGGACGTCAGCGATGCCGCGCGCGCGGGCGTGGTCCAGGAGCGCGGCCAGCCGTGGGTACGCGACCGGATCGCGCCCATCGACGTAGAGGCTCTGCACCCCACGTCCCACGAGGCGGTCGACCTCCGCCTGCAACGCGGTGAACGTGGCGTCATCCGCACGCAGATCAGGGCCACCAGCGGTCGCCAACGTGCAAAACACGCAGTGCAGCCGGCACGCAGCGTCCACGGTCAAGTACTGCGGCGCGTGTTGCGTTTGTTTGCGCGACTTCCGTGCCTGTTGCGGCTGCGGTTCGGGCACCAACCAGCGTTGCTCCGGGCCATCCGCGCGCTCCAGCGCGTCTCCCAGTTGTTCCAGCGCGCGCGCCTCGGCACTGCCCCGGTCCACGCGCCCATCGCCCCGCCGCGGATGGTGACAGATGTCCAGGTGCGCGGTCCGACGAAAACGCTGTGCGCCAGCCTCGCGCAGGTGAACGTGCACGCTCACGTAGTCGCCCGTGCCATTGCCCAGTTCCAGCACAATCTCGGTCGGACCGCGCTGCCAAGCGTCCTGAACAGCGAACGCACCGGCAGCGTGTCCACCTGGACGCATGTCCGCCGGGCACGCATTGAGAATCGCCGTCGTGTCAAACACCCGAGCCTGTTCGGTCACGATTCCTCCGGCAGCTCCGCCGCATGCAGTGTGCCTGCCAGGAATCACCCGTCAAGGCGCGCACCTGTCCGACGCGCCGCAGTTCCGCCTTGACGAAGCCCGCGATCCCGGCGACCTTCCCCGCGGTTCCCGCTTTCCGTCCGGAGTCTCTTCATGCCCGTCGTCACGTTTTCTCGCTGGTTCTTCGTCGCCCACTTGCTCGTGTTCGCCCTCCCGGCCCTCGCGATCGCCGGAGACGCGCCGTCCGACACGCTCACAGGCAAGGAGCTGGTCGGCTCCTGGTGGACGCCGCGCAATGAGAGCCGCATCGAGTTCTTTGAGAAAGGTGGCAAGTACTTTGGTCGCATCGCGTGGATGCTTCCCGCCGCGGAGCACCTTCTCGACAACAACAACCCGTATCCTGCCAAGCGCGGCGAGCGGCGGCTGGGGATGGTGATTTTTCAGAACTTCCGCTTTGATGGCGACGACGAGTGGGTCGGCGGCACGGTGTACAATCCGGACGACGGCCGGACGTACTCAGCGAAATTTTCTCTGGAAAGCAAGAATCGCCTGCGCGTGCGCGGGTTCTTTGGCATTTCGCTGCTGGGGCGTACCGAGATCTTCGTGCGGCAGTAGTCGAGGGCCCCCCCGCGCTAGGGATCGCAACCGCTTGCGGCGGAGGCACGCGCAGCGGGTCTCCGTCCTGAACGTCGGCGCCAGCCGGACCGTTCAGGATAGAGCCCGACCGGCCGCTTGCGGACGGGAGCGCCCAAAAGATGCAGAGAAGGAACCGGAAATTCTGGGACCTACTCCGCGACCGTCCCACGCAGCGCCGCTTCCACGTCCGCCAGAGACCGCCCCGCGCGCCGGGCGTAGTCCGCCATCTGCTCCGTGTCCACGCGACCAATCGCGAAGTAGTCCGCCTCCGCGTGCCCCAGGTAGATGCCGCTCACGCTCGCCGCGGGCGTCATCGCGAGGTGCTCCGTCAGGTGAATCCCCTGCGCGTCCGCGCCCAGAAGCTGCCACAGCGCGCGCTTGGGCTCGTGATCCGGGCACGACGGGTAGCCAAAGGCCGGGCGAATGCCCGCGAATTTCTCCGCCAGCAGGTCGTCCAGGCCAAATTGCTCCGTCGGCGCGTACCACTCCCGCCGCGCCTTTTCGTGCAGCCACTCCGCCGCCGCTTCCGCCAGCCGATCCGCCAACGCCTTGACCAGAATCGCGTTGTAGTCATCGTGCTGCGCCTCAAATTCGGCCGCCAGCGCGTCGCAGCCCAGACCCGCCGTCACCGCGAACGCGCCCACCCAATCCGGCGTCCCGTGCGGCGCAACAAAGTCCGCCAGCGACTGCTGCGGCTTGCCGTCGGTCTTTTTCTGCTGCTGGCGGAGCATCGGAAACCGCGCGACTTCCACCGCACGCGCCTCGTCGGCAAAGAGCACGATGTCGTTGCCCTCGCCCTGCGCCGGCCAAAAGCCGTACGCGGCGCGCGCCTGCAGCGTTCCCTCGTGCACAATTTTCTTGAGCATGTTCTGGGCATTTTCATACAGCTCGCGCGCCTGCTCGCCGTACTCAGGATGCTCCAAAATCCGCGGGAATTTGCCCTTCAGTTCCCACGCAATAAAGAGAAACGTCCAGTCGATATACGGCACCAATTCTTGCAACGGAATCGCCAGCGCGCGCACACCCGTAAACTGCGGCTGCGTCGGTGCAAACGCCAATTCCGGCTTGCGCGCGTTCGCTTCGGTATACGGCAAAAGCGGTTTCTCCGACCGCAGCGCGTAGACGTCGCGCATCCGCTGCTGGTCCGCGCTATTTTCCGCGACAAATTCCGCCTTCTTGTCTTGCGACAACAAAAGCGACGTCGTTCCCACAGCGCGCGACGCGTCGAGCACGTGCACGACTGGGTGCGCATACTTCTGCGCGATCTTCACCGCCGTGTGCTGCCGAGACGTCGTCGCACCGCCAATCAGCAGCGGCACGGTCATGCCCCGCCGCTGCATCGCCTCCGCCACGTGGACCATTTCGTCCAAGCTTGGCGTTATCAGACCTGACAGCCCGACGATGTCCGCACCGACTTCAATCGCTTTGTCGAGGATTTGCTCGCCCGGCACCATCACGCCCATGTCGATGACGCGGTAGTTGTTGCAACCCAGCACCACGCCTACGATATTCTTGCCGATATCGTGCACATCACCCTTCACCGTCGCCAAAAGCACGGTGCCCTGGTACTGCCGCTCGTTCTCGTCCTCGCCTTTGGCCATGAACGGCAGCAAGTACGCCACGCCCTTCTTCATCACCCGCGCCGACTTCACCACCTGCGGCAGGAACATCTTGCCCGCGCCAAAAAGGTCGCCAACCACGCTCATGCCCGCCATCATCGGCCCTTCGATGATGTCCAGCGGCCGCGGGTACTTCTCCAGCGCCTCGGCCATGTCCTCGTCGATAAAGTCCACGACGCCGACCACCAGCGCGTGGCGAATGCGATCCTCCACCGGCGCCTCGCGCCACGTCAGGTCGACCACGCGCTTCTGCCCTGCACCCTTGACGCGCGACGCATACTCGACCAGCCGCTCCGTCGCATCCGGATGCCGATTCAAAATGACGTCTTCCACGTGAACCAGCAGCTCCTTGTCGATCTCGTCGTACACGACAATCTGGCCCGCGTTGACGATGCCCATATCGAGGCCCGCTTTAATCGCGTGGTACAGGAACGCCGAGTTCATCGCCTCGCGCACAACCGGATTGCCGCGCAACGCAAAGCTCAGGTTCGACACGCCGCCGGAGATCTTCGCCCGCGGGCACGCTTCCTTGATCAGCCGCGCCGCTTCGAGGAACGACACTGCGTAGTTGTTATGCTCCTCCATGCCCGTCGCAATCGCCAGCACGTTCGGGTCAAAGATGATGTCCTGCGGCGGAAAGCCGATCTTCTCGGTCAAAAGCTTGTACGCGCGACTGCAAATTTCCACGCGGCGCTGCGTGTTGTCCGCTTGGCCCTGTTCGTCAAACGCCATGACGATGACGCCCGCGCCGTACTTGCGCACAAGCGCCGCCTTCGCCAGAAACTCCTTCTCGCCTTCTTTCAGGCTCAAGGAATTCACGATGCCCTTCCCTTGCAGGCATTGCAGCCCCTGCTCCAGCACGCTCCACTTGGACGAATCGACCATCACCGGCAGCCGCGCGATGTCCGGCTCCGCGGCAATCAGATTCAGGAACGTCTTCATCGCGAGCACGGAGTCGAGCATGCCCTCGTCCATGTTCACGTCGAGGACATTGGCGCCGCCGCGCACCTGATCGGCCGCCACTTCCACTGCGGTCGCGTAATCGCCGGCTTTCACGAGATCCGCAAAACGCTTGGAACCCGTGACGTTCGTGCGCTCACCGATGATGGTGAAGTTGCTCTCCGGGCGAATGACCAGCGGCTCCAAGCCAGAAAAGCGCGAATAGGGCGGGATTTGCACCTGCACTTGCACGTTGCGCGGCTTGACGTCGCTGACCGCCTTGGCGATCGCCGTGATGTGTTCGGGCGTCGTGCCGCAGCAACCGCCGACCAGGTCGACGAGGCCAGCTTGGCCAAATTCGCGCAAGAAGCCGCCCAATTCCGCCGCGGTCTCGTCGTAGCCGCCAAAAGCGTTGGGCAAGCCGGCGTTGGGGTAGCACGAAATGCGCGCGTCGCTGCACGCGGCGAGTTCTTCGAGGAAGGGGCGCATGTCCTTCGCGCCCAGCGCGCAGTTGATGCCGACCGAAAACGGCTTGCTGTGGGCGATGGAGACCCAGAACGCCTCGACGGTTTGGCCCGACAGCGTGCGGCCGGATTTGTCGGTAATCGTCACAGAAATCATCAGCGGTACGCGCGATCCGCGGCGCTGGAACTCGTCTTCAATGGCGACCAACGCAGCTTTGCAGTTCAGCGTGTCAAAAATCGTCTCAACCAGCAGAATGTCCGAGCCGCCATCCAGAAGGCCGCGCACCTGCTCCTGGTACGAATCGCGGACCTGCGGAAAATTCACCGTGCGAAAGCCCGGATCGTTCACATCGGGCGAAAGCGACAACGTGCGGTTCATCGGCCCAATCGCGCCCAGCACCAGACGCGGCCGATCCGGCGTCTTCTTGGTCCACGACGTCGCGACGTCCTTGGCGAGCGACGCCGCGGTCTTGTTCAGCTCGTAGACAATCGACTCCAGCGCGTAATCGCCCTGCGCCACCGACGTCGCCGCGAACGTATTCGTCTCGACCATGTCCGCGCCCGCGGCAAAATACTGGTCGTGGATTTCCGTCACGATATCCGGCCGCGTCAGGCACAAAATGTCGTTGTTGCCCTTCAGGTCGTGCGAATGGCCGGCAAAGCGCTTGCCGCGGAAATCGGCTTCTTGCAGCTTGTAGCGCTGCACCATGGTGCCGGTGGCGCCGTCCATGACGAGGATGCGCTGGTCAGCGAGCTTCTGAAGGAGATCAAACGTGGGCATGGGCGACTCATGAGGCGGCTAGACCGGCCGCGGGGCGCGTAGTGTAGCGGGTTGCGCGGGCGAGGGAAATGGAAGTTGGGGAGAAGGCTGACGGAGTCACGGTTTCTCTTCTTGACGTGGTGCCGTGCACCTGTATGAATAGTCGCTGTCGCACCGCATTTGCCTTGCATTGCGCGTGCTGTCACCGGCTCCCCAAATCCGCCTGAATCCGGTGAATTCCGCATCCGCCGCCATCCCCGGTCTCACGCCTCCACTGCAGGCCGCGTCTTCGCGTTGCGCCGCCCGACGTTTCCCGCGCGCCTCTCCT
>CAITYF010000157.1 GCA_903896545.1 uncultured Myxococcales bacterium | reverse complement strand
CCCTGCGTTTACGTTTGTCTACTATGACAGCGATGGATAGACTGAAACCATGATTGTGATCACGATCGCGAGAAAACCCTTGGAAGGGACCGTCGCGGCAAACGTGCTGCGGCATGGCTGCGGAGGGATCAACATCGACGCATCGCGGATTCCTCCCGGTAGGTTCCCCGCCAACCTGATTCTGTCCGAGGATGCCGCGAAAAGTTTTGATAATCAATCAGGTGTGTGTCCCAGCACCTTAGCGGGCAGGGCTAACCCAACTGAGTTGCACGTCAATCCGGGTAAAAGCGATCCGACCGTTTCCATGTTCGGTGTTGGTGTCGGCATCGGCAATGTCTATGCCGACACAGGCGGAGCGTCCCGATTTTTCAAGGTGGTCAAACCGTGACCAACACAACTGAATCAGCCAATAGTAGGCAAACGTAAACGCAGGGCGCGCTGCGCTTGCCGCGAAATGGCGGTGGCGGCGGGTTTCACCGGATTGTGGCGGTTTGGGGGAGCCGGAAACACCTGACCCGCGTCTCATCGCCCCTGACATGAGCTGCCGCCTCTTGCGATCGTTTCTGGACGTGACAGCGGAGCGTTTTGGTCACGCTTTCCTGAACCGCGTTGTGCAGCAAGCCGGTCTTTCTGTGGAGTGGCTGGAAGACGCCAACCACTGGGTTTCTTCGGTGTGGCTGGAGCGCATCGCCGTGGCGATCTCGTACCACGTCACCGGTTCGCCAACGATACCGCCCTACGAACACCCACTTTGGCAGCACTGGCGCGAGTGCGGCTGGGCCAATGTCCGGCCCCATTCGATGGGCCCCCTCTGGCCGATGCTGTTCGCGCTCGGCAATCCGCTTCAGGTCTACGAGGCGTCCGCGAAAATGACCACGCGCGGCTCGCGGACGATGACCGCCAAGTTGATCCGCTCCACGTCTGACGAATGCACGGTCCGTTTCACACTCGAACCGGGCTTCCAGGACTGGTCGGCAGCCTGCTGGAGTCGCATCGGCTTTCTGGAGGGCGTCCCGACCATTTGGGGGCTGCCGCTCGCGCGCGTCGAGCACCCTGTGTGCATCCACGATTCCGCCTGTCCAGGGCAGTATTGCGAGTATGTCGTCCACTTCACGCCGCGTAGTCGCCACCGCTGGCAACGGCTGGCGGCGATGACCGGCGGCGGCGCAGCGCTTGGCCTCGCGACAGGCGCGCTGATCTCCGACGCTCCGGCGCTGTGCGGCGCGCTTGGTCTGATGAGCGGCGCCATGATTGACGGTTGGCTGCGCTACTTGCAGCAGCTCAGTCATTCCCGTGAGGACGCGTCGCGGTTGTCAGAGCAGCTGGACATCGCCGACCACCGTTATCGGGACCTCGTGCGGGAGCGACAGAATCTGACGCATGCGCTGTTGCTCAACCGCAAGATTGCCGGGTATGTGACGCGCGACGTGCTCGAAGACCTGGTCGCAAACCCAGAAGGGGACATCGAATTGGGCGGCGTGCGGACCGACGCTGCTGTGCTTTTTGTCGACCTCGTCGGCTTCACGGCGCGCTGCGAAACGGAAAGCCCAGAACTCGTCGTCGGCGTGTTGAATCGATTCTTTGCGACGGTCGACCCGATCGTGCACAGCAACGGCGGCGTCATCGACAAGCGCTTGGGCGACGGCGTGATGGCCGTCTTTGCGTCGCGGACCGCAGCCATCGACGCCGATACGTTGCGGCGCAGTGCAGTGCGGTGCGGCTTGGAAGTCCTCGCGGCGGTTGCAGAAATCCCCGACACGCACAGGACGTCCGGGCACCTGCAAGTGCACGCCGGACTTGCCGCGGGATCGCTGGTGCAGGGGAACATGGGCTCGGACGTCAAGTTGGAGTACACAGTCATCGGCGACGTGGTGAACCTGGCTTCGCGGCTGCAACACGCCGCGGAACCCGATGAACTGGTGATGGACGCAGACTGTTGGCAAGCCGCGCGTGACCTGGTGCCGATCGCCGAACAGTGCGACCTGCACGTCAAGGGACGGGCGCGGACGGTCGCTGTCGTGCGCGCAAGAATCGCGACGTGGAAGTCAGGCGCGTCCGCGGCTGCGTCGGCTACCAGCCACAACCCAGTTTGAAGTAGTCCGGTCCCGCCTTCTCATTTTCCGCCAGCCAGGACGGCCAAAAGTCGTTGGCCCGCGCCACAAAATCGGCTACTTCCCCGTCCGATTTTGCCGCAGTCAGCATAAACGTCCCGTCCAGCGCGATCTTGCCCGATGCGCTGCCCAGCCCTGGAATGCGCGTCGACAGCCGGTGTACGTCCGCGCCTTCGGCCCACAGGTCGCTCTTGTCGGCCATCGGCAAGTGCCCCGGCATGTCGGACCAGGCCTCAATGAACGTCATTTCGCCCGCGTCGTTGAACGTAAATTCCTCGTAGATCGCGCAGCCTTTGCCATTGCCGCGCTTGTCGTAGTCAAAGGACACGCGGCAGCGGGCGAACGGCTGCACCGCAAAAAAGCGACAATCGCGATGAGAGACAATCGCCGGCGCTTGGCTTTTGACCAGCTTGTCGGTGCCTTCCATCTGGACGCGCGTGTAACCCGTCAAAAGCAGCCACGGTGGCCACTCCCAACGCGCGACGAGTTCGGAATAGGTCGGCGTGCTCTCTGCGGGCATGCTGCGGTCGAGCGCGTCAAAGTACTTGTTGCCCTGCGCGACGTAGTACTCGGGTTTTTGGCGTGGCGTCAGACACGTGGAGAACGCGCCGGCACCTTCCGGCGTACTGCAACTGGGGTCGACGGTGGCAGCCGCGGGGGTTGTCTGACAGCCCGCGCAGAGGAGCAAAATGAGGGAAGCAAGGCTGGTTTTCATGATCCATTCTCTTCGCTACTTGTTTTGACACAGGAGACGAACGTTCACCGTCAGTCCCGCACCGGCGGGCGGAAACGCAAAGACGAGGTCGGCGATGCCATCGTGCTGCAGCACCACTGGCACGTCCAGACCGTCGATCGACGCCGACGGGCAATCCCAACCGGTCGGCACGCGGTACGCGAAGTGGTAGCCCCACGGTGCGGTTGGCGAGCCCACGGCCACCACAAGGGTCGTGCTCACAGACTTCTTCACCGCGTCCCACACGATCGGCCCCAAATCTGCGGCACCTTGCGTAATGTGCCGACTGTCGCCCACCAACTGCGGGTGATCCGTCAGCGGGCGCAACGCCAGGACTTGGCAATCGTGCGGCGCCACCGTCACCTGAAACGGCTGGCTGTGCTCGCCCAAGTACGTCTCAGACCAGAACTCGTACGCGGCGCAGGGCTGGTCGTTCGGGCAGTGCACTGTGTACGTCCGCGTCGCGTTTTCGGGAAGTTCAGTCGGAATCGCCGTGCTGTGGTCGCGATTCTTGCCCCAATTGCAGAGGCCGACGTTCTGCCACTTCCCCGCAGGTGCGTCGATGTCCTGCACGAACATCTCCGGTTCATCCTTCAGGAGCACGTCGACCGGACGCGCGCCTTCGGGCCAGATCGGCGTCAGGCGCCGCACGACGTCGATCCACGCGGGATGCTGCGCCATGTCGGTCAGCTTGTCGCCGATCTTGACGATGCTGGACATCAGCCCCACCCACGTCGCGAACGCGCGACCTTCCGAGAACGTCACGGGCTTCTTGGTCACCTCCGGCCAGGAACGGAAAAAGATGAGGTCGCCGTGATTTTGCCACACGCGGTTCTGGTAGAACCAACGCCGGGTTGCCGCACGAATGGTCGGCAGAAACGCACGCGGCACGCTGAGCATGTCGTCGGGCAGCCCTTCGTCCCACTCCGGGCCGTTGTCCGCAGTCAGCCGCATCGCCTCCACGCGCCCGGTGTTCAAGCCCATTGCGCCAATGCCGCAGACGTACGACTCGCCCGCTTCGTCCATTCCTTCACGCAGCGCCTTCCACGCTTCACGCCACGCCTCGATGTGCGTCTTGGTTGGATCAAAATTGTGCTCACCCAGAATCGCCCAATAGCTGAAGTCCACCTTCAGCCACTGAAAACCAAGCGCTCGGAGATCATGCCCCAGCTGTTTGGACCACGCGTGCATCGCCGGATTGGACGTGTCGAGCGTGTGTTTGTCGCCGATCAGAAAATCAGGAACCACTGACACTTTGGGTTGGAGCCAATCGGGATGGTCGGTCAGCACCTTGGATTCGAGATCGACAAGGAAAGGCGAGAACCAGAGGCCCGGGCGAAAACCGGCAGCGACGATCTGTTCGGCCAGCCACTTGCCGCCGTGCGGGAAACGGTCGCTGCGGAAGGTCCAATCGCCGTGGTTGGTCTGCCAGCCGTCGTCGACCTGAAAAAAGTTGGTGCCAAAGGAGCCAAACTCGCGGCGGTAGATTTCCAGTGAGTCGATAATGAGTTGTTCCGTAATGTCCGAGCCGTGACCGCCTGTGCCTCCGCCGCCTGACCACGAATTCCAGCCTGCTGGGACCGGGTGGCCCGGACCGCGCTTGGTCCACGGGACGACGTGATTGTACGCCGCGACGTCCAGGACGTACTGCTCGACGGATCGCAGCGGGTCAGCCGGGAACGGCTCCAGCCACAGCAGTTCGGACTGCAGGGACGCGCCGGGTTGCAGCGGTTTGCCGCTGAACAGGTAGCGATTCTCCGCGGCATAGGTCGTAAACGGACGAATTCCAGCGGCATCGGGGATTGCAGCGGCGTCCATGCCGATGCCCAAAGTCGGCATGCACAAATCAAACGTCAGCCACCCCGCGACCAGACTGCGGTCCAGATGCGCAGGATCCGCGACGATGTGGTTCCAGTTGCTGAGCGAATTGCCGCGCAGATCCAGCGGCAGCACATCAGCCAAACCCGGGCGCTCGTCATCGCCGTGGGCCAGCATCACGGCCGTGTCCAGCACGACCATGCGGCCGTTTTCAAGCACGCGAATGTCCTTGGGATCACTACCCAGCACAAGCGATCCGCCGTCGGCGGCTTGCATCAGAAGCGGCGTCAGCTTGTCCACGGTCACGACCTCGGTGCGCTGGTTTGCCACCGTGAGCCGCGCCGTCAGGTGCTGGGCAGACGAGGGCGCCGCGAGTTGCAAGGTAAGCAAGAGCCCATCGCCCAGACACGTGAGCGTATCGGGGCTTGGCTGGTCGTGCGTACAAGGCCCGCGCATGCTCAGGATCTGGGCACCCTTGGCATCGCGATAGCTGACGTCCGCCGTTGCGCCCAGAAAAAGCGGCTTACCTGAGCGCAGCACGTCAAACGTGCCCGTCTCCTTGTGCAGGACGAACGTGACGGGCGACGGCGTTCCCGCGCTCACGTCCTGCGCCACGTCCACGCCGCTGTCCTGTTCGATGTCCCCCGACGTTGCCGCGTCCTCGGTGCTTTGCGCCACCGGCGTGCCGCAAGCGACGAGCAGAAGTCCCAAAAGTCCCAAACGCCACATGGGTCGCTCCACGGTTCAGTCTTTCACGCGGTCCAGCCGCACCTTTTTTGCACCTTGGTGGTCGATCGTCCACTGGTGCGTCTGCGTCGGCACATTGGGCTGCGGCGCCGCGTGCGGTCTGTCCCCACCGCGGTCGATGTCGATGTACACAGCCGGATCGCCGCGCCCCGGCAGCAGCGTGTGCCAGCCCGGTGGAAGCGGTGGCGCCATCCATTCAAACACAAACTTCGCATCCGCAAACGACAAGTTGATGCACCCGTGTGACTTCACGATGCCGAATTGGTCGTGCCAATACGAACCGTGCAGCGCTTGGCCTTGGAAGAAATGCATCACCCAAGGCACTTCCTCCGCGACGTAGTCCGCCCAGCCGCGTCCGCGCATCGTGCTGTGAACGGTCTTGGCGTAAATGCGAAAGACGCCCTTCTTGGTCGGGTGCGGATCACGTCCAGCGGACACCATTGTTGCAAAAACCGGCGTGTCGCCGTCGTACGCAACCAGCGTCTGCTCGGTCAAGTCAACGTGCAACCACTTGGCGTGTTTTGGAATTTCCTTTGGCCGCGCATGCGGATACGCCACGCGCACGAGCTGCCGCGAAAACGTCGTGCCCTTCAGCGTCACTCGCCCCGCTTTCTCTGCCTGCAGCGGCGCGCGGTCATAGCGCTGCCAGATGTGCGGACTCTGCCCTGCAATTGGCTTACCCTCGACTTTGCGGCGGACGAAAGCCAACGGCAACGCGGGCTTTTCCTCGCCGGCAAACGTGGAAGGCGGCAGCAGTTGCACGTCCTGCAGACGCATGAAACCGCCCGACGCGTGGTGCAGCCAGCCGGTGGCCAAAAGCGCGTCGTCAGGCACAAAGGCAAGAAGGTACGTGGCCTTTTGGTGACCGCGCACAGCGCTCTTGGCGTCCGCAGCGGCATAGACCGGCGCTTTGTAGGTCTTGACTCGAGCGTAGGCAAAAGTCGCGTCGGAAGCTTGTACTTTCGCGGCATCCGGGCGTTCGCCCGTCGATTGCAGAGCCGCCAGAGGAACCGCGCCATCGCCGTCGATCAGCGCCCAGGGATGCAAGCCCTCGGCATCGCTGACGATCGACTTCACTTGCACGATGTCCCCACGCCGCAGCGCGCCCGCGAGTTCCGACGGAACCTTGGGCTGGTGGCGCACGTAGACCAGACCGGGAATCGTCCACGCGGCAAACGGCGGCTTCGGCGCTTCAGGCACGCCGGGCGCAGCAGCCAGCGCCGCCACAACTCCGAGCACGCCCATCAGCGACGTCACCATCTTCTACCGCCGCGTGTGCTGTGTCATGGGCAGAACCTACTGGATCGCCGCCGAGAACCGCGCTTCGTTGGTCGCGCCCGTACCCAGCGACGCGACCAAGCCGTCGAGCTTCGCCACGCGATCCGCCGTCTTCGGGTGCGTCTTGTAGTAAGCCTCGGTATTGGCACCCGCTTCCTCCGCTGCCAGGACCTTCAGGAAGTCGCGCAGCCCCGACGGCGCCCAGCCGACGCGCGCGAGCGTCTGCGTGCCCAGCCGATCCGCCTCGAACTCGCTTTCCTGCGGCAAGCCCTGCTCCAGGTAGTCGTCCAGAAACTTGCCAATCACGCCGCTGAACGCCGCCGCACCTTTCCAAGCGTCCGCAGCTGCGTCCGTCATCGCCTGCCGCGACTTCACGTTTTGGATGATGCCCAGCGCGTGCTTGGCACTGATGTGGGCGACTTCATGCGCCAACACGCCAGCCAGTTCCGCTTCCGAGTGCATCTTCTTCAGCGCGCCACGCGTCACAAACACGTAGCCACCCGGCGCCGACAACGCTTGCACGGCATCGGAATTGAGCACGGCGAAGTGGTAGGCCAATTCTGGGCGCGCCGAGTACGCGGCCACGGCTTGTCCCACTCGAATCACGTACTGCCAGCGCTGCTGATCTTCGTCCAAGCCGCCGTATTTCTGCACGATCTTGACGGCAATTGCGCCGCCGTATGCCAGCTCTTCTTCCAAGCCGATCGGCAGCTGTGCTGCGGTCGCCTTGATCGCGCCCTTCGCCAACGCCGACTTCGCGGAATCGACGTCCAGGCCCGCGGCTTGCAGGAACGTACAGCCGGTCAGTGCCAGCGTCGTGGACAGCAGAACGAGTTGCAGCGCCTTCATGGCTTCACCTCCCGCCAATCAGCCAGCTTGCCTTCTTGCAAGAACGCTTCGACCGCCGCGTCATCGACGCCGGTCTTTTCCATCTTCTTGACCGCTTCGGCGGCCTCTCCAGCACCTGTGCTCGATGCATAGGCCTGCGCTTCTTCGCTCAAACCGCGCGCGCCCGCCGTGTAGCTGACACCGCCCGACGTGCTGGTGCGCGCCGCTTGGCCGAGCTTGGCAGTCAGGCCGTCCGCGGACGGCTTCGAGTCGGCGGTCCAACTGCGCGCGATGAATCCTGTTTTGCCACTGGCGAGCTTGACGTGCAGGAACGCTCCCTCGTCGGCAATGACGTCCAGCGGCTGGCCAAGACTCAGCTTCTCAACGACCGCGTTGGTGGAAGACTTGCCGTTGCGCAGGCTGGCGTAGCGCGTGTTGACGTAAACGGTGCGGGCGGCCCACGCAATGGACGCCACGAGGAGCGACGCGGTCGCCGCACGCCACATCCAGCGGGTGCGCTTGGACCGAGTGGTGAGTTTGAACATGAGGAAAGTCTCCGTGCAACGCGAAGCGCGCGCGTACGCTGACACTTTACGGGCTGCGGCGTGGAACGGCAACACGAGCACGAACGAGCACTCAGGCAAACGGAGTTAGGGAAGGACAAAAGGCAGCGGAGGGGACGAAACGGGTCTGGATCAGGCCAGCCACGTGAGCCTTAGACGCGGATCTCCGCGCCGGCAGACCTGACCCAAACTCCCCGAACCGCTGAATCGCCAACAAAATAGAGAGATGCCGGTTCGCAGGCACAATCGTGTTTGCGAACAACGTCCCGGGCGGAACACCCGCCTGGGCCAACCTTACGGACCGGCATCCATG
>CAITYF010000156.1 GCA_903896545.1 uncultured Myxococcales bacterium | reverse complement strand
GCCACCGCGATGCTGGCGCTACGCGCAGCCTGGCGGAGTACGAAGGGGTTTGTGGGGCTGGTTAAGGCTGCTTGAGGGCGTCAGAAATTTGTCGGGGATGCGCCCCTCACCTTCGCACCCGGCTGCGCGCGCACGGCCAAGCGCACGTCACCGTCTTTGCCGCTGACTGCTGGATGTGTCGCCATTTACACACTCCGACCGAAGTTCGAGATCAGACCGCGTCCATCCACGGCGTGCCACCGGAGTTGCACGCTCGTAGTCCCAGTCCGAGACGCAACAGGTCCGACCGAAGCAACTTGATGTTCGAAAGAGGTCGGCATGTTTAGAACAAGTTGCCTTGATTGGAGTCGTCGTCCTTCTTCACCGGCACTGGCAGCCCCAGATGCAGCCACGCCGCTGCCAGCGCCACACGGCCACGCGGTGTCCGCGCGATGTAGCCCTGCTGCACGAGGTACGGCTCGTAGACGTCTTCCAACGTGTCGCGCTGTTCGCCCAAGGCGGCAGCCAGCGTCTCCACGCCAACCGGTCCTCCGCCAAAGAGCTGCGTCAGTTTTTGCAGGTAGGACCGGTCCATCGGATCAAAGCCGGCACCGTCGATCTCCAGCATCTGCAGCGCGCGCGCGGCCACTTGCTGGGTGATCCGCGGGGTGTTGTTCACCTCGGCAAAATCGCGCAGCCGCCGCAGCAGCCGGTTCGCAATCCGCGGCGTGCCTCGGGAGCGCCGCGCGATTTCTGCGGCGCCGCCCGGTTCCAGGTGAATGCCGAGGAGCTGCGCGGAGCGCTTCAGTACGATCGCCAACTCTTCGGGCGAGTAGAAGTTGAGGCGCGCCACGTAGCCGAACCGATCGCGCAACGGTCCGGTCAGCAGCCCGGTTCGGGTCGTCGCGCCCAAGAGCGTAAAGCGCGGCAGCGGCAACTTCACCGTGCGCGCGTGCGGGCCATCGCCCACGACGATGTCAAAACGGAAGTCTTCCATTGCCGGATACAGGTTCTCCTCGACGACCGCGGACAAGCGGTGAATCTCGTCGATGAAGAGCACGTCGCCTTCCTGCAGGCCCGTTAGAATGCCCGCCAAGTCGCCCTTTTTTTCCACCGCCGGACCCGACGTCACGACCAGATTCGCGCGCATTTCGGTCGCGATGATGTTGGCCAGGGTTGTCTTGCCCAGACCCGGCGGCCCGGAGAAGAGCATGTGGTCGAGCGGTTCACCGCGCGCCTTGGCGGCAGCAAGAAACACCTGCAAGTTATCGAGCAACGCCTTTTGCCCGACGTAGTCGGCAAAAGCCCGCGGCCGCAGCGCACGGTCCGCGTTGTCCGTCACTTGTGGCAAGGGTGTCAGAACGTCTTCATCAGCGCGCATCGAAGCACTCCCCACGGTCAACCCACCGGCCGACGCAATGACGCCAGCACGACGCGCAAGAGCGCATCAAAATTCGCCGTGGGCTGCAAGGCGCGCGCCTGAACAACCGCCTCTTGCGCCACGTTGGGCCGATAGCCGAGGTTCTGCAGCGCGCTTTGCACTTCAGCCGCCACCGGATCGTCGCTCGTTTTGGGCTTGGCAGAAATCGCAATGATGTCTTCCAGCGCCACGGGAAGCTTGTCCTTCAGTTTGAGCAAAATCAGGTCGGCCAGCTTCTTGCCGACGCCTTTGGCCTTGGTCAATTCCACCGCGTTCTGCCGGTGAATCGCGCTCGCCAATTGACCGGGCGTGTACGTGGACAGAAGCGCCATCGCCGCCTTGGGGCCCACGCCGGGAATGTTGGTCAGTGCGTCGTAGACTTCGCGGTCTGCGGGATCAACAAAGCCGTAGAGCGTCAGCGCGTCCTCGCGCACCGTCATGCGAATGTGCACAACCAGCGGCTCGTTCAAGCGTGCGCGCGCCGCGTCGCGTTCGTGGACAAAAACCTGATAGCCGACGCCATGGACGTCCAGCACGACGTGATCGCCGCCCAGCCAGCGGGTGATTCCTGAGAGCCAAGCGATCATGCAGTCTTCCGTTTGCTGGCTTGGGTTGCAGCCAGCCAAGCCTTTTGCGCTTCCGTCAGCACACCCGCCGCAGCGACCGCCGCGGGCTGACGGTGATACGTAATCGCGACCGCGAGCGCGTCTGCCTCGTCCTCCTGCGGCAGCGAGGTGAGTTGGAGCGTCAGTTTGACCATCTCCTGCATCTGGTGCTTCTCCGCGCGCCCGGAGCCGACAACCATCCGCTTGACCGTCGCCGGCGGATACTCAGCCACAGGCAAACCGCGCGAAGCGGCGATCGCGATCGGCAGACCGCGCGCCTGCCCCAGCACCAGCGCCGTGTGCGGATTCTCGTGCACGAATGCGGCTTCAATCGCCAGCGCGTCGGGCTTGTGCAAGTCAAAAAGCGCAGTGAGCTGCAGCAGGATCGCGCCGAGCCGTTCGGGCACCGACGCCTTGACGTCCAACCGCAGCGTCCCACTCGCCAGCCGCTTCAGCGTCTGACCTTCGCGCAAGACGACCGCCCAGCCCAGCTTGCGCGAGCCCGGATCAATCGCCATCACTGTGTGAGTTGCCGCCACGTACGCCTCCGGTGGTTGAGCCTACACCGCGCCCGCCGCGTTGCACAGAATGGTCGCAGATCGTACCTTGCGGCCATGATCCAGCGCGCCTTGCCTCTCGTCTTTGTCGTTCTCGCCCTCGGCTGCCAGAAGACCCCGCCGCCACCGCCACCGCCCGAACCGCAAGCGCCAGAACCTGCGCCCTGCGTGCCGTTGCCGTGGTCGGCGACGCACACAGAGCCCAAAGCGGCGGAGGACTTGGGGCAAGCCGTCGCCACGTTGCGGGAGCGCGCGACGCCGGAAGGCATGGCGCAGATCGCGGAGCTGCTGACACCTTCGTCGGTCGAACGGCTGCGCCAACCGAACGGAACGCTGGCGATTTTGCCGGTGTCGGTGCAGTCGCAGCTTGCAGGACCGTTTGATCGCGTGCAGTTGGACGGTGGACGTGCCGGGCTTGTCACCGTACTCAAAGGCTTTTCACGCACCGCGTGGTTCTACTTGCAAGATGGGCACTGGCGTCTGGACGCGGCGAACACGTCGACTTGGCATCCCGCCGATCCGGGTCCGTCCGATCCGCAAAATCACCCGGTGGCGCTCGCCGACGTCGTCACGGACGTCCAAGGCACTGGTGCGCTCTACGCTGCGCTGGAAACAAGCCAAGGCACCGTACACTGCCTGCTTTTGACGGACGAAGTGCCCGACTTGGTCGCACATTTCGTCGGCTTGGCGACCGGCAAGCGCGCTTGGCGCGATCAGTCGGGCGCGTGGCAGCATAAGCCCCTCTACGACGGGCTGCCTTTTCACCGCGCGCTGCCTGGCGTCTGGGCGGTGACGGGCGATCCGAGTCAAAAAGGTCCCGGTGGCGCCGGTTTTCATATCGCGGACGTGCTGAAGTTGACGCTGCGGCATGACAAACCGGGAATTCTGTCGTTTGTGACGCTGGGTCAAGCCAACACGGCGTCGTCGCAGATCGGTCTTTTTGCGAAAGCCGCGCCCTGGGCGAACGACCAGCACATGCCGTTTGGCTACTGCCAGGAATTGGACGTCATCACCGCGCTCAGCCAACAGCCGGCGCGTTCTCAGCGGCTGCTGCGGGTGACGTTTCAGCGGGGCTGGAAGTAGGTGCCGGGTCGACGTCCTCTGACTTGCGCCGCGCAGGTAGCATCGCGATGACGGCGCCGAACAGCATCGTGATTGCGCCGAGCCACAAAAATGACACGAACGGGAACACGACAGCCAGCAGGTGAATGAACTGCTGGCCCTGCGCTGGACGCATCGCCAAGTACAAATCGTGGGAAAACGCCGATTGGATGGCCACCTCCGTCGTCGGCGAAGCGTGCTTCTTGTAAAACCGCACTTCCGGCGTCAGCACCTCGCCGACGCCCAAGGGCACGCAGTCGACGCGCACGCCGCCTTTCACGGGCACGTGCGTGTTGACGCCGACGTAGCGCATGCCCGGCCACGGTCCCGCCTGCCAATCGACGAGAAACGCTTTGAGACCTTCGGCCGTCGTGAACGCAAGGTCAAAAGTCATTTGCCCCGAACTCGTGCGAACGTCGACCGGTTCGGGCGCTGCGTCTTTGGCCCAGTCGCGCATTTCACCCAGGAATGCCATCACGACCTGCGGCGTGATCGCGGCGACCTCCATGAGGTTCTGGCCAAACCGCAGGTGCAAGATCCGTGGATCGGCCTTGTCCGCGCCCATGATGCCGATCGACCCGCCCAGCGAACCGACAAAATGCCGCGATGCGAACTTCTTGCCCGCAAGCACGTCCGCAAAAGTCACAGCCACGCGCGGCTGACCGGGGAACGTCTCGACCTTTGTGCCCGGCGGCAGCAGCGCTTCCACAGCGCGGATCGCCGGCTCCGGCACGGCTTCATCGCGCGTCATCACCAGCATCGTCGCGCGGTGTGCGGCAAAGGCACCGTCCGCTTCGTAATAGTCAGTCGCAGCGGCAAACGTCAGCGTGTAGTCGCCCACTTCCGCCTTGTCGCCGGGATGCAATGCGATTTCCGGCTGGTAGGTGCGAAACGCGTTGCCGGCAAAAGCGAGGAAGCAAAAGACCACGCCCAGGTGAACGATGTAGCCGCCGTAGCGGCGTTTGTTGCGCAAGGTGAGCAGGATAAGCGCGATCGGGTAGCTCTGGCCGTGAACGCGTTGGCGGGCGCGCGTACCGACGTGGAATTCCACGGCGATCGCCCAGAAGACGAACGCGGCAAACCAAATCGTCGCTGCGCCGTACCATTCACGCGAGCCGAGATCGGCGATCACTTCGCGCGCAGCCGCATCAAGCGCCAGACCGCGCGCACCTTTGGCGATCCACGTCGCGCGGCCCAAATACCACACGGCCGTCGCCAGCGTGATGAGCGCAGACACGACGAGCGGCTTGGCCATGTTCTTCTCGAAATTCTTGCGCGTGGCGCGCCGCCACGAGATCAGCGGTCCCACGCCGGTCAGCAGCAGAATCAAGAGACCCAACGGCGTCATGACCTGATTGAACCACGGCTCGCCCAGCTGCACTTTTTGCACGAGCGGCTCCAAGTGGATGCCAACGTGACCAAGCAAGCGGCCAAACGCGTTGTAGAGGTCTTGAACCGGTTTGGCGTCGGAGATTTGGCCAAAAAGCGTGCCCCAGAGCACCACAAACGCGCAGCCAACTAACAGCACGTTGTTGAACACAAAGAACGCCTCGCGGCTCATGACGGAGTCGAGTTCAGCGTCGGCGCGCAAGGCCTTCCAGCGAATACCGATGGCAATGCCGGAAACCAGCGTGATGACGGCCATGTACCAGAGGAAATAGGTCGCGAGCGTGGAGTCGGCGAAGGCGTGCACGGAGTCGATGAGCTGACTGCGCGTCAAGAACGTACCGAAGATCGTGAGCAGGAACGTGAGGCAAACAAGCACCGCGTTCCAGCGTTTCAGCATGTTGCGGCGTTCCTGGATCATGACGCTGTGGAGAAACGCCGTCGCGGTGAACCACGGGATGAGCCCGGCGTTCTCGACGGGATCCCACATCCAGAAGCCGCCCCAGCCGAGTTCCTCGTACGCCCACGCACCGCCCAGAATCAGACCCAGGGAGAGGAACAGCCACGAGACGAGCGTCCATTTGCGCGTATCCCGCAGCCACTGGCTGTCCAGTTGCCCGGTGATGAGCGCCGCCATGCCAAAGGCGTACGGCACGGTGAACGAGATGTAGCCGGTGAGGAGGCTCGGCGGGTGGATCGCCATGAGCGGATTTTGCAAAAGCGGGTTCATGCCCTTGCCGTCTTCTGGACCGCCGCCCGCCTGGAAGATCTCAAACGGGTTGGACTCAAAGACCATCAGCACGGCAAAAAACAAAATGGCGCTCGCCAGGATGCCCGTGACCCAGCCGAGGAAGATTTGTGACTGCGTGCGGTTGCGGAGAACGGCGACGACGGAAAACGTCGTCAGCGCGATGGTCCAAAACAAGAGCGCGCCTTTCTCACCGCCCCAGAAACCGGCGATCAGGTAGGCGAGCGGCATGTCCTGATCGGTGTATGCGGCGATGTACTTGTTGGAAAAGTCGTGGCTGAGCAGGCCGTAAAAGAGGCACGCGCCCATGGCCAGCCAGATGAGCCACGTGGTCAGGAGACCGTGACGGCTGGCCGCGAGTAGTCCGGGCGATCGCAGCGCGGCGCCGCCCCAGGCAAAAACACCGGTGGCAAGCGTTGCGAGAAAGGCGCAGTAGAGGAGCGCTGTGCCGAGGTCGTGCATGCCGGTCCAGAGGCGAAGTTCGCCACACGCAGTTTACGGCGTCTGCGGCCCGTGGTCACGGTCCGTCGGTCAAGTCGGCTGAACTTGGCGCGAAGTGATGCCTACTTCTGGCAGGCTTCCGCTTTCTTCTTCAACGGATCGGGCATATCGGTCGACTCGATCGCGTCCTTCAGGTACGTCTTCTTGGCCTTGGCCGACTCACCCGGATCGATGCCGCAGAGCGCGTCGATCGCCTTTTCACGCACCGACATGTCGTTGTCCGAGAAGAAGTTGGCGATCGGGTCCATCACTTCGGGGCGCTTGGTCGACGCCAGCGCCACAATCGCCGCGATCTTCACGTCCTTGGACGGGTCAAAAGCCGCCTGACGCAGCGCCTCGATGTCGTCCAGCGTGACCTTGTCGGACAGCGCCGTCACGCACGTCGCGCGCACCTGCGAATCCTTGAACTCCATGCCCTTGCGGAACAGCGGCCGCATCTTGTCGGCGTTACCCGCGTCGCGCAGATTCAGGAGCGCGTTGAACACCGCGCGCTTCACTTCAGGGTCCGGCTGCTGCACAAGACCCATCATGCCCGGCACCGCCGCGGCGGTCTTGCGCTTGGACAGCCCGTTGATCGCTTCGATCCGCACCTTCTTGTCGGTATCTTTGACCATTTCCGCGAGCACATCGTCCGCTTCTGTGTACTTGTTGGTCGCCGCGCCCAAGGCGATCGCCACTTGCAGGCGAATGTCCGAGTCCGGGTCCTTCTTCATCTCCGCCAGATCGCGGGCGATGCCGTCGTCTTGCAAACGCGCCAGCGCGTACACCGCCGAACGCTTGATGTTCAGATCGGAATCCTTGCGCGCCGTCTGCAAAATCGCCACGACGTCGGGTTTCGGCCGGCTGCCCTTGGCAAAATCGGCCAGCGCGCGAATCGCCATCTGCCGCACGTCCGTGTTCTTGCTGTCCGCGAGCTGCTTGACCTGATCCAGACGCAGGCTCGCGAGGATCTCGACAGCCGCCTTCATCATGACTTCCTTGTCGCGCGCCCGTGCCGCCGCAGCATCGGCCAACGGAACGATCGCGCGCTCTTCCTTCAACGTCGCCAGAGCCGCCGCAGCCGAACCGCGAACTTCCGCCGAGTCGTGCTTGAGCGCGTCAATGAGTTGCGGCGAAGCCGTCTTGGCACCGCGCTTGCCATAGGTCTGCGCCGCCAGAATCGCACCATCGGCGCTGCCTTTGGTGATGAGGTACACGAGAGACGCGTCCTGTGCCGCGGGCGAACCGTTGTCGACGAGCACCTTGGCGATCTGCTCGCGCATTTTTGCCGAGAGTTGGTCGCCATCGAGCGCGCCATAGAGCAGGTCGTACTGCTTCATCTCCACCAGACCCGCAAACGCCGCGTCACGCACCACCGCATCGGAGTGCGAAAGCGCGCCCACCAGCGCCGGCGCGGCGATCTTGGTCTGCGCCGACTTGGACAGCTTGTGCACAGCGTCGAGCGCTTCCTGAGCAGTGCCGGTCTTCAGCTTCTCGGATTCCAGCAAGTCCGCGTACTTGTTCACGCCGTTCTTGGAAAGCGCCTTGACGGCGCGCAGCTTCAGCTCGATGTCGGCGTCGGTTTCAATGACCGTTTCCAACGCCGCGATCACGTTCTTCTGACCCGAGAAGCCTGCGGCGATCACCGCATCCAACGCTGCGCCGCGCACTTGCACCGAACGATCTTTGAGCGCGGCAACGGCGTCTTCTGCCTTCAGCTTGAACGCCGTGCGCGTGGCACCATCGGCGATGGCCTCCAGCACGGCCAGCTTGGGGCGCAACGCTTGGCCCTCCACGGCGGTCGTTAGGTCTTTGCGGGACGCCGGATCGCCGCGCTGCAGACGCTTGAGCGCCTCCGTCGCGGGAATCGCCTGACCGCCAGCAAGCGCCATCGCGAACTGCAAGGACGCCGGAGACTCGTGAAAACGCAGCAAATCCCAAGGGTAAACGATCGGTGCCGCCGAGCCATAGGAGAGCTTGTCGACCGTCAACGGGCCCTGAACGTCGGGCGGTGCCGTCAGATCGGAAAAGCCCTGCGCACCGAGCGTCCAGAACGTCTCCGCCAGCACCTGATCGGCGTCGGCGACTTTGTCGAGCACGATCGTCGCGGAAGTTGCTGAATTAATACGCAGACTCGTCGCGCCATAGGCCTTGGGCGAACGCGCCCGCAGCATTTCAAAAGCCTTTTGCGGCCGGTTCGACATGCCGGAATCGGTCAACTGCTTCTGCGTCTCCGGGACGATAAGCGACACCGTCACGCCACCGAGATCGACTTGCGTCAGCACATACAGCAGCGCCTCAGCGCGGTCCGCCGCCCACGCCGGAGCAGCCACAAGAACGCACGCCAGGACGGCAAACGCAGGAAGAACGTGCTTTGCCAGTCGCTCGAGAACCGCCATTTCCAGACCTCCAAAACCAGAATTTGCCCAGCCTAACGAAGCGCTGGGCGACGAAGCATCCGCGATCGCCCGCGGACGATCAAGTCCACGGGTGAATTCCTCAGGGTGCCTGTTCTAACGCGGTGCGTCAAACACATGCGACCCCAATGGGTCAACGCAGCCCTGTACGACCTGATTCACATCTTCCATTCCAGACGCGCGGCACCGGTCAACTCGCGTCGGGCGGAGTAGCCTTCCGGGTCTTTTGCCTCCCATCGGGTACCTGCTTGGAGGACTGCGGAAAGCGCCGCGCCGATGCGATAGCGCAGCTCGGCGAGTGCAGATGTGCGCGAGATTGCGCCCATGTCCGCCGCCGCTTGGATGTGCTGCTGGCCCCAGTGGGCGCGCACCGTCAGACCGGCCATTTCTGGCGTCGCCAGCCAGAGTTGCGTGCTCAGGCCGTCGTGTCCGAGCCAGCCCAGCAGCGCCGTGAATTTCACACCTTTGTCGGCAACCACATCGATCTGCGTGCGAATTCCAAGCGGACCGGAATTTTCTACCGCCCAGGCGACCTTGGTGAGCGTCGTGTCATTGTGCGCCGCCTGCGCCTGAAAACGCTCGACTTCATAGAGGTTGTCAAAGAAGCCGGGAAGATAGCCCTTGCCCATGTAGACGCCTTCCAGCCGCAGGGTCAGATCGGTCGCTGGAGCCACGGAAGGCAATTCCAAGCGCAAGCCCAAGTGCCAGCCGCCGGTGTTGACGGCCGTGGCGCCCGCAAAACTCGCGCCGTGCGACAGCCCGACGACGTCGGTGTAGAGGAGCAACTGCCGCTGCGCGCCGCGCCACATCGGAATGTCCGCGTCCACGCCGTAGAGCCAAAGCGGCGCATGGAGCACGATCGGCTGGTTGGTTTCGTCCGTGCCTGCAGGCGATCCGGTCGGCGCAGCGCGGTCGACGCCGAGCGTGAAGGCGACCTGCAAGTCGCGAATCCACGACGTCGTGCCGCCCATGGGCTTGTACCCCACCCGCGCAGCCATGATTTCCCAACGCGTGATGTCGTTGTTGAAGAATTCGACGCCAAAACGCTTATCTTGCCACGCAAAACGCAGCGACGTCTTGTAGTGGTCGAGATCTGTGGCGTTGTAGAAGTGGTCGACGATCGCGCCGTGTCCGAGCGTCACGGCCGTCGGTTCGCCAAGGCGAAAGTGCACTTCCTCGGACGGGTGCCAATCCAGGTAGCGCAGAAGCCGCGTCACGTCGGATGCCTCGTCCCAATCTTGACGGCGGATCCGAACCGCATCGTCGCCGGTCAGCATCAAGCGCACGGGCAGTTGCGCGCCCAATTGCAGCGGCTCGGACTTGTAGGCAAAAGCCGCAGACGCGGCGGCGTAAAAATCGCCATCCAGGATGCCGAGACCCAGATCTGCGCTGCCGGTGATATCGGCGGCAAAAGCTGGGGTCGCCATGCAGACGGCGAAGAGGACAGCACACAAACGCTTCATGGCAACGCCTCGGCTGTGTCGGGAGTCGCCGCGTGACCAACCGTCGCCCGCGGATGCGCGCGGTCATAGGTGCGCATGAGTTGCCCCATCGACGTGTGGGTGTACCGCTGCGTGGTCGAGAGCCGCGCGTGGCCGAGAAGCTCCTGGATTTCACGAATATCGCCGCCCGCGTCCAACAAGTGCGTGGCAAACGAGTGGCGCAGTGCGTGCGGGTGGGTCGTCTTGTGCAAGCCAGCCGTCAGGCAGCGTTTCTCCAACATGCGCGCCACGCTGCGCGGCGTAAGCCGACTACCGCGCCAGTTCAGAAAGAGCGCCTTTTCTGCGTCAGCGCGCAGACCCAGCGGGCACTTGTCGAGCAGCTTTTGCCGCGCTGGCAGGTACTTCTGCATCGCCTCGACCGCCTTGGTGCCAAACGGCACGATGCGGGTCTTCTTGCCTTTGCCGCGGACGCGCACCAGACGTTCGCCGAGCTGCACGTGCACAACTTCCAGACCGGTCAACTCCGACACGCGGAGACCCGCGCCGTAGAGCATCTCCAGAATCGCCAGATCGCGGAGTTGCAGATTGGGATCGCCTTCTTGGCCCGTCAGTGGCGGCGAAAGCAACGCGATCATCTCGTCGACGCTCAACATCTGCGGCAAGAGCTTGGGCTGCTTGGGGCCGCGCAGACCGTCCGCTGGGCTCGCGTCCAGGCGATTGCAGCGGATGAGAAACTTGTAGAAGCTCTTGAGCGCCGACAGCCGACGCGCGACCGACGCCGGCGCAAGCTTGTCGTGCAAGTCCATCACGTACTCGCGGACGTGCTCGCGCGTCGCCATGCGCGTGGAAGTGTCGGCAACGGTGCACCAGTCGTAGTAGTGCTCCAGATCGAGCGTGTAAGCCCGCAGCGAGTGGGCGGAGAGTCGGCGTTCGGTCTGGATGTAGCGGAGGAAGGCTTGGATGTCTGCGTCCATAGCCTGAGTGTGCCGCGAGGTCGGCGGCTGTCGAGTTATTGGTCTACTTTTTGGGAGCGGGAGCGGAGGATCGGGAGGTTTTTGGGCGAATCCGGCCGCAAACGGCCGGACCGCGCTCTACTTCGGGCGGACCGGCTGACGCCGCGCCCGAAGCGGAGACCCGCTGCGCGCGCCTCCGCCGCAAGCGGTTGCGATCGCTTTCGCGTCGTGCGAGCACATCAGTCGGCGTCCACAAAAGCCGCCTAACGCCAGTCTACTCCGCCGCCGCCACCACCCGCAGCCCGTCACCCACGTACCGCAGGTCCACGGCGCTTTCCGGATCCAGCCCGCCCAGTTCTTCGGCGAGGCGGTCCAGCGTCGTCTCCAAAAACGCGGTCAACGCGACGACGTCTTCGTCCGTCAGATCCGGGCGGGTCAACAGCGCGCGAATGAGCGCCTGCCGAATGTCCTTTCTCACCTGACGCGCGCCGATACGACCTTCAAACCCGCGGTGCAAGAACGTCTGGAAGGTCACGCGATCCAGCGGCGCCAACTGCGGCGCGCCCGCGACGAGCTGCCACGCGATCGCAGTCCCAACCAGCGCGCGCAGGGGCAACGGCGCCGTTGTCTGGAGATCGCCCGATGAGAGCGTCTGCGCCATCAGCACAACCGCCGACACGGCGCTCAGGCGGAGACGGATCTGCGCCAGTTCGTCCAACGAAGCGACCGACGCGGTCTTGCCGTCCTGAATGTGCTGCGGAAACGCCAGCGTGAGGCCGCGAATCAGCTGGGCATCGGCGATCTCCAGACGGTCGATCCCCGCCGTACCGCCCACCTGCTGCCGCAGCTTGCGGGCACGCTGCGCCTCTTGCAGCACCAGACTATGGCCGCCCGTAAATAGATCCTTGAGCGACACGACATTCAGCAGGAGCCCAGCGTAGTTCACATCGCCATCGGTCAGGAATTCCAGGCCCATCGACGTGGTCAACAGCGCGTGGCGACTCCACTGGCTGAGCTCGTCCACTTCCGAGGGCCGTTCTGCGCGCGCAGACTGAATCGCGTAACCCAGACGCACGAGCGCGAGACGCACGCGCGTCACGTCGGCTTCCGGCAAATGCGCCATCACACGGCCGAGGAAACCGCCGTCGCGCACTTCCCGGAGCGCAAGACCCAGGCGCACCGGCACATCGTCGGGCAGGTAGGGCTGCAAGGTTTCCGGTTCAACCGCGGCAGTCCCACGGTAGCGCGCGTGCAGTTCCACCTTCCACGCGTGCGCGTCGCGGTAGCCGTACAGCTGCAACGCCTCGTCGCGATCCAGGAAGCCGATCTCTTCCAACCGCGCGTTGCGGAGTTGCAATACGTCCTCTTCCAATTGCGCCGGCAGCTCCCAGCGCGTCGCCAAGAGCAACGCCCGTCCGCGCGCCGCCGACTGCCGCCACACCGACGCCAGCACTTGTCGCACCGCGGTCAGGTTCGGATCGTCGGCGCTGCCGATCAGCTGGAACGATTGGTCGGGCGAGCTGAACACCTCCGCGTCGTCGGGAATGTCACCTTCCATGTCGTCTTCCGTCAGGATCACGACCTTCAGCGACTGGCCCAGGTAAAAGCTCAGCAGACCGTCGTCCTGCGCGGCGACAAAACGGTCGACCACGTCCTTGCCCGCATCTTCGGCCGTCAGCAGCCACTCGGACACCGCCTTCAGGTCCAGCTCGCCCGACACCCACGCGTCCAGATCCAGCGTGGCTTGCAGCTGCCGTGGCGACGCCAACGCCAGCAGATCGCCCGCGTCGGTCAGTCCAATTTCCTTGATCAGCAGCACGAATTCTTCAGGCGCCATCGCTTGCACGGCGCGCGCCGGGTCGGGAAGCGACAGAATCAGGTCCAACTTTTCGTCGCCGGTGCCGCGCAAGAAGCGCAGGGACGACCACGTGAGGTTACGGCCGCTGCGATCGAGAAGCGGGGCGAGCGCGCGCTGACGGTCGTCGGGCTTGTCCGTGAACGGATCGAGCGCCTGCCCAGCTTGCGGCTGCCAAGGCTCCAGATCCTCTTCAGCGTGGCGCACTTCGGTCAAGGCGTCGTCTTCAACGTCGTCGTCGGCGTCTTCTTCTTCCGCCCAATCGTCTTCCAAATCAAAGTCTTCGCCGTCGTCCAACGTCTCGTCGTCCAACAGGTCATCGTCATGCTGCGCCATTTCGGATTCCCACGCCGACCGCCGCGGCGGGCGTCAAGTAAGCACGACCCATCGGGCTTGTCGAGGGTCGCGCGCAGGTTGGCCGCCGGGAACTTGACCCCAGATCGCCGCCCGCACACACTGCCGGCCATGGAAAACGCCTCCCAGCGCCGTCGAATCGCAGTTTTTGACTCCGGCGTCGGCGGTTTGACCGTGCTCGGCGCGGTGCACGCGGCGCTGCCGTGGGTAGACCTGCGTTTTCTGGGCGATACCGCGCGGCTGCCGTACGGGACCAAAAGCGCATCAACCGTCGAGCGCTACGCGTTGCAGGCGTCCAAGAAGCTCGTGGAAGTGCCAGTCGACGCGTTGGTCGTGGCGTGCAACACGGCTTCATCCTGTGCGATTCCTGCGTTGCGCGACGCGTACCCGTTTCCTGTGTTGGGCGTGATCGACCCCGGCGCGGAAGCGGCAGTGCGCGCGAGCAAGTCGGGGCACATCGGCATCATCGGCACAGAGCGTACCGTCGCGTCCGGTGCCTACCCAGCGGCCATCGCGGCACTGGACGGCAACGCGCGGGTCCATTCGCTGGCAACGCCGCTCCTGGTCAGCCTCGCCGAGGAAGGCTGGTTCGACCATCCCGCGACGGAAGCGACCCTGTTGGCGTACCTGTCACCGTGGCTAGCGGACGCCGGTGCGCGCAAGATCGACACGCTGGTACTCGGTTGCACGCACTATCCGGTGTTCAAGCCCATGCTGAAGCGCGTGCTGGGCCGCCTTTTGGACCGCGAAGTGGCGCTTGTGGATTCCGCCGAGGCGATCGCGCAGACGCTGGTGGGGCTGGTCGGCCCGACGCAATCAGGTGACGGCCACATCCAGCTTCTGGCCACCGACGCAGTCGAGCGCTTTCAGCGCGTGGGCGGGCTGTTTTTCCCGGTGGGGAAAGCGGCGGTGGAGTTGGTGGATCTGTAGGACAGGCTTGGCCGGGGCTTGGGGCTTCTTTTGGGCGAATCCGGCCGCACGCGGCCGGACCCGGCCCTAGTCCAGCCGGACCGGCTTCGCCGTCGTCTGGACCGGAGCCAGCCTGCGGCTGTCTCCGCGCATTCGCGTGACGGTCCGTTTCGCGGCGGTACACGAGGTTCGCCGCGATGGCCGCGACAGCAGGGTCGACAACGAAGCGTCGCCCCTACCGCGCGCCTTGTACACGCGCGGCGTGCTCGAATTTGTCGCCAGTCGCGCAAGGAGCAGGCGGCCCGACCGGCCGCGCGGTAGAGGCAAACACTGCGCGGAGACCCGAATCGGGGCTCCGTTCCAGCCGTTCGACGGCCGGAATCCGCGACCCGGTCCGGCCTTTCAGGCCGGATGCGCCCCCAAAACCGCCTCAATTCCCAAGACACCTGACACCCCGATCACCCGCCCTGACACAAAAGTCAGGTCCGCAGGTCAGTGCGCCATCTTCCCTTCGCTCGCGTACTGCTCAATCAGCTTCTCCGCATCCAGCGCGGCCATGCAGCCCATGCCCGCGGCTGAAATCGCTTGGCGGTAGCGCTGATCGGCGACGTCGCCCGCGGCAAACACGCCGGGCACGTTGGTTTGCGTCAGGCCGTGCAACTTCACGTAGCCGTTCTCGTAGAGGTCGATGTGACCTTGGAACACGCTGGTGTTCGGCTGGTGGCCAATCGCGACGAACACGCCCTGGCAGGGCAAATCGCGCGTCGAGCCGTCGACGGTCGACTTCAAGCGCACGCCGGTGACGAACTTGCCATCGCCGTAGATTTCATCGATGCCTGCGTTCCACTCGACCTTGATCTTCGGGTTGGCGAGCGCACGTTCCGACATGATCCGGCTGGCGCGGAAACTGTCGCGGCGGTGCACGATCGTGACGGTTGGGCAGTAGCGCGTGAGGAAGTTGGCTTCTTCCATCGCGGTGTCACCGCCGCCGATGACCAGCACGTTCTTGTCGCGGAAGAACGCGCCGTCGCAAGTCGCGCAGGCCGAAACGCCGCGGTTCAAGTAAGTTTGCTCACTGGGAATGCCGAGCCAACGGGCGTTGGCGCCGGTCGCGATGATGACGGTCGCTGTCTCCAGCCAGCCGGAATCCGTGCGCAAACGCAGCGGGAAGCCGGAGAAGTCGACTTCTTGAATAACCTCGTCGCGGTGCTCTGAGCCGAATTTTTGCGCTTGTGCGCGGCAACGCTCGACCAATTCAGGGCCGGTGACACCTTCGGGGAACCCGGGGAAATTCTCGACTTCCGTGGTGATCATCAGCTGGCCGCCGGCCATCATCAGCTCGCCAGAAGGCAGAAAGCCACCTTCAAAAACGATCGGCTTCAGGTCCGCGCGGGCGGTGTAGATGGCGGCGGTGAGGCCCGCGGGACCTCCACCGATGATGACGACTTTGTGCATGATGACCCCAGTTGGCGATGCAGCGCGGGTGGCTGTGAACGACTTTACTCGCACGGTGGCGCGTAGCCGTCAACGGCGACGCGAGATGTCCACGAAAGGACGGAAGGTAGAAGGCGCAAGGGTCAGACGCGCAGCTATTCGGCGGCGACCTGACCAGGCGCAAGCAGAACCTCGAAGTGGCCGCTGACATTGGACAAAGCCGAGCCCAGCAAGTGGCTGTCCAGGACGACCGTTCCCGATGGACGCTTGCCAAGCTGCGTGTCACCACGGCCGCCGCGACCGTTGGTCCCTTGCGGCGTCTGCACTTTGACCGCGAGCACGTCAACCGCGACGCCGTACACTTCGGCTCCCGACTGCGTGAGCACGACGCCCGCCAGTACCATAGGCGGCGGCAGCACCAGATGCCAAGGCGTGGAAGCGGTGTCCGCCGTGATGTCATCGATGCGAGCCATGACACGCGCCAACGAGGTGCGCGGTGGCGGTTCGACCCACACTGCGTACTTTCCGGGGTCTGCCCACACGGCAAAATTGCCCTCGGCGTCCGGCGTGGCCGTAAACGTCGCTTCATCGCCGTCAGCGTCTGGCTTCTCGCCGTCGCCCTCCACCTCGCGCAGCGTAACTTCCGCGCCGGGGACGCTGCGCGAGGCAAAATCCTTCACCGTGCCTGTCACATGCACGCGCGAGCCGAGTTCGAGCTGCACATCGCCCGCTTTCAGTGAGGTTGCAAACAGTGTCTGGCGCGCGGCGGTGGACTTCGGCGGCGGCGCGACGGTGAGATCGCCAACCAAAGGCGGAACGGTCAGTTGTACGGTGCCCGCCGCATCAGTCAGACCGTTCCAGGCGAGGTTCAAGCGCGCCAGCGTCACGTCGTCGGGCAGATCCGCCAGCTTCATCGTCAGGCGCACGGCGGCGCCGGCAACCGGCTGGCCGTCGGGGCCACGGACATGCAGCGTCGTCGTTGTCAAGGTCGGCAGTTCCGCCAGGTGGATCGCCGGCAACTCCCCGACCACGGTGGTGACCGCGAGCGGTGCCGCCACTTCACCCGAAGGCAACACGTTGGTCGCGCTGTCCGCCGTGCTCGCGTCCGGCGCAAAGACCAGCCGCGCAGGCGGCGCCGTCGGATCGACCTTGAAGGCGTACACGCCAGCTGCGTCCGTCTTGCCACGGGTCGACCACGCTTGACCTTGCTCGTCGCGCAGCCACACGCTGAGCCCGACGACCGGCTTGTTGTCGCCCATGAGAATCTTGCCCGTCAGCGTCCTGAGTTCAGAGTCGGCGGGCAGCACGAGGTTCCACTGCCCGATCGAGTCGCCCGCCGTCAGCGTTGAATAGTGCGGGGGAATTTCTTCTGACTGCGGCCAAAACGCCAACGCGTAGTTCTGGCCTTTTTGCAGGCGCAATTCGTAGCCCTGTGGCGCATCGCTACCAGGAAAACGCTTGAGCGACGAGTACGAAGTCGCCTGAAACGTCAGATCCCGACCGGCCACGTCGCTCGGCGCCATCGCCAGCAGCGTGCCGGGGATCGACGACGCGAGACCGTTGTTCTTCTGCGTTACCGTACCGCGAATCACGGCAGGTTCGGTCAGGACGAGCTTACGCGCCTCATTTTGGCTATCGCCGGTCAAGGTCACGCTGAACTGCTCGACGACAAAACCGCTATCGGATGGCGGCGAGACGCGAATGACGACAGGCGTGTCCGCAACCGTCGCAGCGACGCAAAAGCGGGTTTCGTAACACTTCAGACCGGCGACGCAGTCCGTGTCGACCGTACATTCGCCCGCGGCGGCATCGGCAGCGGCACAGCCAAATTGCCCCAGACCGAGCGCGGCGATGAGCGCTTGGAGGATGAGCCATTTGTGCTGCGTCAAACCCTTCACCGTCTGTCTCCCTTGTTCACGGGCTCCTGCCCGCCGCCAGCCTACGAAACCTCGTCGGCCGATCCAGTTTTTGCCTGCGTCTACGGCGCTGTCACACAAGTCTTCTCGTTGACCAATTGCCACTGCACCGTGTCGTACACCGTGTTCGTCGGAAAATCGGTTGGCTGCACAGCGCCATCGACAAGCGCCGCAGAGCTCACCACCGCGAGGAGCTTGTGCTCCTTCTTGGTATTGCCCGGTCGATCGCACACGACAACCGTGCACGTCAGGTGGCTCTGACACACGGCGGAGATGTCCAGAACCGTGCTGCTGCCATCCCAGTCGTAGTACCAGTAGTAGTGCAGCGCCGACTCGTCGACCTGCTGCGTAGCGACCTGCTCGATGCGAAAAGCCTCGCCCGAATTGGGATCCGCGATCGTGTGGGGCTTGTACTGTTCCGGACTCGCGCGCAGCACCGTCAGGAACGGCGTCAGGTCGACAGGCGCTTCTGCGGTCGGAGGCAGCACAACACAGCCGGTCATCAGGCAAATCGAAAGCACGCTCAGCCACCAAGTCGGCAGCGACAACCGCTGCGGAGCACCGATGACAAGCTGTGCATGAACCGTGCCAGTGCCCGACGTTAACGCCGATGCAGGATCCATAGATCTCTGATCCGGAAGCGTTTTCTCGCGGTTTTCGCTCGCTCGATCAGCCATCCAGACCCGTCCGCGAGGGCGTCTGCCCGCTGCGCCACCTGACAGGATTGTCACGGCGCTTGCGGCTTCCATGGTGAACATCGCCCGCGGCGGATGCAAGCCGTCAAGTCGCGTGGTCGCGGCGCAGGTCGCCTACGGCCCTTCCGTCTTCAGCTGCTCTTCGGCCGACTTCAACTGCGTCTTGTAGCCCGCGTTGGCCGGGTCCAGCTTGACGGCCTTCTGCAGATACAGAACTTTCAGCTTGGCTTTGCTCGCCTTCTGCGCGAGCGCCGCAAACTTGCTGGCCTCCTGCGCGGCCGAATTGCCCTCATCCACGGCGGGCTTCTCAACGGGACGCGCTTCCGGGCGCTGTGGACGCGCGACGGGCTCTTTCTCCACTTTCTTGGCCGACTCTTTTTCAGCCTTCTTGGCCGCCGCGTCCTTCTCTGCTTTCTTGGCCGCCGCACGTTCCTTGGCCGCCTTGGCTTTGGCCGCTGCCGCTTCCTTTGCTGCCGCTGCCCGTTCCGCCTTCTGCGCCGCCGCGCGCTTGACCGCGGCCTTCTGCGCTTCCCGCTTGCTCTGCGCCTTCTGCTCTTTTTGCGCGGCCGCTTCCGACTTTGCGGTGTCCACGGCTTTGACCTTGGCAGCGGCCTTGGCTTCTGCCGCTTTGGCCTCCAGCGCCTTGGCTTCCGCCGCCTTGGCCTCGACGATCGCGGCATCAACGCCGCGCTGCGCCTGTTCTTTCAGCAACAGCGCCGGCGCATGACCCGCGTTCAGCTTCAGGGCTTCCTGCGCCTTGGCCAACGCCGTGACGGGATCCTTGGTGGCCAACGCCGAGTTACCTTCCGCCACGTACCGCTGCACTTCTGCCTGATGTGCAGCGTCGATCGGCGCAAGCGCCGGGGCAGCCGGAACAGGCGCCGGGGCAGGCACGGGCGCAGCGACAACCGGTGCGGCCACAGGTGCAGCGTCGGCGGTCTGGCCCGCGTCGGGCTGGGCAGCCGGCGCGGCGACTTCAACCGGCGGAGCCACGACCGCAGTCGGGGTTGGCGCAGGGGCCGCCACAACGGGCGTTGCTTCCGCCGGGGCGGCAGCGTTCGTCGCGTCAACTGCGGGCTCCACAGCGGGTTCCTCAGTGGCCGCGGGCGCTTCCGGCGTGGCCGGCATGTCGGGTAGCGCGGCGCGGTTCGACATCCACAGCGAAACGCCGATCATCAGCGCGGCAAAACCGCCGATCGCGACGAGCGCCTTGCGGTTCAGTCCTTCCTTGGGCGGTGTCGGCGGCGTCTGATCGCCCAGATCCGCGGGCGCGCCGGCCGCACTCGCGTCGTCTTCAAAGAACGCGCCTTCAGCCAAACGCGCGGTCAGCGTGCGCCCGGTGGTGGCCACAGCGGCCTCAGACGCGCCCGTCTTCGGTTGGTTGACGATGACGCGAGGACCGCTCGACGCTTCCGGCCGTTGCGGCGCCTTGTTGGACGCAGCAGGCGCGGGCGACAACGGACTCGATGGCGCAATGCTCTTGCGACCGGGAACAAACTCTGCCTCAGCCGGCGTAGGGACCGGAGGCCGCGACACGCCCGGCAAGGTCGGCAAGCTGTTGGGCGTCAAACCGGCAAGACCCGGCGCGCTCGGTTTCTGCTCGGCCAGATTCGCTTCAGCCAGCGCCGCAGCGATGCCAATACCGGCGACCGTGTGTCGTTCCCGCCGTTCACGGCGACGGCGACCCTGGCGCGGCGTGCCAGCGTCAGAACCGTCTTCTTCGTCCTCATCGGGGGCATCGGCGGGTGCGTCGGGCAGAGACGCCAACGCAGCGGCGTCATCCAGCGGCGCGGGTTCAGCGGTCTTCTCCGCGGCGGCAACGGCCACAGCCAAGGCAGCCGCAACGTCTGAACCGGCAAACTGCAGCGTTTCGCGCAGGTCGTCAGGCTCTTCGACGGGCTTGACCGCGATTGGCGCGGAGGGCGACGCGACGGGCGCAGCAACGACGGGAGCAGCAACAAAATCAGCTGACTGCTGCAACACCTCAGCGGCTTTTTGCGAGGCCAGCGTTTCCACGCTCGTACGCCAAGCGGCCGGTGCCGGACGCTTCGCCGGTTCTTTATCCAGCGCTTCAGCCACAACGGCCTGCAGATCCTTCACCCCGACCAAAGCCGGCTTGACCAGATCCAAGCGCAGCGGCTTCTCAACCGCCTGACGCTTCAGCGCCATCAACGGCTGGTTCGACGGGAACGGCGGCTTGCCCGCAGCGAGCGCCCAGATCGTGGTCGCCGCACCGTAGACATCCGACGTGGCGCTGGCCGCGAGGCCTTTGCACAGTTCCGCCGCGAGATATTCCGGGTTGCCGTAAAACGCTTCGGCCTGCGCGCCATTTTGGTACGCGGGCAACAAACGCCACCAACCAACGCCAAACAATTGCGGCGCGCCGGTCGCCAACGCGCCCGTGGCGAGCCACACGCGGTTGGGCTGAATATCGAGATGTTGCTTGCCTGCCGCGGTGAGCGCTTCCACTGCGCGCGCCAGCGCCACGCCAAGGCGCAGAATTTGCGGCAGTTCCAACCGATCGCGCCGCTTCAGCACACCTTCCAGCGTTGCCGCTTCCGGCGCGAGCGCAGGTGCCTCAGTCGCAAGCCACGCGCCTTCGTCACCCCGGCCGTAGGCGTACGTCGCAAGCACGTTGGGCCCAGACTGCTGGTCTCCAACGATCGCTTGCAGCGTCGCATCGTCCGATCGCGTCCCCGCAGCGAGGAGCAAAAGCAACGCTGACGCGCCGCGCTCTTCATCACGGGTCCAAAACAGGGTTCCGAGCTTGCCCTCTTCAAGAGTAGCATGCACGCTAAATCTTTTGGAAATCTGCCGATCTGTCATGCGACAGGTCCTCCAGAAGCAACTGGTACCGGGCCAGTGGTTGGCTCGGGCACAGTATCATAGGGGCGCGTTACGCGAAACGGCAAGCAAACGCACAGTTCTTGCACAAAACCTCGCGCAGTTCGTGAGCCCATGCGTTAGGCCGTGCGCAATCCGTCCGCCGTAAACGGGAAATGCGAAAGTCCAATGCGATTGCCCTCCGGGTCGTGCACGTAGATCGTCCACGCCGACTCAAAGACTACCGGAACTTCTTGATGCGCCAACCATTTCAGCCAAGTATCGCGATTTTGCCACGCGATCTCCAGCGCCAACAGGTGCAGACCTGGTTCATCGGATTGCCAATCGTCGGGTGCAGGCGTCAACGCGCAGCGCTCCAAGGCGATGACAGAATTGCCCGATCGCAGCCAGACGGAGCGATCGCTTCCATCGTCCGCGGGCCACCGGCGCTCGACGTGCAAACGCAGGACTTTCTCGTAGAAACGCGCCATTGCCGGCAGGTCAAAACACTGAACGGCCATGTGGTGAATGCCAAAAGGCGAGATCGGCGGAACGGCCATGAACAAACTCCTCGTGCGCGCTAACGTAGAAAAACCGCTGGGTGAAACCGCTTGCTCGCTCGACACGGAAGCGGTGCTGGGCTAAGGTAACTTGGACCTTGGGCGTACCTTGGACCTTGGGCGGGCGCCAACGCAAGTCCGCGCGGATGAGAACATGCAGAATCGCACTTTTTCGACCATTTGTTCGACCGGTCCCTCGCGCACCGGGGCAGGGATCGCGCGTCGTACGCTGCTGGGGTTGCTGGCGCTCGGCCTGCTGGGCCTCGCGGCTTGCGGCAGCCACGAGTTCGACGACGTGCGGCAGTATAAGGTGTTTCTGGAAGGTGCCAAGCCAGCGCTGACCGGTATGAACAAGGCGCGCGAAGACCTGTATCAGGTCAACGACCCGGAACAGATGCTGCCCCTCTTTCGCGACAGCCTGTTGCCGCACGTGGAAGCGTTGAGCAAGGCCGCGAGCGAGCAGAAGGTTCCGGCGGGCAAGCTGGGTGATATTCACCAGACGCTGCAATCGACGCTGACCAAGTACGCGGAAAGCACCAAGAAACTGGTGGAACACCTCAAGTCGGCCAAGGAAGACGAGCGCGAGCAGGCGATCGTGGCCTGGGGCGAAGAGGACCAGAAGTTCGGTAAGTCGATGAGCGGCTTGGTCAATGACCTGTCGGCGTACTTGAGCGACCTGAAAAAGTAGGTCGCGAAGCCGTCTCCCATCCGAGTGGCCCACACGACCCGCAGCCAGCGTCAAGACGCGAATCGCGGCTTGGTCACAGGGCGAGCGAGGACGGCCCGCAAGAATCCGTTTGATCGATCCGTGCGAGATCTAACGACGGCGGCGACGACGGCGATGACCGCCGCCCTGTCCGTGCGACTCATCCGCGCCGTTTTCGTGCTCGCGCGGGGCGTCGGCGACCAGCGACTTGGGCGCAATCACCAACCGACGCCGCTCCGGCGCGCCATGGTGGACAAGCGCCAGACCGGGGGTGCGCGACAACTGCGCGGTCAGGAACCGCAGATCGCCCTGACCCAACGGGCCGATCGCCAGCGACTTGCCGAGCAGCTTGCTCTTTTCTGCAAGCGCTAGCGCGACCTTGTCCAGACCTTCCGGGCGACGCCGGCGAAAACCATCTGTATCGAGCGACAGCCGCGTGCGGTCCATCGAGAAGCGGTTGATCGCCTTGTTCAAGATGAACTGCATCGACTCCAACACCCGCGTGTCGCCTTGCGGCTGCAGCGCGGGGTCCAGATCGGAGAGTTGCACGATGACCTGATCCTCATCCGCGCGGCTCTCGATCGTCGGCATCTTGGCGCCAAGCAGGGAAAACAGCTTCTGCGCCGTCTCCTGGGCGATCGCCACTTTCTCAGCCAGCGACACGTGCTGCTTGGGCGCGCTGCTTTCTTCAGACGCGTCGTCTTCCTGAGTTGCCTGCGCTTCCGTCGCGTTCAGTTCCTGCTCGGACATGATTTCCTCTTTTCGCTAAGCGGCTTTGGCCGAACGGTTGACGTACAGCGTCTGCAGCACGCTGAGCAGCGTGTTCGCGAGGATGTACAGGGTCAGGCCAGAAGGCAACTGCAGCATCATCGCCGTGAACAAAATCGGCATGAAGTACAGCATCATTTTCTGCTGCGCCGGATCACCGCCCGCCTGCGGCGTGAGCTTTTGCTGGGCAAACATGACGCCGCCCAGCACGAGCGGCAGCACGTAGTAGGGATCCTTCGCGGTCAGGTCCGTCACCCAGCCAAAGAGCGGCTGGTTGAAGAGCTCCACGGAGCTGTTGATCGTCCGGTACAGCGCGATGTACACCGGCATCTGCAGCAGCATCGGCAGGCAACCGCCCAGCGGGTTCACGTCGTGCTTCTTGTAGAGGTCAAAAGTTGCGCGGTTCAGTTCCTGCGGATCGGCCTTGTCCTGCCCCAGCTTCTTGGCGCGCGCTTCCAGTTCCGCGCGGACCTTGTCCAGCTCCGGCTTCAACTGCTGCATCTTCTTCATCGACTTCATCGACTTGGCCGTCACCGGCCACAGCAGAATCTTGACGAGCAGCGTGAGAATCAGGATCGCCAGCGGCCACAGCCCCGTGATGTCGTGCGCGTAGCGCAACACCGCGAGCATCGGCATCGCGATGACGGTGAACCAGCCAAAATCAACGCTGCCGACCAGCTCGTGGCCCATGCTCTTGAGCGCGTCGAGTTGCTTGGGACCCGCGTAGGTCAGGTAGGTCCACGTCTTGCCAGCGCCCTTGTCGTTCGCACACGTCGCGGCGCCTCCCCAGGTCTTTTGGTACCAACTCGGCACGCAGTTTGACGCCGGAATCGTCGTCGCGCTTGTCGTCAGTTGCGCCTGCACACCGCCCAGTCCGCGCGGAACGAGCAGCGCGGTCGACTTCGCGTCATAGCCGTCCTGCGGAATCGTCGCGAGCAGAAAGTAGCGCGAGTCCACGCCAAACCAGTCGGGCTTGCCCGTCCCCTGACGATCCTTCAGCTCCGCCTTGGCCAAGCCCGCCAAGTCCTGGTGCACCAGCGTGCCGTTCTCCCAGAAGCCCGCGCCCTTGTTGTCCGGCGGCGCGGAAAACATCGCCAGCACGCCGCCTGAACCCGCGTTCGGATCCTGAAAGCTGCTCACCTGCGACTGCAAAGTCACCTGCACAGCCTGACCGCTCACGTTCCACGCGGCCAATTCAACCAGCAAAGACAGCGGCTGGTCCTGACCCGCAGCGTTCTTGCCGGCCAGTTTCCACGTTTTGACGAGGTAGACCGGCGACTGCACTTTTTGCGGATCCGGCCAAATCATCTTCACGTGCGACGCGTCGTTGGACAGCAGCGTCCACTGCGGTTCGGACTTTTGCAGCTTCTCCAGACTCGGCACGGTCTGCGTCGTCGTCGTTGCGCCTTCACGTCGCTGGATCTTGACCGACGACTGGCCGGCCACGAGCACCTGCAAAAGCGTGTCCTGATACGGGTCCCACGGCGCGTCCCACGTCGGCACGAGGTCCAGTTGCCCCGCCGCGTATTTGTTCTTGGCCCACGTCGGCATGCCGGTCGGCTCCGGCCGCGCGGCGACGTGGAATTGCGCATCGCTCAGGTGCACCGCCTGCAGCGCGCCGGAACACGGCGACAACGTCCAGACCGCACCGCCACTGTTCAACGTGACACCCGGCGTACCCGGACGGCACGGACCCGCGGGCTTGATCGCTGCGGGCGCCAGCGCAACCGTCGGCGTGACCGGCGCAGGCGCGATCGTTGGCGTCAAGGGCGCGGGCACCGCAGCCAACGCGGCGGTTGGAGGCAGATCGGCGTAGACTGAATTTGCCGACGAGATCGCCAACACCATGGAAAACATAAGGAACAACGAGCGAAAGGCAATCATTGCGGCATCTCACAAGGCGAACTGGTGGAAATTTCAGACGATGTGCCAACGCGCCAGCGTCCCTGCCAATTCCCCGGAGGGACGGGATCGCAGCCGCCCGCGCACATCGGCTGGCAGCGCATCAGGCGCCACGTGGTCAAGGCGAGGGCGCGCGGCAGGCGGTGGCGCTGCAGGGCTTCGGCCGCGTAATGGGAGCATGAAGGCGTAAACCGGCATGCTGGCGGTAAAACACGGGAAAGTGTGCGTTGGTAGACCCAGATGAACGCCAAAAACGGCAACGCCAGCCAGTAGTCCAAGCGACCAACACGCGGTTCGGACGAGGGCGGGAGAGGCGCGGTCTTCAAGATAGCCGGCTCCGTTTTAGGCGATCAGGCGCAGTTTCTTGCCGAGAAAGAGCAGTTCTTCCACCACATCAGCCAACTGCGCATCGGGCCAAGGATGCCGCGCGCTGACGACGAGATCGACAGAGCGCTGGAAGTGTGGCCGCAGGGCCCGGAACGCTTCTCGCGTCAGACGGCGCAGGCGAGCCCGCGCGGGCGAGTGGCCGGCCCCTTTGGCGACCGCCAAGCCCAAGCGTGGCGGAGCATCAGGGTCCCGAACAGGACAGGCGATCACGTGCAGATGGCGGCCTTGAGCGCGCCGACCACGTTGAAACACCCGGTCAAATTCGGGCTTGCTTTGCAGCCGACTGGCGCGACGCAATCGACCGACTGGCCGGGGCGTCTCGCCGCTGTGCGTCGAAGAGTTCGACGCGTCAGCCGGCGGCAAAGGCGCGATCACTTCGTGGAGACCGTCAAGCGCAGGCGACCCTTGGCGCGGCGGCGGTTCAGCACAGCGCGGCCGTTCTTGGTGGCCGTGCGCGCGCGGAAGCCGTGGGTGCGGAGGCGAGAGATTTTGCTGGGATTGCCTAGACCTTTCTTCACGTTACGTTCCTCGGTTCATGGGTTGTCGCGCAGCCTGCTGTGGCCCACCAGTGCCGTTTCGTGGCGCGCTGGGCACACGTCTGCAAAAGACGCGGGGGCGAAAGTGTACACCAACCTCTGGAAAATGCGAGTCCCTTGTGCAACGGCGCAGGTCCAGCCGGAACTGCTGGGTTGGTGCGACACAGCGGGACGCGGCGATCGTTTCACGCGTTGTCGCGGCATTTTGGCCACCCGCTCCAGCGTGCGGCGATCGCGGACTAGGCGGCCGATGAGAACCGTTTCACAACCCGATGATTTCTATAGGCTCTAAGAGAACGCTTAGATTTTGCAAGCTTACAGGACTGGCTGGCAATTCTACCGCGCTTCATGGAGTTACCTGTGTCTCCGCGCCCAGAAGTGTCAACGGGGGCCTCTGTGAAATGTCAACCAGACGTGATGATATCCAGTAACATCAGCACCTTAATCACGATGCGGGGCACCAAAAACAGCAAACTTTGCAGTTCCCCCTTGTCGGTCTGCGAGCGGCGCGATACGAATCGCAGCCGTCAGCCACTCCCCTCGACGACACCCCTGCTTCAGGCAGGCCGTCGCCTTGGAAGGGGCTCGACTCTGCGGCGTAACAGGGCGCATTCGCACCCTGTCGTTCCGTCCGAATCAGCAGTTACGCCTCCGCGTCGCCGCCCCTCGTTACCTGTTTCACCCTACGCCGAGTCCCATGCCGTTCAGCCCCCTTCACCCTCCAGAGACCTCCGCGACCGCGCGGAGCGATCAAGCCGCGAATACGGCTGCGGCGGGTGTGCGTGCGGTGTCGGCGGAAGATCGCGCCGTTTGGCAGCAGACTTTGGCGCGGCTGCGTACGATTACACGGCGTTCCGTGGTGGACGCGTGGTTTGACAAGGTCGTCGTGCACGCCGCAGGACCGGGTGGTTTTGTGCTGGAAGTGCCGGATGAGCACTTTCGCGACGTGATCGCCCAGCAACATCTGGCGCCCTTGCGCCGCGCGATCGAGGCCAACGGTCTGGGTCAGCCGCCGATTGAGCTGCGTGTCGCCGACGATCTGCAAGGCGCTGATGCGACGCTCGACTTTGATCCGATCTCGACCGCGTCTCCCCATTTGGCTGTTCACGCGACCTACGCCGCCGATCCGCTCTTTGCCGCTGATCCGCGCTTTGCCCAAGCGCCAGTCGCGGAAAGCGTCGATCTGACGAACACGCTGGAAGCCGGCAGTTCGCTCGTGCCGCGCTTCACGTTTGGGAACTTTGTTGAAGGCGAGTCCAATCAACTCGCGCTCTCGGCGGCGCGGACCGTGGCGGAGCATCCGGGCGAAACCGTGAATCCCGTCTTCCTGTACGGCGGCGTGGGTCTGGGCAAGACGCACCTGCTGCACGCGATCGGCAACGCCGTGACCGCGCGCCACCCGCACTTGCGCGTGCGCTATGTGCCGGCGGAAACGTTCGCGGACGACACGATCTCTGCCATGCGGTCGCGCGACGCGAGCGTGCGGGTCGACGTGCGGGCGTTTTATCGCAACGTCGACGTGCTCCTGCTGGACGACATTCAGTTCTTGCAGGGCAAGGAAAAGACGCAAGAAGAGTTCTTCCACACGTTCAACGCGCTGTTCCTCGCAGGCAAGCAGATCGTGCTCACCTGTGATCGCTTCCCGTCTGAACTGCACGACTTCCACGAGCGCTTGCGGTCGCGTTTTGAGAATGGTCTGACCGCCGGTATTTCGCCGCCGGATCGCGACTTGCGGGTGGCCATCTTGCGGCAACGGGCGGCCCAGCACGCGGCGACCCGGCAGCCAGGCGAGACCGGCGACCCGCAGAACCCGCACGTGCCGCTGGACGTCCTCTACTACTTGGCCGACCACCTGCGCAACAACGTGCGAGAACTGGAAGGCGCGCTGCACAAGCTGTTTGCCCACGCGCGACTGGGCAAGCGGCCAATCGATCTGGCGTTGGCGCGCGCGGCGCTGGGCCCCATCATTGAACTGCCGTCGCGGCACCTGACCGTGGAAGTGATCCAGCGCGTGACGGCCCAGCATTACGGCCTGCGCGTGACGGATCTGAAGGGCGCCAAGCGCCACCGCGGCGTCGTTGTGCCGCGCATGGTCGCGGTGTGGCTGACGCGCAAGCACACGCAGGCGTCGTTCCCGGAGATCGGGCGGTCGTTTGGCGGCCGCGATCATTCGACCGCGATCCACGCGTGTCAGAAGGTCGACTGGCTGGTGCAGACCGACGCTGCCGTGCAAGCCGCCGTGCAGGCGATCGAGACGGCGCTGGGCAAGTAGCGCACGCTGGTCGTCCGCCTACGCTTTGAACTTCGCAACGCCCTCGCGGACGGCGATACGCAATTCGTCAGCGAGAAACGGCTTTTCCAGACACAAGTTGGGCACGCGTTCCAGGAAGTCGCCCTCCTGACTGGCAAAAGCGCCACCGGTCAGAAACACCATCGTCTGCACGAGCGGCGAACCGCGCGCCTCCAGCGCGGCGTGGACGTCCATTCCGGAGAGACCGGGCATCATCAGGTCGCACAGAATGAGGCGAAAATCGTCGGACGCGTCCAGCAGGTCCAGCGCCGCCTGACCGTGTGTGGCAACCGTCACGTCGTAGCCCGCAGCGAGCACACGCACAATCAGCGCGCCGATCAGCGGTTCATCGTCGATCAGCAAAATACGCGGACGTTGACTGTCTGCCATTGTGTACCGCGAGCGCGGAGTTGCGCGCTGCGATGCTACGCCCAAGAATGGGTCGTCGCAACGCGGACCTGCGAGCGCCACAGTTTGTCGCGACGCCGCTTCTGCGGCACCATGCAGGTTTGCAACGCGACGGAGCGCCCGATGACACCCGCCACTTCTCATCCCCTTCGCGGGCGCCACTACCGGTTCTATGACCTGTTGATGGCCGGTTTTGTCACCGTCCTGCTCTGCTCCAACATGATTGGCCCGGGCAAGTCGTGCGCCGTGGACATCTTTGGCCACACGCTTGTCTTTGGCGCCGGCAACATCTTCTTCCCGATTTCCTACGTTTTTGGCGACATTTTGACCGAAGTCTACGGCTACGCCCGCGCCCGCAAGGTCATTTGGGCGGGTTTTGCCGCGATGCTGTTCGCCACGGTGATGAGCTGGGTTGTCATTCACCTGCCGCAAAATAGCGCGGAGCCCTACAACAAGATCATCCAGCCCGGTCTGGAGACCGTCTTTGGCAACACGCCGCAGATCGTCGTCGCGTCGATGATCGCCTTTTGGGCGGGCGACTTCGTCAACAGCCTCGTCATGGCCAAGATGAAGCTCGCGACGCAGGGCAAGTGGCTGTGGACGCGCACGATCGGCTCGACCGCGGTCGGTCAAGGCGTCGACAGCCTGCTGTTTTACCCGATCGCTTTTGGCGCGGTTTGGTCGACCGAGACGATGATCCAGGTCGTCGCGTTCAACTGGCTCTTCAAGGTGTCGGTTGAAGTCGTCATGACGCCGGTGACCTACGCGCTCGTCGGCTTCCTGAAGCGCGCCGAGGACGAAGACTTTTTTGATACCGACACGCAATTCACGCCGTTTTCCCTGAAGGATTAGCGATATGCGCACGAGTTTGCTCCGCTTCATCGGTCCTTTGCTTGTGTTCACCGCGTGCGGCACTGCCGCCACTGCGACCAGCGAACCTGCCGATTCAACCGACACCGCCACGGCCACCGATGACAGCGCCGCCGACGCGATCGACCCGTTCCTCGGCGCGCCGCCCGCGATCTGCCGCACCGGCACCGTGTGGAGCGACCAAAAGGCGTTTCAGGACATCACGCCGCTGGCGTTCTCCTTGGACGTGACGCAGATCGTCGGCACCAGCATCTCGTCCGCGGACATCAACGGCGACTTCTTGCCCGACTTGAGCGTGCGCAGCTCGTCCGCCATCGGCAAACGCGAAGACTGGACGACCGGCAAGCGCGCGATCTGGCTGTTGCAGAACCTCACAAACAGCAAAGGTATCCAGTTCAGCGACATCACGAAGGCGTCAGGGCTGACCACGGCGCGCGACGGCAAAGACGGTCGCGAAAGCCAGATCGTGGTCTTCGGCGATGTGGACAACGACGGCGACGTCGACATGTTCTGCGGCGACTCGATCCCGTATAACCCGCCCAAGCCGGCGACGCAGACCGATTTGTTCCCGCAGGACAGCTCGGAGCTGATGCTGAACGACGGCACGGGGCATTTTGCCCTGCCGACCGCAGGATCCTTTGCCACGGCGGACTTGCGGCGCAACCTGGGCGCGGCGTCGTTCACCGACTACGACCGCGACGGCAAGCTCGACCTGTGGCTGGGCTACCAATTCAAGGGCGCGTATCCGGGCGTCGCCATTCCTGACCAGCTGGTGCAAGGCGATGGCGCGGGCAACTTCCTGGCCGTCAACGTCCAGGAAGGCACGCAGCCCGCGTCGATGACAAGCGCGCATCAGGTGGACGGCTCGGCGCCGCACGTGACGTGGTCGACCAGCGCGTGCGACATCGACGGCGACGGCAACGCGGACTTGCTCAGCGCCAGCTACGGCCGCGACTTCAATACGTTCTGGCGCGGTGGCTTTCAGGACGGCAGCGCGCGCTTTGTCCAGCAGATGCACGAATCGCACTGGGACCGCGACGACAACGATGACTGGACGACCAACTGGAACGCCCAGTGCTGGTGCCAGGACCACCCGAAAGACGCGGAATGCGACAAGTGCGGGCCGCCAGAAGTGCAGTGCAAGTACCTCAACTTCGCCAAGCCGGGTGAGACGCCGTACTACCGCTGGGACCACGCGAACGACCGCAAGCCGTTCCGGCTGGGCGGCCACACGGGGCTTTTGCAGTGCATCGACATCGACAATGACGGTGACCTGGACGTGCTCGCCGGCACGATCGTGCATCCGGACGTGGGGCCAAGCTCGGATCCGACCCGCATCATGCGCAACGACGGCTTGGTCAACGGCATTCCGCAGTTCACGACGCTGCATGCGGAAGACAACGGCCTGCGGCCTTTGGATCGCGAGAACGATGTGGGCGACATGGCCGGCGCGGCTTTTGACTTTGACAACGACGGGCGGCTGGACGTGCTGATCGCGTCGTCGGACTATCCCGGCACGCACACCGTGCTGTTCCACCAGTTGGCGGACGGCAAGTTTGAAGAGGTGCCGATCGATCTGGGCATCGACTTCAAGCACGCGCACGGCGTGACCGTGGCCGACTTTGACCGCGATGGCGATCTGGACGTGGTGCTGGGGCAAAGCCTGATGCGCTGCAACCTCACGCCGACGGAGTGCTACAAGACCGAGGAAGTGCACGTGTTCCAGAACGACATGCCGCAGGGCAACTACCTGCAGGTGGCGCTGGAAGGCACGGGCGGCAGCAACCGCTCGGCGATCGGCGCGCGCGTGTGGGTGAAGGCGGGCGGCGTGACGCACATGGCCGATCTGGACGGTGGCCACAGCCTCTTTGGCGCGCAGGACGATCTGGTGCTGCACTTTGGTCTGGGCACCGCGTGCGCGATCGATGAAGTCACGGTGCGCTGGCCGGACGGCAGCCTGACGACGCAGACGTGGAAGAACGTGCGCGCGAATTACCTGGTGAAGCTGACGCAAGGGAATGACAAAGTCGCGTATCCGCTGGTGAAATAGGGGATTCGGCTTGCCCGCCGCGGGCGTCCATCGGAGAGTTTGCTGGCGCGCCTTGACCCGAGTCTGCTGAAAAAGGAGGCCAAGTTGTCCTATCTCGTTGATTTTGTGAATGTCTCGACTGTGGGTTTGGAATCTTCCCCGTTTGTGAGCCAGCTCGCCGGCCTGCGCGCCAACGAGGCGCGGTACTTCAGGAACAAGTACAGCGCGGATTTTGTCGTGCGCCCCGCGGCGGAGACGCCGGAGCTTGTCGACTACGTCAGCCGTGTGCTCGCGGAACGCGGCATCGCCTTCGCCTCGCCGGCGCTGGAGACCACGGAATTGGTGGTGGAAGGCGTGCGCTGGACCTACGTGTTCTACCAGAGCGGCCTGTCGGTCAACGTGCTCTACCACCTGACCGACGCGAAAAAGCGCGCCGTCGGGTTCAAACTGTGTCAGGACATGCCGGTGCCCGACGAGCTGGCGCCGAAGTTCAAGTTCGTGCGGCAGAAGTCGAAGTTGGCGGGGGAGATTCGCGGGAGTTATTTTGTGGTGAAGGGGACGTACGGCTGATCGCGTGAACGGCGGTCGAATTCCCCAGACGCCTGAACGACCCCACCTCCTACAGGGGCCGCGACCGGGACGCGATTGCCCGATGCCTTCACAACAAGCGGATCAGACCAGCATCGACGTACAAGCACAGGACCCTTTGGCCGACGACCGGCGGATCCCCTGTACGCAAATCCGGGCGAATCTGACGCTCAGAAAAGTGCAGCGACTCGCCATTAGGCGTCACGACCGACCATTCCAACTCCAGTTGATAGCGATCTGGCGTGTCATAGTCGAAGGCGCTGTCGATGCCGGACTGCATTTGCCGTTCCTGATACGCCGAACGCGCAAAGAAACTCGCGATGAAGACAAACACCCCAAACACCTTCACCAGCAAATGAAGCACGAGGAACACGACCTTTTCTGCCGTCGACGCGTCGTGCGCGGCCGACCTGTCGATGCGACCGACAAGCAGGACGCCGTCGCTGTTCAGGCGTTGCCAGTTCATCTCCTGCCCCAGGGTCAGTGCCCCCAGCGCCAAGGACGGTAACAGCCCGGCGAGGCAGATGGCGATTCCGGTCCACAGCGGTCGGTGGTCATTGTAGAGGACCGCCGTCGACACAATTCCTGCCAACAGCGTCACCACACCGACGGTGACAAGGACCTTGCCCGCGGTCGTGCGCATGAAATGGTGGCGGGGCAGTTCGGGCGGGTCACCGCGCACAAAGCGTTCGCTATCCGGCTGCAGCAGAACCACGTCTGTCAGGGCCGCAGCTTGTTCCCGTGTCACTTGCTGCCACGGCTGTGAGGACTCTTGCATCTTCCCCCTTTGCGGTTCCCGACGAGGCGCTGGATGCAGCATCTGCCCTCAGCACATCTGCGAAAACGGTCGGCGCGACAGGTTCGGGTCGCGGCAGCGCGGATTGTTGCGTCCAAGCGATCGGAGCGTCAACTG
>CAITYF010000155.1 GCA_903896545.1 uncultured Myxococcales bacterium | reverse complement strand
GCGCGTGCGGCGGCGGCGGCTGAGGCGGTGGTCTGGATTGGCTACTTGCAGTGGCACTTTAGGTCGGGCGGCACGGTGGAGGACTTGCCCAAGCCGGTTTTTGACAAGTTTCGGATTATTGAGTGCAGGGATGCGGTGTTGGCGCATGATCCGCCGGAGATTGTGACGGGCGAGGATGGGCGGCCGGTTACGCGGTGGGATGGCGAGGCCATGAAGGTCCACCCGGTTACCGGCAAGAAGGTGCCCGACGACAGCAAGCGTGTGCCCGAGTGGCGGTATCCGAATGCGCGGAAGGCCGAGTGGCCGGCGGCGGATTTTGTTGTTGGGAATCCGCCGTTCTTGGGGAACAAGCGGATGCGCGAGCTGCTGGGCGACGGCTATGCCGAGGCGCTGCGCGGCGCGTATGCCGATGTGCCGGATACGGTTGATTTCGTGATGTACTGGTGGCACGTGGCGGGGCAGCTGGTCGCGGCGGGGAAGGTGCGGCGGGCTGGGTTGATTACGACGAATAGCATTCGGATGGCGCAGTCGCGGCCGGTGATTGCCAAGGTGCTGGATGCGGGGGCTTCGATTGCTTATGCGATCCCGGACCATCCCTGGGTCGATACGGCGGACGGGGCGGCGGTTCGGGTTAGCATGACGAGCTTGGCGCGGACGAACGAGCCTGGAGTCGTTGACGCGGTCGCCGAGGGCGCGACGCTTGACGACGGGGAGGTCATTGTCCAGCTCTCGTCGTCTCGCGGGCAGGTCCACCCGGACTTGCGGACCGGCGCGGCGGTTTCGTCGGCCGTGCCACTTCGTGCGAACTCCAACGTGGCCCTGCAGGGCGTCATTCCTCTTGGGGAAGGGTTTCGGCTGTCGCCACCGCAAGCAGCGGGCATTACGCGTCAGGCCCCCGATGAGGCACGGTACTTGCGGCGCTATCGAATCGGTCGGGATATCGTGCAGGGCGTGCAGGAGAAGTTCGTCATCGATTTCTTCGGTATGTCCGAGGCAGAGGCGGCGACATCCGCGCCCAACTGCTATCAGCACTTGCTCGTTCACGTCAAGCCCGAGCGCGATCAGAACAAGCGCGACACTCGCCGCATCAACTGGTGGTTGTTCGGCGAGAGTGCGCCGAAGCTTCGGGGCGGAATTACTGGCCTTGATCGATACGTTGCCACAATCGAGACGTCGAAGTTTAAGCCGTTCGTTTTCATGGATTCCGACATCCTCCCCGATCACAAACTCTACGCCGTCTGCACCGACGACGCCGCAATCCTGGGAATCCTCTCGTCCCGCGCCCACCAGACCTGGGCGCTGGCAGCAGGCGGCACGCTGGAAGACCGCCCAACCTGGACAAATACAACCTGTTTCCTACCGTTCCCGTTCCCAGCCGCCACCGACGCCCAAACCGCCCGCATCCGCGACCTAGGCGAACGCCTCGACGCGCACCGCAAGCGCCAGCAATCCCTGCACCCGGACCTAACCCTGACCGGCATGTACAACGTCCTCGCCGCTCTG
>CAITYF010000154.1 GCA_903896545.1 uncultured Myxococcales bacterium | reverse complement strand
TTCCAGCTTTTCCGCCCCCTTAGACAGCTGTGTGCCCCGACGCGTGCAGGAACCGCAAACCACATCCGCCCCCCGCACGACCGCCGCTCGCCGCCCACGCCCGGTCCTTCCGCGCGCAAACCGCGCCTCCGCCCGCATTCGCCGACTGGATGTCCGCCCAGAACCCGGATTCGGACAGCCAGGTTGGCGAACGGCCTTCGGAGGCTTTCCGCCATGCTGATGTGCGAACCTAGCGCTACTTGCTACGCGACGACACTTGCCCCACTACCCGCCACCGCGTACCTTCCACGCCCATGACGACGCCCGCGCCCTTTGTCACAACCCACGCCGACGGCCGCACACTCATCCCCGGCGGCAACGTCTTTCGCCCCCCGAGCGAGGCCGACTCGTTGCTCTTGCAGGTCTCCGTCGGCTGCTCGCACAACCGCTGCAGCTACTGCGCGATGTACCAAGGCAAGCGCTTTGCGATCCGCCCTCAAGCGGAAATTGAAGCGCTCATCGACGCGTTCGCGTCCCAGCGCCCTGCCCCGTCGCGCCGCGTCTTTCTGTGCGATGGCGACGCGCTGATCCTGCCGCAAGCGCGGCTCGTGGCGACGTTGACCTACCTGCGCAAGCGCCTGCCGTGGGTGCAGCGCGTGGCGACGTACGGGGATTGCCGGTCGATTTTGCGCAAAAGTGTCGCGGAACTACGCGAGCTGGCGGCGCTTGGCCTGGGCATGGTCTACCACGGCGTGGAGACGGGCGATGACCTGGCGATGGCGAGTATCGTGAAAGGCTCGAACCGCGCCGAAGTCATTGAAGCTGCGGATCGCCTGCGCGAAGCGGGGATTCTGCACTCGGTGATTGTGCTTCTGGGCATTGGCGGTGTGGCGGGCAGCGAGCGGCACGCGCACGAAACGGCGAGCCTGCTGACGCGCATCGATCCGCCGTATGTGGGTGCGCTGACGGTGACGCCCGTGCCGGGCACGCCGCTGTGGGACGCGCAGCAAGCAGGGACTTTTGTGCTGCCCGATCCGTTTCGCACGCTGGAAGAGCTGCGGATTCTGGTCGACGAAGCGCAGCTCACGGCCTGCCGGTTTGCTTCCAATCACGCGTCGAACTATTTGCCGATGCGCGCGGAACTCTCGCGCGACCGCGTGGCGATGCTGGCGGCGATTGACCACGTGCTGGCGGCGCGCGACGCGGGGATGTTGAAGCCGGAGTGGCTGCGGGGGTTGTAGCGCGGGCGTTGGCCTGGACAGCACCCGACTCAGAGCGCAGCGGCCCCCATCCCAGCACCCGTACACGAGCGGCGAGGTGCGCGGAGCATCGCTTCATAAAAAACCGGTTTACCCGACCTTCAGTCGCGGATCACGGCGCCAGGCGGTGGAAGGCACTCTCGCTCAGCCGCAACAGCTGCGGCACGCGGTGCATCTCCGTCATCTTGTCCAGGCACCACGACGCACCGACTTTCTCCATCTCACCGCGCAGTTCCTCGCTCGCGACGCTCGTGCAGAAGACCACCGGCCCCTGGAAGCCATCGGCGCGCATCGTCGCTGCCAGCGTCAACCCGTTGATGCCGGGCATGAGCAGATCCGTCAGGACCAAGTCGGGCGGTGGGTTCTGCTGCATCCACGTCAGGGCCGACGCCGCGCTTTCCCGCGTCTCACAGTCCCAGCCGGCGTTGGCCACCAGCCGTTCCACAATGCGCCGCGCCAGCGCGTCGTCGTCCACCGCGAGCACCAACGGACGCAGACGCCTGCCCTGCGACACGGTGCTCGCAGTCAGCGCCGTCGCGCGCACAACGGCTCGCCCTTTGCGCAGGAACGCGCCAGCCCACGCGCGCTCTGCCTGAGGCCGCAGACGCTCAAACGCCGCGGCCGCCTCGGCCATCGAGCCAGGCCGATTGGCGGGCGACTTCGCGAGCATCCGCAGCACCAGCGCTTCCAATTCTGGCGGAACCCACGCCCCGCCCTGCACCGAGGACACCGGCGGCGGCGCGTCGTGCACGATGTGATACAGCACGTCACCCAGATCGTCGCCCGCGAACAGAATTTGCCCGGTCAGCAGCTCAAAGGCCACAGCGCCCAGGCTGTACACATCGGCGCGCTGGTCGATCGGGCCGCCTGCAATGACTTCGGGCGGCAGCGTCGCGGGGCTTCCGTACGTCATCGGCTCGGTGACGCGTTGCCGCCCCTTGGCCACCGGACGCGTCTCCTCCAACTGCGAGCGCGCACGCACCAGTCCAAAATCCAGCAGTTTGACGCAGAAGCCGCCCGGACGACTTTTGTCGTGCGCCAGAAACAGGTTCTCCGCCTTGACGTCGCCGTGAACGCGCCCGACTTCGTGCACCGCTTGAAGTGCCGACGCTGTCTGCGCGAGGACTTCAAAAATCTCGACGATGCCCATCGACTTGTACAGATCCAGCTGCTGCGCCAGGTCCCGCCCGCTCAAGTGCTCCATCACGGCAAAATCGCCCAGCACCGGATCCTGTCCGTGGTCGAAAATCCGCGCGATGTGAGGATGCTGAAAGAGCGCCTGCGTCGCCGCTTCCGTCCGAAACCGGTGGACAATCGCAGCATCGTCGCGGCGGCTCGGCAAGATCAGCTTGACGGCGACAGTCATCGGCAACCGCTCGTGTTTCGCCTCGTAGACCAAGCCGAAGCCGCCCGCACCGATTCGGCGGGTCAGGCGATAGCGGCCGTCGACGACCTGCCCAATGAGCGGGTCAGTCGCGCGCGTCGAGGTCAGCGGCATTCCGTCGTGCCCGCAGAAGCTCTGCTCGTCGCCATACTGGTTGCCGCACTGCTGACACGTCTTCATCGCGTTTCACCGGGAACTGTTGGGACGGGGTCAGTCCCGCGCCTTGGATGGCATAAATCTGGGTTTACCCTGCCTTGCGGTCAAGGGAATTTCTGTGGGGAACCGATGACGCTAAAAGATGTAGACTTGTATGCGCCGCGTGACGCTGGGGCAAACGCGCGACGGTGAACTATCCAAGGTTTGCGCGATGTCAAAGCGAACGTGAGCCGCGCATTGTCAGTCGTCAAGTTTCCACCAGCGCGCCGGATCACGGCGACGAGATGGAGAGAAATGGGACTTTCTTCGCGCCCTTCCCGCGCGTTCCATTCCGTGCCAACCTCACCGCGGAGGTCACCCCATGCACGCTCTACCACTCCTTCTACCGGCCCTCTGCGTCCTGGCAATCGCGTACCGCTACTACTCGGCATTCCTCGCCACGAAGGTGCTGGTCCTCGACGACGCGCGCGTTACGCCCGCGCACACGCTCGACGATGGCCACAATTTTCACCCGACCAACAAGTTCGTGCTTTTTGGCCACCATTTCGCCGCAATAACCGGCGCAGGACCGCTCATCGGCCCCGTACTCGCCACGCAATTCGGTTTCATGCCGGGTTTCCTGTGGATTCTGGTCGGCGTCGTCCTCGCTGGCGCGGTCCACGACTTTGTCATCCTGACAGCCTCCATTCGCCACAAAGGTCAGTCCCTCGCGCAGATCGCCGCCACGGAAATCTCACCGCGGGCGGGGCTCCTCACGTCCGTGGCCATTTTGGCCATCATCGTCGTCGCATTGGCCGGCTTGGGCGTCGCGGTCGTCAACGCGCTTTCCGAATCCGCTTGGGGCGTCTTCACCATCGCCGCGTCGATCCCGCTCGCCCTCTTTATGGGCGTTTACCTCAACTTTTGGCGCAAAGGCCGCGTCGTCGAGGCGACCACCATCGGCGTCATTGGCATGGTCTCCGCGGTCATTTTCGGGCGCGACGTCGCCGCCAGTAGCATCGGCCATTTCTTCGTGCTCTCGCGTGGGGAAATCACTGTTTCCATTGCCATCTACGGCTTCCTCGCCAGCGTCCTCCCCGTGTGGCTGCTCCTCTGCCCACGCGACTACCTCTCGTCATTCCTCAAGCTCGGCACCATCGGCGCGCTCATCATCGGCGTCCTCATCGTCAACCCGGAACTGCACGCGCCGGCACTTTCCAAGTTCGCCGATGGCGGCGGCCCGATCGTTGCCGGCAAGCTCTTTCCCTTCATGTTCATCACCATCGCGTGCGGCGCAATCTCCGGCTTCCACAGCCTCGTCGCCAGCGGCACGACGCCCAAAATGCTCGACCGCGAGTCGCACGCGCGGCCCATCGGCTACGGCGCCATGCTGCTGGAAGGCCTCGTCGGCCTCGTCGCGCTCATCGCTGCGGCAAGTTTGCACCCCGGCGACTACTACGCCATCAACGTGAGCGCCCAGAAATTCGCGGGGATGGGCATCTCGATGGTCAACTTGAAGGAGCTGGAAAGCCAAGTCGGCGAGGCCATCGCGGGACGTCCCGGCGGCGCGGTCAGCTTGGCCGTCGGCATGGCGCAGATCTTCACCGCAATCCCCGGAATGCGCGGGCTGATGAGCTACTGGTACCACTTCGCCATCATGTTCGAGGCGATGTTTGTGCTCACAACGATCGACACCGGCACGCGCGTGGCCCGCTTTCTGGTGCAAGAATTCCTCGGTCGCTTCCACCCCAAATTGGCCGAAACCGCGTGGCTTCCTGGTAGCTTGCTCGCTGCGGCCCTTGTCGTGCTGAGCTGGTCGACGTTCCTGTACAGCGGCTCGATCGAGACGATTTGGCCGGTCTTTGGCATCGCCAACCAATTGCTCGCCGTCATTGCGCTGGCCGTGGGCACGATGGTGATTCGCAACTCTGGTCGGCCGCAGTACGTGTGGGTGACGATCCTGCCGATGGCGGTGTTGACGTGTACGACGCTGACGGCCGGGGCCTTTAGTATTACCGACGTGTTCCTGCCGCTTGCCGCGAAGCCGGGAATGGCGGTGCGCGGGTACCTCAACACGGTGCTCGCGGGCGGCATGATGGTCTGCGTGCTCGCCGTCCTGCGGGAGACGGTGCTGCGTTGGCGGCGAGGGAGTGGCGTTTGAGCGAGCCACGTCACGGCCTGCTTCCGCCGCTTGTCGAACCGGCAAGCGCCCCGTGCACGGTGCACCCGATGCGCGCCGGGGCTTGGCACTGCGCGACTTGTGGACGCCCGCACTGCGACGAATGCCGCGCCCGCACCGAGCGCCGCACCACACCGTTGGGCACTTGCTTGCAATGCGGTGGTCGCCTGGACGCCATGACCCGCGCCACCGATGCGCCCGGTTGGGCAGGCCTGCAAGCCGCGTGGCGACAAGCCTACAGCCCCCTCGGACTCCTGAACGCGGGCGCACTCGCGCTGCCCGTCCTCTACGGCGGCTTCGTCGTTTCCGTCGCGGTGCCCGCGATACTCGTCACAACGTTCTGCGCGTGGACCTACTTCCTCGCCGTCGTCCGCTGGCGGTTGACTGGGCACAACGAACTGCCCATGCCGTCGCGCGTGCTTGAAGACATCCGCGGTTCGATGGCCGTCCTCGGCACGCTGCTCGCCTCGCTGATCGCGATTTTGCCGGCAGGGCTGGCCGCGGGCTATCCGGAGGTCCCGCTGCCGTGGTGGCCGCTGGCCTTGCTTGCCTTGGTGTGGTTACCGATTCCGCTTGTGACCGGCGCGGCATCGACGAATCAGTTGGCACCGCTCTTTCCGTTGCGCACGCTCGGCGCCGTCAGCCGCGATATTTTTGGCTATTTCTTCATGGCCATTGGCGCCACGGTGCAGTTGCTCGTCGTCGGCGTGCTGACGTGGCTCTTGGGTCGCTGGCTCGTGCTTTTTCCCGGCGTGGGGCCGTGGCTCACGTGCGTGGCGTTCCTGCCCGCGCTGTGGGCCATCGCGAGCCTGATTGGCCTCTGGGGGCGCGCCCACCTCTCCGAGCTCTCCGTCGAACACTGAGCGCATCCGCGCGACTTCGCCTTCCGCACCGCGTGATTCCTTGTTGCGCCGTCACCGACACTGCGCCATCATCGCCGCGAACGCCCGCGCCGGGCGAGGCACCTGCACATGAAGTTGAATCAGACCGCCGTCCTTGTTGTTGTTGGCGCACTTGCCGCCGTCGCCGTGGGCCTGTGGGCAACCAAGTCGCCGCCGACGCCAAAAGCGACGCCGAAACCGACAATCGCGAAGCCAGACGTCGCCCCGGTAGCCCCGCCGACGCCGCTGCCGTCTGCCGTAACGGCAATCACGGACGCACAGCCCGCCGGCATGCCGATCAACCCGACCCAGACGGGCGAACTGCCGCCGATGCGCGAGGCCTGGGCGTTCTATACGCCGATTGATTCGCAGGAAAACCTGCAGAAGCTGATCGATTTGGCCGTGAAGTCGTCGGGCGGTGAAAAGGCGCAGCGCGCGTTGCTCGCGGCGAAGTGGAAGCTGACGGCGTCGCTCCCTGGCCGCACGCTGTTTCTGGACATGCAGACCGACGTCGATGGCAGCATCGCCGTGCGCGACGAGCAAACCGGCGTCGAGTGGTTCCTTGTGCACGACGAATGCTTCATCCGCCACGGCAAACTGGTGTCGGCGTGCTTGGGCGAAAGCGAACTCTTCATTCACGGATTGGCAGCGGGCCAGTTGTCGGCTCTGCCGCTGCGGCTCAAGCAGGCCAAGATCGAGCTGGATGACGTCACGGACGGCCGGAGCGTTGTGTTCATTCAGCTTCCTGGCGCGGCGGAGCACCGGCCCACGCGCGTGCAAATCAGCCGCGAGACGGGCGCGGTCACCCGCGTCAACTGGAGCACAATCTCCGCATTCCCGACCCGGCGCTATGGCGATGAAGACTGGGCTGTGCCCGAAGAATGGGCGATCACCTGGTGGGCTGATCCTTCCAAGAGTCCGGGCGGCAGTGCAGCGAAGGGCAAAATCGACGAGAAACAGCGTCCCGTGCTCGCACGAATCAACGTTCGCGCATCCGAAGTGACGCCGCTGAAAGACAAAGGGCTGATCAAGGCACCGGCGCTGACGACGAGCGAACCGCTCTCTGTTTACGCGCGACCTGCGTTGACCGGCGTGCTGATCCAGGAAGGATTCCCGGCGAGCATCGAGAAGGTGGCCGATTCCGTCGTCAAAATTGCCCAGCTGGACGGGCTGCTGGACCTCCTGCTGTGTGAGTCGTTTGCTCCCGCGCAGGAGGTTTCCAACCTGACCCACGGCGCAGAGCTGTGGATCCTCGTTCCGACGCTCTCCGTGCCGCGCTACGCCAAGACTCAGAAGATTCGCGAAGTGGCTCCGGAGGCCCGCGTTGCCCGCAAGGCGCTCCGCACGACCTGGGCGGACCTGCCGGACCAGCTGGTGAAATTCGTGGGTGAAGTGGCCGCGGCTGGGCACAAGGCGGGCACGGGACCCACGATGGTCACGCTGCTACCCGCCGAGGGCAATGGCGAGTTTGTCGCGGAGTTGCAGGTCCCGCTGGCGGCAAAGTAACGGCGCGAGGTAGCCGAATACCGCGAGCCGGGAGCCACTCAAGTGGCGTTGCCCAGTTTTTCCCGGAAGGCCACTGCTACCTGTTCGAGGAGGCTCGCGATGCGCTCCAGCCATCTGTTGTTCATCGCCGCGCTCCTCGTACCCGATCAGGCGTTCGCGACACCAGGTTCGCCACGCTGCCATACGACCGTGACGTTCCCGCTGGCCGGGCGAAACGGGCGTGGCGCTGCTGCGTCGCCGCAAGTCGCACCATCAAGCTTAGCCTCCTGATCTTCTGGGCGAATCCGGTCGCAAGCGCCCGGACCGCGCTGGCGGTCGGCCCTTGAGGGGCCGACCCGTGACGTCGTTTGCGCAAGCGCAAACGCGCCACGGCCGCAAGCGGCGCACATCGCTTTCGCGCGGTCCCCCACACCCCGCGGTTTGTCATCCCCCGCGCCTTGGGCTACGTTGCGTCTCGCGGTTTTCCCGCCGCGCGCCCTTTCCCGCTGCCTCGGTGACACCATGACGAGCCCGTACCCGCACCTCTTCGCACCCCTCGACTTCGGCTTCCTGAAGCTGCGCAACCGCATCATGATGGGCTCGATGCACACCGGTCTGGAGGACCGCTTCTGGAACTACGGCAAGCTCGCCGCCTACTTCGCCGAGCGCGCCAAAGGCGGCACCGGCCTCATCGTCACCGGCGGCATTTCCGTCAACACGCGCGGCTGGCTGCTCCCCGGCGGCGGCACGATGAACACGCGCGGCGACGTCGCCAACCACCGCAAAGTCACGGACGCCGTCCACGCCCACGGCGGTCACATCCTGATGCAAGCGATCCACGCGGGGCGCTACGGCTACCACCCGTTTTCCGAGTCCGCGTCGCCGATTCAAGCGCGCATCAACCCGTTTGCCCCGCGCATGATGACGACGGCGCGCGTTCGCACCGTCATTGGCGATTTTGCCCGCGCCGCGGCATTGGCGCAGCAGGCCGGCTACGACGGCGTTGAAATCATGGGTTCCGAGGGCTATTTGCTCAACCAATTCCTCTGCAAACGCGTCAACAAGCGCACGGACGAATTTGGCGGCGACATCCACGGTCGCATGAAATTCGCGGTGGAAGTCGTCAAGGCGACGCGCCAAGCGGTGGGCGAGAAGTTCCTCATCATGTACCGCTTGTCGCTGTTGGATCTCGTGGAGGATGGAAACACGCAGGAAGAGATCCTGATTACGGCGAAAGCGCTGGAAGCTGCGGGCATCAACATCCTGAACACCGGCATTGGCTGGCACGAGGCGAACATCCCGACGATTGTGACGTCGGTGCCGCGCGCGGCGTTCCGCCAGACGACGGCGCTGGTGAAGAAGCAGCTGACGATTCCGGTCGTGGCGTCCAACCGCATCAACATGCCCGACGTGGCGGAGGACATTCTGGCGTCGGGCGATGCCGACATGGTGTCGATGGCGCGGCCGCTGCTGGCGGATCCGAATTGGGCGAACAAGGCCGCGGCGGGTCATCCGGAGCAGATCAACACGTGCATCGCGTGCAACCAAGCGTGCTTGGACCACACGTTCTCGATGAAGCGCGCGAGTTGTCTGGTGAACCCGCAGGCTTGCCACGAGACGGAGCTGGTCTACACACGAACGACCGCGCCAAAGAAAATCGCCGTGGTGGGCGGCGGAATGGCGGGGCTATCGGCGGCGACGGTAGCGGCGGAACGCGGGCACGCGGTGACGCTGTTTGAAGGTGGGAGCGACGTCGGCGGGCAGTTTGACATGGCCGCGAACGTGCCGGGAAAAGAGGAATTCAAGGAGACGATTCGCTATTTCCGGCAGTTGCTGAAACAGACCGGCGTGAAAGTGCAACTGAACACGCGCGTGACGCAGGCGACGCTGGACGCGGCGCTGCAGAAAGGCGAGTTCGACGCGGTGGTTGTGGCAACGGGCGTGACGCCGCGGACGCCGTCGATTCCGGGCATCGACCACCCCAAAGTGCTGTCCTACCCGGACGTGCTGCGCGCGGGCAAGCCGGTCGGCGAGCGCGTGGCGGTCATTGGCGCGGGCGGGATTGGGCTGGACATGTGCGAGTTCTTGCTGGCGGAAGCGTCGCCGCAGCCCGTGGACGCTTGGGCGCGCGAATGGGGCGTCGATTTTGCGTCGAAAGTGCCAGGCGGTTTGATCGAGTCCATCCACGGCAAACCCAAGCGCGAGGTTTTCCTGCTGCAGCGCAAGGTTGGCCGCATGGGCACGGGTCCAGGCAAGACAACGGGCTGGGTGCACAGGCTAACGCTGAAACACCACGGCGTGCAGCTTTTGGCGGGCGTTGAGTACGTGAAGATCGACGACGACGGTCTGCACGTGCGTGTGCTGGGCGCGGAACGGCTGTTGGAGGTCGACAACGTGATTCTGTGCGCCGGTCAGGAATCGGTGCAGGAGTTGGCACCGCTGGACGCCAAAGGCAAAGTCACGGATCCGCGGTATCACGTCATTGGCGGCGCAGAACTGGCGGCGGAGCTGGACGCGAAGCGGGCGATTCGGCAAGGAGCGGAAGTCGCGGCGCGGCTGTAAACGCGCGCCCTACTCCGGTCGCGGGCCCACACCGGTTGACGCCGCGCTCAATTCACCGCTGGCATCGGGCTGCGCGCCCTGAATCACAAAGTTCTTGTTGTCCGCCCAGAAGTTCCCGGTCAGATTCACCTTCGTCGTTTGCGCGGCCGTCTCGGCGATTTCCTGGTTGAGCGTCTCCGAGAAATTGTTGTCGTGAATCTCCGCCTTCGCCACGCCAAAGAGCATCAGCCCGTATTGGTTGCCCTTGAACTCGTTGTGCAGCACTTCCGCCGTCGCCGTGTCATTGAAGTGCACGCCGCAGTGCCCGGTGTTCAATTTGTTGTAGTGCACAACGATGTTCGCGCCGCTGTCCGTGATGATGACCTCGTTCGGCGTGTCCTGGAGAATCGAATCTTCCAGCGTCATCGTGCCGCCCTTCACGCCGATGTTGTACGTCATGTCCGACGCCGTGCGCGGCGACTCGACAAGCAGACGCGAAAACTTCGAGACACCGCGAACGACGATGTTGTATTGCTGCGCGTGATGCACGTGGCAATGATCCAGGTCCATGACCGCCGTCGCGTTGGACGACTGCACGTTGATGGAAGCGTAGGAAATATCCAGCCAACTCGCGGTCAACGTACCGGCGACGCGCAAGCCATTCCACGCCTTGCCGGTATCGGGACCGGAAATCGTGACGGGCTTGTCCTTTATGCCAACAATCTTCAGCGTGCCGTTGACGGTGATGCTGAACGACGGCGACGTGATGGTCGTGCCCGCCAGAATCTGCACCGTCGCGTCGGCCGGGATGACGAGCGCGCCGGAAAGCGTGTAGTCGCCTTGCAGGATGTCGCCATCGGCCAAGTCGCCTTGCAGATCGCCTGAAGGCAGCGCGTTCACCGCGGGAACATCGGCAGCAGACGTGACGTCCGAACCACCGGTTGCGTCGTCGGACGAAGCAGTATCCGTTGCGGAAACGTCTGCTTGCGCCGCAGCGTCAGCGGTTCCGCCGCCCGTCGAAGTCGTCGAACCACACGCCGCGAGGAGCAGGAGAAATGGCACACAGCAATGAGCAAGCGTAGGCATGGCGAAACCACCTGGGAAAAGCAAAATCAACTGGAACGGGCACGGAATTCCGCGATTCCGCAGCGCCGAGTATTGGAGTCCACGGCATGCGTGTCAATCGAATTGGCCGTCGCGCACCGTGTCATTTGGTGAACGCCATGCGCTTGCCGGTCGAAGGCGCCAGTCGATTGCTCAACCACGCGTCCGCCCCGATGGCAGAGGCGGTTCGCGAAAACGAGGTCGAGAAGTATGCCCAGTACGCCCGATACGACCACAGGATTCTTCAGGAAGCCAACCGGTGGCACGCCTAATGGCGTCTTGAAAATTTCCTCGCACGCCACCTTGGCGAGCGCGCTGAACCGTGGCAAAAGGGACCCAATCGACGGACGAAGGACAGTAGAATGCGCGCAGCCTCGAACCTATCCGCGGAATCTTCACCCCAATCCAGGAGAACATCATGCACCAACGGCACCTGCGGCGATCCGCTGGGCGAGGGCGCCAAGTGCGCGTACTCGTGGGTGCCGATCTGTGCGAGCGGGCTAACGTGCCAAAGCGCGGCCGGCAGTTGGACGTGCGGCAAGCATGTGTGCAAGTAGGCGAACTTCGGCGGTGAGACGGGCGTGAGAGGTCGGAAACGCGCGACGCTACTCGCCCAACACCACTTCCACCCCGTCCTGCATCGGCGGCTCGGTCGTCGGGTCCACAAAAAGCCACCGCAAGAGCGCGCGGTAGAAGCCAAAAAGCGGGTTGCGCGCCGCGATCTCGTCGCGAACCCGCTCACGCGTGGACTTGAACGAGGTGTGACTCTCGCGCGTCAGGCGCTCACGCTCGTGCAGGAAGTTGGACAGCGGCTGCACCTGCACTTCAAACGTCCGACCGCCCCACGCGACAACGCTTTTCATCGCTGACCAGCCCGACCGCTTGCGCGACTCCTGATCGAGATAATTCTTCACTTCAATAAACCGCAACGCGCGGTGTTCGTCATCGAGCGGCACTTGCCTGGCTTCCAAGCGCGCATCGGCGAAGCGCAGGTTCTGCAGCGCGTCATGAACACGTTCAGCATCTTCCGCGGTACCGACAACGATCTTGACGCCAAATACGTCTTTGACGTACTTGCCCAGGTGCCGCAGCTGTTTGTCTTTCAGCACGAGTTGGTCCAACTCAAAGATTTCGTCGGCAACTTTGTTCCAAATCTCCTCTTCCGCCTTGATACGCGTCAGCAACCGGTAGACGGAGAACGGATTGGGCGCGTCTGCCTCGTACTCAACGACGTTGCTGATGAGCCCCGCGCGGAGCCAGCCGCGGTGGTCGGCAATCGCCAAGCGCGCGAGGACGCGGTTGCCAAGGTCGATGTCGGTCGAGCCGATGACCTCTTCCTCGGTCACATCGACGGTCAGCGTGAAGCGCTCCCGTGTGCGTTCGATCTCGCCAATCACCACGCTGCGACGCTGGACGGTTCCGAGAAAATGCTCCGCCAGAAGGTTGGCCAAAAGGTGCAAATCGCGCTCACCGTGACGGATCATGTCGCTGAATTCGGCGCGCGCTTGCGCGACTTCTGCACGCGAAAATTCAAGACGCTCACCGCCCTGCCCCTGATCCAGCGCGCGGCGATGCCGTTGGAGCGCGACCACCAACGCGTTCAGGCACGGCGCCCGCGAGACCATCCAGAGCGGCGAGTCGAGCGTAGGCGCGGGCTCAGTGGTGTCCAGCGCCTGTGCGGGAGTCTGCGTGCGGGTCTTGACGACCATCTCGACCTCAAGGTTCGTGCCTGCGATGGGTCGCCAGCACGACCGCGGCCGGGAGTGTGCCGCGTTGGAGGGGGACGTCAAGCGACGAAACGGTGTACTGTTGGTCTCACGGGCTGTCCGTCGCGCGCCCAGCTGTCTCTTTTTCGCGCCCAATGAACGGCCGACACGCGCGTGCCAGCCACCGAGCGCCATCACCACCCGATTCTTGGACGCGACACAACTTGTCGCACGCCTACCCTCCCCTTCTGCTCATCCACGCGACACGCATTCCCGTCGCTTGCTGGCAGAGGAGCCTCGCATGAACCTCAAGATCCACTACCGCGACGACATGGTCCCCGCCGACGCGCCGGGCAATTACTCCAAGTCGCCCAGCAAGCCGCGGCGGTTCCTGGAGTTTCTGCGCCAGACCCCGATGTGGCCGCACGTCGACTTGCACGACGCTTTTTCACCACTGACCCGGGCCGACCTCCTCCTCGCCCACAAACCGGCCTACGTCGACGCATTCCTCGCGGGTACGCAACCGCGCTGCGAGAGCAACGGACTTGTGTGGTCGCCCGCGTTCCGCGATTCCGTGCTGCTGACCAACGGCTGCCTGCTATCGGCCATCACCGCGGCGGTCGACAATCCCGCGCAGGTCACGATGGCGCCGGTCTCCGGCTTTCACCACGCGCAGCCGAGCGGCGGAAGCGGCTACTGCACGTTCTCCGGTCAGGTCATCGCAGCGCTGAAGCTGTACCGGGAACGCGGTCTGCGCGGCACGTGGCTCGATCTGGACGGGCATTTTGGCAACTCGATTGAAGACTCGCGGGAGTTCGCGCCCGAATTGGATGCGGCGATTGCGCCCGGCTTGAATATCAATCCATCTGGCGCGCACGGCGGGTATCTGGCGGACCTCGCAGCGAAGCTGGCTGTGCTGAAGCAAGCGGTGCTGAACGGGAAGGTGGACTACGTCGCGTTCGCGCACGGCGCGGATTCGCACGAGTGGGACCAGCTTGGCCACCAGTGCTCGACCGTGGAGTGGCTACAGGCGGCGGAGCTGGTCTACGGGATGCTCGCGGAGGTGCGGCAAGTGCGGCCGCTGCCGGTGACGCTGGCGCTGTTTGGCGGGTATCGCGACGACCACCCGGAGTCGGTGCTTGGCTTGCATGCGATGGATCTGGCGGTGTGTTTGCGGCGGTTGGGCGGACTGGACTTGGAGTATGTGGCGGAGGTGCGGGCGCGCACCTGAGGCGCCGGTCGGTCACTCGGGCATTGCGTCCAGCGTGAAGAAGCACGGCGGCAGCCCCTGGCGTTCAGCGATGGCGAGAATTTGCCGACACGCGGTCGCGACCAGCCTTGCACGCTCGACCAGGGCGGCATCGCCGTCCGGGAGCAGGCCCTGTGCGACAAAGCCGAAGAGCGTGCAACTGGAAACAAGTTTCTGCGCATCCACTTTGCCGCCCAACAGACCGATCAGCGACCTCGACGCCGGTGGGCTGAGTTGTTGAAGGACGACCTGCTGCGCAGCCAGAAGCCGCGGTCCGAGCACCGGATGGGCGAGATAGGCGCGCGCTTCGACGTCGCCCCTGATGGCGAATTTCTGCGCCATTCCGGAATGTCCGAGGCCCGCAAGCTGAGGAAAGATGTACCAGATCCAGTGGCCAGACTTGTGGCCTGACTCCAGTTCAGCGAGCGCGGTGACGTAGCCTGATAGCGCACCACTTTGGGCAGTGAGAAAGTGCGCGAATGGGTCGGGCATGGCATCGGTCATGGTGGCCTCAGTGGACGCCGTCGGTCCGTGGCAGAAATTGTCGCCGGTTGTGCGACAAGTGGCGTCGTGTTGCAACCGCCCCGTGCAGATGACAAGGAACCGCGACGGGGTGTTGGGCAAGGTCTGCTGGCGTCGCATGCGCCTTCGGGCACCTGCGCGAGGACGCAGTGAGCGAGGAGGTTCACTGCGCCTCCAACCGGGCAGCGAGTCAACCGCCACGCTCGTGCAGTTCACCTCAAGCAAGACCCCGGCACCGCGACCCGCCCCATGCGACACCACTTGTCGCATCCCGACAGCACGCTCTTTTCCATCCCGCCCAACACCGGGTCCATCTTCCAGCGCTGCCGCCAAGCACCAACGTCGGGGCTCAGTCGGCGCGCGTCACGCACAGGAGAATTGCCATGATTGAAGGACTGAAAATTTGCATCCCCGCCCAAGACCTCCGCCAGCTGTTGCTTGCCGCGGCGGCGCACCACACCGAGCGCGCAACCGCGTACCGCACGCAGGTCGAGAATCTCAAGCAGGCCCAGATTGAAGGCATGAACTACTCGAACGGCAACCCGGTGGAGACGCTGACCGAGCGCCTGGACGAGCACGAGGACGCGGAGACGGAGATGACGTTCCTCGCGAAGTATGTGCGCGACGGCGAGGAATACCTGCTGGATCGCTCGGAGGTGACGGAGCTCACGGGTCACGGCAGGCAGCGTGGTCACCGCGGCCGTCGTGGCTGGTAGGAGGCGCACGTGGAGTGGATTTGGCTGGCGATAGCGGCGCTCTGTGGGCTGCCAAGCGTGGACGGCGTGTACGTGGGACCGGCGGGAGAGCTGGTCGTGGCGGGCATGGCGGAGCTTGCGGTGCTGACCCAGGGCAATTGTCAGGTGACCGGCCTGCTGTTGCCCGAGTGCGACCGCTATCGCCTGGAGGTCGTGGAGACCGACGGCGACTGCGCGGAGTTGCGGTCGCTGCGGATGGACGACACGTGCGGTTTTCTGGTGCCGACGCAGACCGTGCGCGATGAGTCAGGCTGGCTGCAATTCGCGCCGACGCTGCGGTTTGAGGCCGTTGCGCCGCAGTGCCGCGGGTTTGTTGGCGAGATGACGTGGAGGGGCAAAGATGCTGGAGAGATGTGAGGTCGAGCGCGTCATCGCGGAGGCCGAGGAACGCGGCGAGGGCGCCATTTTGCAGCAGGAGGTGCTGTCAGGTCTGGACTTGTCGGGGCTGTCACTGCGCGGCGCGGACCTGCGCGACGCGACGCTGACGGATACCAATTTGACGGGCGCGGACCTGACCGACGCCGATCTGCGCGGGGCGTTGCTGTTCAACTGCGTGCTGCCGCAGCAGCTCGGCGGCGCTTATCTGTCTGCGCAGAATCTGGACCGGTTTGCGCTGGATGGCGCGGCGCTGAGCTACGCGTACCTGAGCGGAGCGTCACTCGACGGCGCGACTTTGGCGAAGGCGCAACTCGTTCGCGCGGACCTGTCGTCCGCCACGGGCACTGCAACAGACTTTCGCGAGGCGTCGCTGCAGCGTGCGACCTTGGAACGCGCGGTGTTCACGGAGTGTCAGTTTGACCGTGCCAACTTGGTAGGCGCCGATCTCCGGCGGGTGGAGTTGACGGAATCCAGCCTCCGCCACGCCAACCTCACGGACGCAAACCTGCGCCGCGCGAGCCTTTTTGGCTCCGACTGCGGCAGCGCGCGCTTTGGCGGGGCGGACCTGACGGACGCAAACTTGAGCCACCTGCGAAACTGGGACAACGACCAGCAGGGCCAAATGTGGTTTCACGGGGCCATCCTGGTGCGCGTCCGGGCGCGTGAAGCCGATTTTGCCCACGCTGAGTTCAGCGAAGCGGACCTGACGGCGGCGGATCTGCGTGGGGCGAACGTCCGGCAGGCGAAGTTCACTGGCGCGAAGTTGGTGGGGGCGCGCCTGGATGGCGTGCAGCAACGGGGTGAAGGCACGCTCAGCGGTTTGTCGTTTGCCTTGGCGGATCTGAGCGGCGCGTCGTTTCGGAACGCGGACCTGCGCGGGGCGTCGTTTGTCGGGGCGAGCGTGGTGGGTGTGGATTTTTCTGGGGCGGATTTGCGCGGCGCGGTGTTCCTGGCGGCGCCGCCGACGCCGGCGGTGGCGGTGGCGACAAGGGCGAGGTGGTATCGGAAGGGTCGGGCGCCGGCGAAGCGACGAGACGGGCCCACGGCGATTGAGGTGGAGGCGTATTTGGCCGCGCTGCGGTCGGCGACTTGGACGGGTGCGGTGGTGGATGAGGAAACGAGTTGGCCGGTGGGGTTTGATTCCAGCGGGTTTGAGCTCGTGCATCACACGGACGTGGGCGTGCCGTAGTCGCAGGTGCCGGCGAATGCAATGCAAGGAGAAAGTTATGGATGCTGCTACACACGAAGATTTGCAAGACCTGCGCGCGATGGTGGAAAAACTGCGGGCAGCCATCGAGGCGGAGGAACTCCCGTGGCGTCAGCCGTGGGTTGAGGTTCCGCACCAGAATGCGCGCAGCCGCAAGGTCTACGGATTGTTCTTCCAAATCAGCTTCGGCGCCCTGGGCTATCCAAGCGCATACTGGCACACCGAGGCTTCGCTGCGAGAGTTGGGTCTCGTGCCGCGTCCGCTTGCTCAGCCACGGATGGTGTGGGGCGTATTCCCCACCCAGAACAGAAACGGAGCGGAAATCGGGGCGACGACCAAGCCAACTCGGGTCTACAACGAGGCTGAACTCGAAGGACCGCTACCCAAGCGGCGGACGAGGGCGCATCCGGACCGCGTCGCGCAGCCGGAGATTGATCAGCAGCGGTTGGACGCGTGGCTCGCGGCGCTCCGGATCAAGCTCGTGCCGAGTGAAACCGGCTGCTTCTATAGCCACCATGAAGAGTACGCGCGGCGCTGGAGCAGCAACGACTGGTATAGCGGCGAGATCTGGATGCGTCCACGTAAGACGTTCGAGAGCGACGCCGCGTACTGGTCGACCGCGTTCCACGAAGTCATCCATTGGACGTCTTCACCCGCTCGTCTAAACCGCAAGCTCAAGGTTGGCGCGGAGGAGCTCGTCGCGGAGCTTGGCGCCATCGAACTCTGTCGCAAGATGGGCGTCCCCATCGGTCCAGAGCTGGACCTTGAGCACCGCGCCTATTTGCAGAGCTGGGGCCGAGAGCTGGCTGCGAACCCCAAGTTGTTCCATCACATCTGCTGGGAGGTCGCGCGGGCGGTTCGCTGGCTCGACAAAGCGAGCAAGGCTCAAGACAGCAACATCGCGCGCTACTTCGCTGCCTCAGTAGGCGGGGTCTGACCGACAGAAGTGTCGAGTCGTTCGCGCCATTTTTCGCCGACGTCTTTGTTGTAGCTTTGGAGTGCTGCGTCTGACGCGCAGTCGCCCGGTGTCGGAAAGGCCATGGCTAGGACAAAGAGGCGGGGCCATGTGTTGTTCCATGAGCCATCCTTGATCGTGCTAAGGCTTGGTCCTTGGTAATCGTACGGTTCCGTTTGGCCTTCTGGAATCCACGTCAGCTGCGGCTTGGTGGCACGTCCTGCTGGCGGTGCGACGTAGACCAACCCAACATCGCGCGCGGTAAGCGTCCTCTCCTCCGCGGTAAGCGTCTTCTCCTCCGTGGTAAGCGTCTTCTCCTCCGTGGTAAGCGTCTTCTCCTCCGTGGTAAGCGTCTTCTCCTCCGTGGTAAGCGTCTTCTCCTCCGTGGGGAGTTTCCTCCACAACAACCCATAAGCGAAGAGTTGTCGCGTATGCGCCACGGGGACGACTGGCGTTTGACGGTTGCTCGGCCGCCAGAGCGTCGTGTACTTGGCGTCCAGAATGATGTCCGCGCCGGAAGGCTGCCCCCTTCTCTGCACAATCAAGTCGGCTCGGAAGCCATAGGAACTGGTTTTCCACGGCTGACTTAGCTTCCGTGGATCCGGCTTGCCTCCATCCAGCTTGCCTCCATCCAGCACGCGCAGTTGGGCGTCAGTCTTGAGGGTGTGCGCAATGATGCGCTCCCACAGTGAGGCCGATGGAATCGTCAGGTCGGGGGTGTCGTCCGGATCTGCATCAGCCGATGTCGGAGACCAATCCGCGAGCACCGCACGAGCGAGTTGAAGCGGCCGCTGCCAGATGAGCCGCTGTGCCGGCGTGAGACGCAACTGCTTCGCGACTGCGTGCGCCGTAGTCCGCGGCAGCGTCGCGATCCCTTCGAGCTGGTGTCGGATTCGATAGGCTTGGGTCAAGAGTTCACTGTTTTCATCGTCCTTCGTCAATGCGACCGTTGCGATGATCAACGCCGAGGCAAGCACACGGTGTAGCGGCAGGTCTTTCTCGAAGTCATTGTACTCACAAATGATTGATGGCTCTCCGGTCGCCTCGCTACGGCCGACCGAGCTTGCCACAACGCGCCCGCGCGGGGACGTCAGCAGCTCGCGCCGCTCGATGTAGCCGCGGCGCATCCGGCTAGCGACTTCAGCGAGTGCCGAGACATAGTGCTGGGCAACAGCAAGACGGAACAGCGGGTCGGTCTGGAACGCCAGCGCCTCCATCCATTCGTTTGGTCTCGCCTTGTTCAGCAAACGAATGAGCGCGGCTTGCAGCGCGCGACCGTCCAACTCATGCGGCTTCGCATCCACTGCACTCCGCGGCTTGTGCGATGAGGCAAAAAGGCGTTTGGTCGCGCGGGCATCTGCATCGAACTCGTCTTCCAGCTCCTCTGCTTCGTCGGAGTCTGGCTCGAACCATCTGCGCGGCTTCGGCTTCAACTCGGCAGTCGCATACTCGTGGAGCTTGTTGAGCACTTCGCTAACTTCTTCTGACTCGTCTGCTGGGGTTCCTGGTTTCGCGATCGCTCCGCAATCCAACACCTCACCTTGAAAGCAGTAGTACAGCCAAGCACCCTCGACATCTACGCGGCGTTTCAGAAGCTGGTCCGGCCCCAACTTCTGGGCCGCTGGCCGTGTCACTTCCGCGTGTGGCAACCATGGTTTGGGCAGCACGCAGACGACAGTGCGCCGTCCCAGAATACGCGGAAAGACCCACCCGATGCACAAGTCGCTTGCGCGGAGGTAAACGGCCGCTCCCACTATTGGACCTTGTCGTCAGTTTGCGCGGGCCGTTCAAGCGGTACCATCCGCAACGCTCGCGTCATGCCTGCCCCCTTCCACGTCAGGGTGAAGTAGCAGTTCGCCAGCGCGTTGACCAGCGTGACTCCGTTGCTGTCGTCGTTCTCACTGCCGCTGAACCAACGCTCCTTACCCGCCGCTTGCACTGACGCGATGACCTGCGGCGCGACGCCGTAGCGCCAGACATTCCGAATCGCATTTGCCTGCGTCTGGTCATCCTGCCCGGCGCACAGCGCTTTCATGTCAAACAGGAAGCTTTGTCCGATCATGCCGTCTGGCCCAAGGCAATCCTTGGCGCCAATGGTTTCGTTGAGCGCCACGAATGCGTCCACGGCCTCCTTCATTGGATCGCTGAGCGCCGCCCACATGTCTTTGTCGGAGCGCTTGTCGCTGTCGTCCTTCCTTTCCAACGCCGCTGCGATCGCGTGCTTGTCGTTCATCGGCTCCACGCGCACCCGCCAAAAACGCCGCAGCAACGCCTGGTCTAGCGGTGCCACGGAGTGGTCCACCGAGTTCATCGTCGCGACGATGATAAGGTTGTCCGGCACGAGGAACGTGCGGCCGGAGATCGGCAAGATGACCGGGTCGCACTGGCGCTGCACCTCGTTGCCATCCCCGTCAAACGTCGCCCGCTTCGACCGCTCCATCACCGTCAGCAGGTCGCCGAGCATACGCGGGACGTTGGCTCGGTTGAGCTCGTCGAGGAGGATGGCAACGCGGGCCTTCTTGCCGGCGACCAGCGGTGCAAGCCGCGCTGCAGTACAGGCGCGCAGGAACACACCATCGACGACGTGCCACGCCCCGGCCTTGTTGTCCGTCCACGTCGAACCATGGACCGGCTGCCAAGGGTTCTCGTTCTTGACCGCCTCCGGACGAAGCCCCTCGATCACGTCCTCATACTGCGTGCTCGGGTGACAGTTCAGCACGAACCGGTGGTTGTCGGCGATGTCGAGCCCCTTGTCCTTCTCGCAAATGTCCTTGAACGCGTATGTCTTGCCGGTGCCCGGCACGCCTTCGAGGAGGAGGTTGAGGTTTTGTGCGGCAAGGCGTGCTTTTGCACCCGCTGCCGGTACTAGTGTCGCAGTTTGTTGGCTGGCACCGTTGTCCGGCTTGCGCCCATCGCCAACTGTGCGGTCGTTCACCGTCGCGACCGTGAACTCCCACCGACCCAAGTACTCGGGCTGGAGCGCGACGCCGAGTTGTCTTAGGCCAGCAAGTATGCGCTGAGGAACACCGGCCTCCAGACGCTCTTCAGGTTGTGCATCCACAACGGCGCTAAGGTATCTGTATACATAATGCGAGTTAAAACCACTCGCCCATAGATCACCGATCTGGTCTATTGAGACGCTTCGCGCCCCTTCATCGATCGCTGTTCGGAAGGCGCTCAATATGTTGACATCGTATCTCTCACTCACAGTTTCCTCCACCCTCATTTGCGTCCTGCTGTTCGGTCGCAGTCTACGCATCGTCGGTTCCGCCGTCCGGCGACACTCTCTGCAACCACGAATCCGCTAGCTCCCCGCTCATCGCCTACACACTCTTGTCGTCCCGGTCGCGCCAACTCTTTCTGTAGTGGGCGTGTAACCCTCAGGCAGGGGGCTGTCAACACGGCACGCCAAGCGCCCATACCGAAACGCTTTCCCGCCAGTCGCGTGGCTCCCTCGCATTCCCATGGACGAATCCTCCACACTCGGTGGCGTCCCGGCCCTGTCCGCGCGCCTTCCGCCGCACCAATCCCACGTCGACGGGGCAGTTCGATGATTTCAGGCGGTCGAGACCCGATCCCTCGGAACACAGGCGCCCTCAAGGTCGCTGCGACATCGCCGTACCAGTCGATTCTTGCCGGCCGACGCCCAAACGAGTCGCGGAGGCCAACCGCGTGCATCAAGACAACCCGCGCGTGTCAGCTACCGCCCCTACCGGCGCCGAACCACCACCACCTCCTCCCAAAACTCCGCCTCCGCCGCCAGCATCCGCGCGATGTACGCGTCATCCCGCGGCACCACCACATGCACCGGCACTTGCCCGGGCAGGTAGCACCAAAAGTCGATCTCCGGCAGCGCCGTAATCGCCAAGATGTGCTGCAGCTGCCCCATGTAGTACTTCGGCGGCCAGCGCTTCTGCGCCGTATTCTCGTACACGCGCGGACCGCACTTGATCTCGACCGCTCGCGTGCCGTCGACCGCCAGCCCGTCCAAGCTCGCCCGCAGCCACGTGTGCGTGTTGCTCTGCACGCAAACCGGCTCCACGTGCACGCCGACCTGCGCCACGTACCGCCCACGCGCCTCCGGCTCCGTCCGCGTGCCGAACGCCATCGCCGCGCTATTGAAGTCGCGCCGCGCGAGCCCACACTTCTCCGCCAGCAGCGCGCGCCGCGATTTCCACGGGTTCTCGCCCAGAATTGCCGGCGCCTCAGACGCACCGATGCCTTGCGTGCGCCACGCGAGCCACTCGGCGGTGCCTTGTTCCAGGCTGATTCGTTTGTACGGCATCGCGACCTCCGTTGACTGCAAGAGCTTGGGCCGCGCGCGCGTCTGTGGCAAGCTACAAAGTTCGTGTTTCGCGCTTCGGAGTCCTCTCATGTCCCCTCAACTCGTCTTTCTCCACGGCCTTGAGTCCGAGCCCGGCGGCAGCAAGTTCCTCAGGCTCCAAAGCCTCGGACTGGGCGACGTTCTCGAACCGGATTGCCGCAACCTGAAGAACCCAGATGACCGCTTTCGCGTCGTCGAAGCGGCGCTGGCGGGCAAACAGCGGCTGGTGCTGGTCGGCTCGTCGTTCGGCGGGCTGATGGCGCTGAAATTCGCGGCGGCGCATCCTGAGCAGGTGGCGGCGATGGTGCTGTGCGCGCCGGCTGTGCATCGGCCGGAGCCGGGTTGGCCACCGCCGCGCGTGAACCTGACGATTCCGGTGCGGGTGCTGCAGGGGACCCAGGATGACATCGTGCCGCTGGCAGCGGTGGCGGCGTACTGCACGGCGAATGGGCTGCCGCTGACGGTGGTGGAGGACAACCACCGTCTTGCCGCGAGCCATGAGGTGATGGCGCGGCTGGTGCGGGAGGTGTGGAAGTTGGTGTAGCGGGTGGCACGCCATCCGTTGCGCAAGGAGCACGACACTGCGCCGCGTCAGCCCTCATCGGGAAACTTCGGCGGCGGCAGGCCGCGCTCGTGGAGCTCCGTCCACAGTTCCCGCAGGTGGTTGGCCTTGTAGTACATCGCCCGGGCCGTCGGCGCGAGCTTCATCTCGGCCGCGGCTGCGAGGAAAGCACGGCGCAGCATCGCCTCGGTCCACTGCTTGTGCGGGTCGCAGGCGATTGGCTCCCAGTACTCGTCGGCGGCGGGAAGGGGTGTGGTGTCTTTGGGCATCGCGTGGCTCCGTTGGGGCGTTGTTGGCCCTATGGTGGACGTACGGCGGGCGGGGCGCTCACGGATAGTTGCAGCGTCGGGTGCTACGGTCCAGGCCGCTACAGTTTGCGCCGCGCAGACCGAGCCGGGCGCCATCACCGCAGCGCGACCGCAACTCACGCCGTCGCCTCCACCATCGGCTGTGCCTCGCGTGCCGAGGCTTCCGGTCGAGGCGACAGTTCGTCGAGCGGGACTTGCGTCAACTGCAGTCGCGCCGTCGCCACGTCGACGCTGGCAACGGTCACCGTGATGGCCGCACCGGCCAGAAAGCGCTGCGTCAAGCTGCCTTCGCCCGCCGGAATCGCCGAGATGTGGAGCAGGCCGTCGACGCCGCCGAGCGAGACGAAGACGCCGTAGTCCAGCACGCGCTTGACGTGGCCCGTAACCGTCTGCCCCGCGACGAACTGACCGATGCTCGCAACCGCCTTGCGGTGCGAACAGAGTGCCGCGAGAGACTTGGGGATCGCCATAGTGTGACGCGCCTTCAGCAACGCGTCAGGCACACCAAGGCGCGGCGCCAGCGCCACCTCAGCGCTCGCGCGTTTGACGTCCGCCGTCACGTAAGCGCGAATGAGCCGCCGCGCCGGCTCCGGAACGTGGACCAGCGGCCCGCGTGGGTCGGTCGTCGGCGTGCGCAACGCGTCAACCAGCAGCGACTTGAGGCTCAACGTGAGCGCGGACACCGTGACCGGCTGGTCGCGTAGGCTCGCCCACAGCGCCTTCAAGGTCGCGGTGGATAGCACCCGCTGCTCGCACTCCGGCGCCATCTGCGCATCGACGAACTCGGCCAGCGCGGTGGGCGACAAGATTACAAACCGCTCAACATGCCTGATCTTGCCGAGCTTCTGGGCGTACAGCTCCGGCTTGCTCACCTGCGTCACCTGAATGCCCACGCCTTCCACCACCGTTGGGTCGGGTGCCGCGATGCGCAGGTCGACCTTCTCCAGGAAGTCCTCGTCGATGCGCGCCTGCCAGACGGTCTCCGCGTGCTCGTTGAGGATATCGACCATCAGCCGCTCGAACGCGCGCTCAGCGGGACGTGGCACCACCCTCAGCGGCTCCGCCGTCGCGCGCGGCGTAAACCGGTAGAAGATCCGCTGCAGGCTGCGCAGGTCAAAAGCCAGCTGCGTGCAGGCGTTGTGCGCAACCAACTCGGCGAACGCTTGGTCGGCCTCGACATCGTCGAATTCCAGCCCACGCCCCCAAGCGCGGGCCGACAAGAACTGGTCAAAGCGCAGATCGATTGCCTCGCCGGCGTGCTGCACGCGCACCACCGGCTTGCCTTGCGCCGTGAATGCCAGCTCCGCGCGTGCCACCGATTCAACGCAGAACAGTTCCTGGCGCAGATGCTCCAGCAAGGCGCGAATCGATTCAAGGCGCAGTTCGGCGAAGCGCTCGGGCGCATCCATGCAAAGCCGCCGGTAGGCCGTGGCGACCGCGGTGCCGCCAAAATGCTGAAAGTCCCGGTGCCGCAGTCGGAGATCCAACTCATGGCGCGCGAAAGCGTCTTCCAACTCCAGCAAGCTCTTGCGCACCTGCCGGTAGAAGTCGTCGAGCTCCCAGGAGTGGATCGTCGGCATGGGCTTCAACCTCGCGCTCAGTCGATTCACGCTGCGCGCCGCGGTTAGAGAGGGTACACGGCATGAGGACGGGCCGCCAGCGCTGCGTCGACCGTTTGCGCCTGCAACCATGCCTCCTGAGTATCTCAGACAGATGCGACGATTCGTGTCGCTTGCAGACGCCTAGCGAAGGACACGGGCGGGCGATGTGAAGCTCGGGCAGCTCAAGGCGCTTTGTCGCACTCCGTCAGCATCAGCCCGACCACGCGCGTGCGGCCGCCCGCGAGCACGGTCTCCTCGCCCGTGACGGCGGCGCAAACGAGCTTCTGGCCAGACCAGATCTTGCCGGGCGCCACCAGCAACACGGCGGAGGCTTTGTCGACCTTGACCAGATAGCGCGCGACATCGAGTGCGCGCACCGGCGTGATGCGGAGGCGCAGCGTTTGGCCGATGAGTTCAGGCCAGCGCAGCGCGAGGTCGGCGCCGCTCGTCACCTTGGGCGTGGCCGCGGCTGCGGGCAGCAGGCACAGCGTGGTCACGAGACAAGCGAGGAAACGGCGCGGCATGGGCGATCCTTGGGGCGGCTACAGATCGAGCGGCAACGGCAGCTGCTCATGGGCGACGCGCTCGCGCAGTTCGTCGAGCAGGCCGTTGAGATCGGTGAAATACTCCAGCATGACGCGCATTTCCGCAACCGTCGGCGCGCGGCGCTGGGCATCGATGTCGCGGATCTGCGTGGAGATGCAACCGGCGGTGGAGGCGATTTCGCGCAGGTGCGTGCGAAAGGCGTGGAACTCGGCTTCTGCGGCGGCGAGCTGCGCGGCGAGGTCGAGCGGTTCGGGCGGCAGGGGCATGGTGGCTGGCTCCAGTTGCAGGTGGCCGATACGAGGTGCGGGAGTATTTTGGCGTGCGGATGCGACAGGGAGTGTCGGGTGCGACAC
>CAITYF010000153.1 GCA_903896545.1 uncultured Myxococcales bacterium | reverse complement strand
GCGCGTGCTTCCGCGATGGGCAACACAGGCACCGCTGTAGCCGATGATTTTAGCGCGACCTACTACAATCCCGCGGGCTTGGCGCTCGCGCAGCCGTCATTCAACACCGGGCTTACGCTCACCTATGACGACGTTGCGATCCGCTTGAAGGAGCGACCGGCTGGCTATGACTTGCCCGATCTTGGGTCGAAAAGTCCTTCAATTCCAAGCAGATACCGTCTGAACTCGCGCAGTGATACCACAGATATCCCGTCGACCTACGCGCTGCACTTGGGGGGCGTCGTGGCGCCGTGGATGGACCAGCTGCGCTTTGGTTTTGCCGCGAGCCTGCCCGTCAATTCCGTGGGTGAGCAGACCGCCCGTTTCGCGGACGAACGCGAGCAGTACTTCAGCAATCGCCTCGATTTTGAGCTTCTGGGTCACCGGCAGCAACAGCTATCGGTGCTCTTTGCGGCCGGCTACCGCGTAACGGACTGGCTGGCTTTCGGCATTGGCGCGTCGCTTCTGCCCAACTCGACGACGACCGCGGGCGTGTACCTGGCCGATTCCGGACATCAGGACCAGATCCAGATGACGGTGCACAACGAACAGAAGTGGAACGCGACGATGCACGCGGGACTGCTGCTGATGCCCGCGCCGAAGTGGCAATTCGGCCTGGCGTGGCGCGGTCAAAACGCGTTCAACATGACCATTCGCAATGACGTCCAAATCAAAGGCTTCCAGGGGACGTCCAGCGGTTTTCCGATCCCGCAGGTGGCTAATTTTGTCGTGAACTTCACGCCGCACCAGTTTGTCGCCGGCGTGGCTTACAAAAGCGGTCCGATGTTGGGCACGCTGGACGTGATTCGGTCGCTGTGGAGCCACTCCATCGACACGGTGGGCGAACCAGCGGCGTTTACCGATACCTGGAGCGCACGCATGGGCGCCCAGTGGCAAGCGACCGAACAGACGCAACTTTATGGGGGGCTGCGGTATGAGCAGACGCCGGTGCCTGATCAGACGGGCCGCACCAACTACGTCGACAACGACCGCGTGGGCATTTCTGGCGGCGCGCGGCATCGCTTCGCGGTAGGGGAACGCAACGTGGACGTGGGCTGGTACATTTCCGTGCAACGCCTGCTCGCCCGCGACACCAACAAGGCACAAGGTCCCAACACAGCGTGCGCCAAAAACGTCTCGCGCGTGTGCGACGAAGTGCCAGACACCAGCGTCGATCCGGTCACGGGCAAGACCATTGCGCAAGCGCAGGGACTGCAAACGGGCAATCCGGGCTTTCCCGGCTTCTTGTCGTACGGCTCGATCCTCGCGATTGGTCTGGATTTGCGCATTCCGTTTTGACCCCTACGCGGCGTTTTTGCAACAGAAATGGCGCATGGCGCCAAGGTCAAGTAGCATGCGCGCTGGTGTGTGTCGGCGGCATGTCGGGAAGGTGGACAATGAAGTGGTTGGGCGGACTCTTTTTGGTGATGGCGACGGCGTGCGGTAGCTCGACCAGCAGCAGCGGCGGCACGACGGCCACGAACGACACAGTGGCCGATGTGGGCCTTGCCGACGACGCGACCGCGGTCGACGACACGGGTTCTGTCACGCCCACCGACGTCGTGGCGAGCGACGGACTTGCGGATGCGACGACAGATCCGGACGCAATCCCTGCCGCGGATACCCAGCCAGGCTCTGACACGTTGGGCGATGCAACGACGGGCGACGACACGATCGCGACGGACGTGAAGCCCGCGTGCAGCTCGACCACCTGCGACGACGGCGATCCGTGCACCGACGACGGCTGCGATGCGGCGGGCGCGTGTGTCCACGGACCCAAGCCCGGCTGCGGCAACACCCCGATCCCGTGTACGGCATCGACCGATTGCACCGCGGGAACCTGCAACACGGCGCTGCACATCTGCGTCGCCTGCCAGAAGAACGCGGACTGTGGCGGCACCGGCGTGTGCATCGCGCAGAAGTGCGTATCCGCGACGCCGTGCGCGTCCGACGGCCAGTGCAAAGCGGCCAATCAGGTCTGCGAGAAGACGCTGGGCTTCTGCGCCGATTGCGCGGTCTCGACCGACTGCAAGCTCACCGAGACCTGCACGGCGGGCAAGTGTGTGCCTGCACCGACCAAGTGCGCTTCGTCCAAGGACTGCCCTGGCATCCTCGTGTGTGACAAGGGCGCGGGCATCTGTGTCGGCTGCGTACTCCCCGGCGACTGTGGCTCGACGGAAAGTTGCCTGGCTGGCCAGTGCGTGCCCAAGACCTGCACGACCCCGATCTGCCAAGGTGACAACGTCTGGAACTGCAACGCGGACGGTTCGGGATACGTCGCTGCGCCCACTTCGTGCGACGACGGTCAAGTGTGCACGACCGACCTGTGTGCGCCCGGCACGGGCTGCGTCCACGGCGCCAATAACGCGCCTTGTTCGGACGGCGACGCCTGCACCACTGGCGACGCGTGCGCCGCGAGCAAATGCGTCTCCGGCGCGGTGACAAATTGCGACGACAACAACGTGTGCAGCCTGGATTCATGCCAGACCACCAACGGCTGCGTGCACTTGCCCAGCAACGCCACCGCGTGCGACGACGGCAGCGCGTGCACGGCGAACGACGCGTGTCAGGGCGTTCAGTGCGTCGGCAAGGCGACAGTGAACTGCGACGACGGCAACGTGTGCACCGCCGACGCCTGCGACAAGACCGGCTGCACGCACACCGCGGGCGCCGGACCTTGCGAGGACGGCAATCCGTGTACTGTGAGCGACAGCTGCGCGGCCAGCGCGTGTGGCGCCGGCATCGGCAACACGTGCGACGACGGCAACGAATGCACGCTCGACACGTGCGACCCCAAAGCCGGCTGCGTGCACACGCCCAAGGTCGGCTGCACGCCCGTCAGCTTGCCGCCGTGCTCAGCGAACAGCGATTGCACGGGCGGTGCGGTCTGCGCGCTGAACACCCACACGTGCGTCGCGTGCCTCGTGGACGGCGACTGCGGCGCGGCTGGCCTGTGCCAGGGCAACGTGTGTAAGAAGTCGGTCGCCTGCCAGTCCGACGTCCAATGCAAAGCGACCAAACAGGTCTGCGAGACCACGGCGAAAGCGTGTGTCGACTGCAACGCGGGCACCGATTGCAACATCGCGACGGGAGAAAAGTGCATCGCCAAGCAGTGCGTCGTCGTGAAGACGTGTGCGTCATCCACGGAGTGCGCCAAGGTGTGCGACAAGGCCAACGCGGTCTGCGTCGACTGTCTGGCCGACGCGGATTGCACCACCGCGCAGTTCTGCGGCACCGACCACGTCTGCCACGCGGACGTGTGCGTCGGCCCGACCTGCAACGGCATGACGCTCTGGTCGTGCAACGCCAGCGGCAGCGCGTACGGCGTGGCGACCTCGTGTGATGACGGCGTGATGTGCACCGTCGACGCGTGCTCGACCAAAATCTGCACGCACGTCGGCAAGTTCGATCCGACTGCGTTTGAGTTCCCCGGCAATGGCTTGGACGACAACTGCGATGGCAAGACCGATGACGTCTCGTTGTGCGACACCGGCTTGAGTTCCGCGACGGCCGCTGACTACGCCAAGGCGTTGGATCTGTGCGCCGGCGCCAGCGACTTCGCGGTCAAGGCGGCGACCAACTCGGCGGCGATCCGCGGCAAGTTTGGCAGCACCTTTGCGCCGCAAGCCGGCATCAGCGTCGTGATGCTCTCGACGGGCATTGCTGCGGCACCGGGCGAGACGGGCTACGCGGCCCCGCAAGCAGGCACCGACTTCCAGTTCGCAATGTCCACCAACGTGCCGCTGGGCAAGTGCACCGGCGCTGCACCGCAGGACGCCACGGTTTTACGCGTCCAGGTGCAGATCCCACCCAACGCTACGGCGATGTCCTTTGATTTTGCGTTCTTCAGCTCCGAGTACCCGGAGTACGTCGGGCAGAAATTTTCGGATAGCTTCGCCGCGGTCGTTTCAGGCGTCGCGTACAGCGGCGACGTGCTCGGCGACGCCGTGGGCAAGTGCTTCAACGCCAACAACATTACGTTCACCACGTGCCCGGAACCGGCGTGCAGCAAGGGCGGCAGTGGTCTCACCGGCACCGGGTACGAGGGCGACAAAGTCGGTGGCGCCTACGGCTGGTCCACGGCGAGCTTCCCCGTCAAAGCCGGCGACACGGTGACGATCCAGTTCAGCGTGTTTGACGTCGGCGATGGCGTGTACGACACCGCGGTGCTGCTCGACAGCCTCCGCTTCACCAACGCGGCCCTGACCAAGCCGACCTTGGTCGCCAAATAGCCCGCGTGGATATTCTTCTCGCGACGCTGAACGCGAAGTACTTTCACGCCTCGTTGGGCCTGCGGTGCCTCTACGCCAATCTGGGCGACTTGCAGCCGCGCGCGGCGATCCGCGAATTCATCACGTCGCACCGACCGATCGACATCGCCGAGCAACTGCTCGCCGAACAGCCGCGGATCATTGGACTCGGCGTGTACATCTGGAACGTCGTGGAGACGGCGCAGGTGGTGGCGATCGTCAAGGCGGTGTCTCCCGATACCGTGATCGTGCTCGGCGGTCCAGAAGTCAGTCATGAGTGGGAACGCCAGCCGATCGTCGCGCAAGCGGACTATCTCCTGACCGGCGCCGCCGATCTCGCCTTTGCCCGGCTTTGTCGCCAGATTCTGGCCGGTTCGCCGCCGTCGTCGCGCGTCCCGCATTCCGATGACATCGCACTGGATCAGCTCGCGCTGCCGTACGCTCACTACACGCAAGAGGACATCGCCAATCGCCTTATCTACGTTGAAGCGTCACGCGGTTGCCCGTTCAAGTGTCAATTCTGCTTGTCGTCGTTGGACAAAACCGCTGTCCCGTTCCCTCTCGACGCCTTCTTGTCCAGCATGGCGGACTTGCACGATCGCGGCGTGCGCCACTTCAAGTTCGTCGACCGCACGTTCAACTTGAGCGCGAAGACCGCCGTCCGCATTCTTGAGTTTTTCCTCGCGCGCTTGGATGACAAGCTGTTCTTGCACTTTGAGTTGGTCCCGGATCGCCTACCCGACGCGATTCGCGCGCTGATCACGCAATTTCCGCCAGGGACGCTGCAGTTTGAGATCGGCATCCAGACCTTCAACGCGGAGGTCCAGGCGCGCATCGATCGCAAACAGGATGACGCGCAGACCGAAACGAATCTGCGCTGGATCCGCGAGGCGACGCACGCGCACATTCACGCGGACTTGATCGTTGGGTTGCCGGGAGAAGACTTGGCGAGTTTTGCCGCAGGTTTTGATCGGCTGGTGGCTTTTGACCCGCACGAGGTCCAAATCGGCATCTTGAAGCGCCTGCGCGGAACGCCGATCATCGCACACACCGACGCTTTTGCCCTGCGCTTCAACCCGGTGCCGCCGTACAACGTGCTGGCGACGTCGGTGCTCAGCTTTGCCGACCTGCAACGCCTCACGCGATTTGCCCGCTACTGGGACTTGATCGCCAATTCGGGGCGTTTTGCCCGCACCAAGCTGCTGCTTTTGGGGGACGCGCCCTTTGCGCGGTTCCTGCGCTGGAGCGATTGGCTGCACGCCACGACGCGGCAGACGCACCAGATCGCGTTTGAGCGGCTTTTTGACCTGCTGTGGCGTGGATTGACTGAGGCGCTCGATGTGCAGCCCGACGCGGCACGTGCAGCCTTGGCGGCGGACTATCAAACGAGCGGGCTCCGCGGCGCGCCGACGTTCCTGTTTCCTGAAGCCGCTGGAGCAACTGCGAAGGCGCGACCCGATCGCCAAGCACGGCAAGCACAACACGCGCGCGCTGTCAGCGCCGTTGGCGATCATGCTTCTCGCGAAAAATCGCCCGCGACGCCCGATTCTCCTCGCGGTTGATGCGTGCACGTTCCCGCGGCGTCACCCGACCGTCGGCGCGCGCCGCCGCGCGATCGCGGTGGATCCGCGCTTGTTGGCGTTCCAGCCGGTTGGCCTCGCGCGGCGTGAGTTCACCCGATCGCTCACCCCGACGAATGCGGGCTTCCTGACGCGCTGCGCGTGAAGGCACCGCGTGCGCAGAAGCCGCGAGCAGAAGGCTTAGACCCAAGAGCACTTGCACAACCAGCCGCTTCATCTTTCACCTCAGAGTTGGCCTCGTCGACAAAGGATTGGACACGGTTCCAGAAAGAAAGCAAAACTGGTTGCCATTCGCCGCGTGATCGCCTACACAAAGGGACGCATGAGTCGGTCGACGAAGCCGAAAGACGCGTCTTCCGGGTACTGCGTGAGTCGGTAATGCCGTGTGATCGGCATCGCCGGGCAGGTGAGCTTCCGAGGTGTTTTCGTGGCCCAGCTCGTCATCTATCAGGGCGATGACTGCCGAACACTGGAACTTCGTGACGACAAAATCGTCACGATTGGCCGTGCGCGCGATGCGGATGTCCACATCGACGATCCCAGCTTGTCGCGTCGCCACTGTGAAGTCCGCAAGTTCGACGGCCAGTGGTTGCTCAAGGATCTGGGCAGCTTCAACGGCACGTACTGCAACGATGGCATGGTCAGCGAGCACTGGCTGCGCCAGGGCGATCGCATCCAACTTGGCCTCACGGTGCTCACGTTTGAGCAGTCGGAGCAAGAGCAGCGCGCGGCCACGGCCGTCACGGAGAACGTCGCGCTGCCCGACGACCCCGACTTGCTGCAACGCCGCCTGCGCAACTACATGGCGCTGATGGAGATCACCAAAGCGGTCTCCAGTGTGCTGTCCACCGACAACTTGTTCCGCCTGGTCATTGAGAAGTCGCTGGCGCTGACCAACGCCGAGCGCGGTTCGCTGATCGAGTTCACGGAGAAGGGCCCGGTCTTCCGCGTGGCCCGCACCCGTGATGGCTTGCACATCGACGATCCGGAAAAAACCGTCTCGAAGTCGATCATCTCCACCGTGCACCAGACCGGCGAGCCGGTCGTCACGATGGACGCGATCAACGACTTTGCCGGCGTGAGCAACACGATCGCGCATCTGGACATTCGCTCCCTTGTTTGCGCGCCGCTCAAGGTCAAAGACAAGGTGCTGGGCTGCATCTACGTGGACAGCCAGATCTCCGAGCGCGAGTTTGGCGGTGAAGCGCTGAATTTGCTTCAGGCTTTTGCGGACCAAGCGGCGATCGCGATCGACAACGCGCGGCTGTACGACGAGATGATCAAGTCGCGCGAGCAGGAAAAACGCGTGCGGCAAGTGTTCCAGAAGTACGTGCCGGCGGACGTAGTTCGGCGCGCGCTGGAGATGGATTCGACCAAGCGGCTGTCGACCAAACAGGTCTGCACGGTGCTGTTCAGCGACATTCGCGGGTTCACCTCGATGTCCGAGCGCATGGAGCCGGAAGCGGTGGTGTCGTTTCTGAACGACTATCTGCAGCGCATGGTGGACATCGTTTTTGATGAAGGCGGCATCGTCGACAAGTTCATCGGCGACGCGGTGATGGCGGTTTTTGGCGCGCCGTTCCCCAAGCCCGACGACGCCGTGCGTGCCGTGCGCGCGGGCCACCGGATGCTGGAGGAAGTCGACCGCTTCAACGAGGAACAGGCCAAGATCGGCGGCGTCCAGCTGCGGATTGGCATTGGTATTCACACAGGACCGGTGATCGCGGGCAACATCGGTTCGGACAAGAAGATGGAGTACACGGTGATCGGCGACTCGGTGAACATCGCGAGCCGTGTCGAGTCCCTGTGCAAGGAACACAAGGTCGAATTCCTGATCACGCAGGGCTGCTACGACGCCACGCGGCGGCGCATCGCGGTGCGACCGATCGGTCCGGTGTCGGTCAAGGGCAAAGAGAACGCGCTGATGATCTACGAGGCAACGCGCCGCACGGTCGCGGGGCAAATGGCGCACGCGGCGCCGGTGCCGGCGGTGCTGAACGCGCGGGAACTGCGGACCATCGAGGCGCCCGTCGTGAAGTCCACTGAACTGACAGGCAACCGCACGGCTTTTGGCGCACCTGATCTGGTCGCCGTGCCGCCAGCCGCCTCACCGCCGGAGCGGCGCATTCGCCCGATGACGATTCCGCCGCCGCCGATTCGGCCGAGTACCAAGCCAAACCCGCTGGTGCCGCCTCCGCCCAACTTCTTGGATGAAAAAGACAAATAGGTTGGTCTTACGTTCCTGCCAAGATCGTTCGCGCGGCTTCCAGACCTTCAATCGCCGAACTGACGATGCCGCCCGCATAACCCGCACCTTCCGCGCACGGGTAGAGTCCCGCATGGCTGATCGACTGCCGATCGTCGCCGCGGAGCACGCGCACGGGTGACGAGGTCGTTGTTTCCACGCCGATGATGCTGGCCTCTTCGCTCAAATACCCACGCAACTGCAACTTGTCGATCTGCCGCGCACCTTGGCGCAGCGCCGCGACCAGGCGACTCGGCAACAGCCGGTCGATGCGCCCCAGCGTCAGCGACGGTCGATACGAGGTCCGTTCCGGCAGGCGAGTCGGCGCGCGGTCGTGGACAAAATCGAGGAGCAGTTCCGCCGGTGCCGCATACCCACCGCCGCCTTCGGCAAAGCAGCGCTGTTCCAGCGATTCCTGCAGCGCCAAGCCCAGCAAGGCGCCGCCGGCGATGTGCGCGCCAAAATCAGGATCGGCGTCCAAATCGCCCGGCGCTTCCAGATAGAACTCGTTGCCGCGGATCTGCGAGACCAGCGCGGCGTTGGCAAACTCCGATCCGCGGTTCGAGTTGGACATGCCGTTGACGTTCAGGCGACTTTCGCTCGCGGGCGATGGCAGCACAAAGCCGCCCGGGCACATGCAGAACGAGTAGACGCCGCGGCCAAAGGCATCCTGCGCCAAGTGATACTCCGCTGCGCCGACCTGGGGATGACCCGCCAGATCGCCCAACTGCACGTGATCGATCAGCGCCTGGGGGTGCTCCACGCGCGCGCCAATCGCGAAGTCCTTGCGCGCCAACGCGACGCCGTGCCGTGCCAGCATCTGGTAGACGTCGCGGGCGGAATGCCCCGTTGCGAGGATGACGTGGCTCGCCAGAATTTCCCGCCCGTCCGCCAGCCGCACGCCGCGCACGCGATTCGAGGCCGGATCGACGAGCAGGTCGGTCATGCGCGCCGAAAACAGCAGTTCATGGCCCGCCTCGCGCAGCGCCAAGCGCAGGTGCTTCATCATCGGGATCAAGCGGTTCGTACCGACGTGCGGATGCGCTTCCGTCAGGATTTCGCGGCTCGCGCCCAGCGCCACAAGACGTTCGTACACTTCCTGCACCGCCGGGTGTTTGGACCGTGTGTACAGCTTGCCGTCAGAATAGGTGCCCGCGCCACCTTCTCCAAAACACAGGTTGGACTCGGCGTTGAGCTTGCCGTGCACACGCAGGTCGCGCACGTCGAGGTTGCGCTTCTCCACTTCTGGACCGCGATCGAGGAGTGTGCAACGCACGCCCGCGTCGGCAAAAGCAAGCGCGGCAAAGAGCCCAGCGGGACCCATGCCCACGATTAGCGGACGCAACTGCGCGTGCTGCTTGGCCAGCGTTTGCGGGCGGATGAGCGGCGGCAGCGCGTCGTCGGGCGGAATTTCGTGGGCGTCGAAGACGTCGCAACGGTAGACCCACGTGGGATCGCGGCGTTTGCGCGCGTCGAGGGACCGGCGCCGAATGATAATCGCGCCCAACGCGTCCTTGGGCACGTTCAACGCTGCACATGCCGCCTGCCGCAGCGCTGCCTCCACGTCGGGCTCCGGTCCATCCCGTGGGCCAATCGGCAATCGCAACTCAACGTTCTGCACGGACGCTCCCGCTGACAAGCGCCAGCCGCGTGACAGTGTCCGCGCACCGGCCGTCTCGGTCAATTGCGTGGCAGTTCTGCGTACACATTCTGACCCGATTGAAATACCAAACTGAACACGGTGAGACCTGTCGCATGTCGGACTGGGACCGCGAAGCGTGCACCTCCGGTGGCACGCCGCGGTGTCGGCGGCTGTGACGTGGAATTCGGTCAGCGTGTATAGCCGAAAAACCGCATTCATGCTCCAATCAGGCCCACGCGACGCGCCGCCCCCATGCGTTGCGCGGGGACCCATGACCGTACGCCGCTGGGCTGTTTACATTGCCATTTTCTCCTTTGTCTTGGCGTCGCGGGCCTACGCTGCGGATACCGATGGCGATGGCTTGGATGACGCATGGGAAGCGGGGTACTTTGGCGATTTGAGCCAAACCGCGAACGGCGATCCGGACAGCGACGGCTTGTCCAACGCGAATGAGCAAGCCGCCGGCACAGATCCAACGCTGAAGGACACCGACGGCGACGGCTTGTCCGATTTTTCCGAGCTCTTTCCCCAGCCTGGCAAGCCGCAAACCCAGCCGACGCTGGCGGACACCGACGGCGACTTCCTGAGCGACGGCGAAGAAGTTCTGACGTACAAGACCAATCCGACCTTGCAGGATACCGACGGCGACAACCTGCCGGACAACTTGGAACTTCAGGTGTCCAAGACCGATCCGCTCAAGGTCGATACCGACGGCGGCTACGCGGACGACGGTCAGGAAGTGCTGATCGACCACACGGACCCGAACAAGCCGGACGACGACAAGACGGACAGCGACGGCGACACGCTCACGGATTGGCAGGAAGTGACGACGTGGAAGACGGATCGGTTCAAGCCCGACACAGATGGCGACACGTTGAACGACGGCGACGAGGTCGGCAAGTTCAAGACTGACCCCACCAAGAAGGACACGGACGCCGACGGCCTGGAAGACGCGGCGGAACTGGCGGCGACGACGGATCCGCTGACGCCCGACACCGATGGCGACGGTTTGAAGGACGGCGAAGAGGTGCTCACGTGGAAAACGGACCCGCTGCTGACTGACTCGGACTGGGATTCTCTCGGTGATGCGGACGAGATCGGCACGTTTCAGACCAACCCGCTGAAGGCGGACTCGGACGGCGGCGGCGTCTTTGACGCTGTGGAAATCAGCGACGGGACAAACCCGAATTCCGCGGCGGACGATGTGGGCGCGGATCCGGACGGTGACGGACTGTCGACCAACTACGAGTTGAAAGTCAGCTTGACCTCGCCCAACGATCCGGACACGGACGGCGATTACGCCCCGGATGGTCAGGAAGTGCTGCCGCTGGATAACCACCTGGTGACCAAGCCACTGGACGCGGATACCGATGACGACGGCATTCTGGACGGCAAGGAGTTGGGCGTTTGGGTGCTGACCGCTCAAGCCGGTACGTACGGCAACTGGACGACGTACGGCGGCACGAGCCCGCTGCTCTTTTCCACGGACGGTGACGGTCTGGGCGACGGCATGGAATCTGGCGTGGCGGCAGCGCCGCTGTCGGAGAAGGCCACGAATGACACCGCTTCGCCCCCGTTCTTGCCCGATCTGGAACCGACGACGACGACCAACGTGCTCGTCGATGACACGGACAATGACGGCCTGAAGGACAATGCCGAAGACGCGAACCTGAACGGCGTGTGGGAACCGGAACTGGGTGAGACGGATCCGAACAATCCTGACACCGACGGCGACGGTTTGGACGATGGCTGGGAGACCAAGTACGCCGATGACGCCAATGGCGCTGACGGCAAGGCGCTGAATCCGCTGGATTCCAGCGACGGTCAGAGTGACAACGACGGCGACGGCCTCTCCAACACAGTGGAATACGCGCAGACGTGGTCGGATGAAATGGGAGTTCTGCAAGCGAACAAGACCAACCCGCGCAAAAAGGACACGGACGGCGATGGGTCGACGGACAAGGTTGAGGTGTTGGGTCTGTACCAAGCCGCGACGCCAACGGGCAGCAATCCGAACGAGAAAGACACCGACGGCGACGGCTTGAACGATGGAGTCGAGGACAAGAACCACAACGGGCTGACAGATCCGGGCGAGTCGAGTCCGCGCAAGAAGGACAGTGATGGCGATGGACTGTCGGATGCGCAAGAGGACAAGAACGCCAATGGCACCTGGGACAAGGTGCAAAACGAGACCGGCGCGGCCAATCCAGACAGCGATGGCGACGGGCTGAACGACGGCGTGGAAGTGAACTTTTTCGGGACCAACCCACTGCTCATCGACACGGACGGCGATGGGCTTCTGGACGGCCTGGAGACGGGCAAGAAAGGGGACAGCGACCCGCTTTCAACGACAAGTCCGAAGGCGGTGGATTCCGACGGCGATGGGTTGAGCGACGGTCAGGAAGACTTCAACCACAACGGCAAGGTGGACGCCAAAGAGACGAACCCGCAGAAGGCGGACACCGACAACGACGGCATCAGCGACGGCGTGGAAGCGGGCAAAGGAGGCGACGCGGATCCGAGCACGACGACCAACCCGCTGAACAAAGACAGCGACGGCGACGGGCTGAACGACGGGTTTGAGGACAAGAACAAGAATGGCAAGCAGGAATGGGACGGCACGCTGTTCACCGGCGAGACCAATCCGGCGAAGGCAGACAGTGATGGCGGTGGCGTGCCCGACGGCAAGGAAGTGCTGACGGACTTGACCAATCCGCTGGACCCGACGGACGACGCGAACGGCGACAATGATGGCGACGGCGTGAAGAACAAGGTCGAGCTGAAGTTGGGGTTGGATCCGAAGAATCCCGACTCGGACGGCGACACGATTTCCGACGGACAAGAGTCGAATCTGGGGCAACTGGTCGACACGGACAGCGATGGAATTCCGGACGCGAAGGATCTGGATAGCGACGGCGACGGCGTGCCAGACATGCAGGAGGCCGGCGATTCGAACTGGATCACACCCGCGGTGGACACCGACGGCGATGGTGTGGCCGATTACCGTGACTTGGACAGCGACGCCGATGACCTGAACGACGCAGACGAGCCGAAGTACAAGACGGACCGCTTGAAGGACGACACCGACGGCGACGACGTGCACGACGGCGTTGAGATCAATGCGGGTACGTCGCCCTTGGACACGGACAGCGACGACGACGGCTTGCCTGATGGCGAAGAATCGCTTCTGGATCTGGACGGCGACGGTCTGATTGGTGCGCTGGACCCCGACGCGGATAACGACGGCATTCTGGATGGCACGGAAGCGGGCAAGACGCTCACGACGATCGGACCGGACACGAACTTGGCCAAGCGGATGTTCGTCGCGGACGCGGATCCGTCGACGCAGACCAACCCGCAGAAGGGCGACACCGACGGCGATGGCCAGCGCGATGGCGCGGAGGACGTGAACCACAACGGGCGCCTCGATGCGGGCGAACGCGACCCGTTCCTGCCCGGGGAAGTGCTGTACTTGGGCGATCAGGACGCGGACGGCGTGCCCGATGCGGAAGAAAAGACGCTGGGTACGAGGCAAAACGACGCGGACAGCGACGACGATGGGGTGCCGGACGGCGTGGAATGGAACATGTCGTGCGACGGCGATCTGGACGGTGCGAGCAACGCGGCGGACGCGGATTCGGACAACGACGGGCTGCCAGATGGACTCGAACGCGGCGCGGGTGCACCGGTGTCCGCGACGAACTTGCTCGCTTTCAGCTTCCTTCCGGACCTGGACCCAGCGTCGACGACATCTCCGCTTCTGGCGGATACGGACGGCGATGGTCAGCGCGACGGTCTGGAAGACCTGAACGCCAATGGCATGGTGGACGCGGGGGAAGGCGACCCGAACGCGGCGTTGACGCAGACGATCGTGATTGATCAGGACGGCGACGGGCTGTGCGATGCCGAGGAGACACGCGCTGGCACGAATCTGCACGACAAGGACAGCGACGACGACGGCTTGATCGACGGTGATGAGCCGAACGCTGCGTTTGATTTTGACCACGACGGCCTGCCCGGCGCGCTGGACCCGGATTCGGACGACGACGGTTTGGCGGACGGTCTGGAGCGCGGTTTGAAGGATCCGGATGTGCAGACGGACGTCTCGTTGGGGCGCTTCCATCCGGACCTGGATCCGACGACGCAAACGCTGCCATTGGCCGCCGACACGGACCACGATGGCCAACCCGACGGCTGGGAGGATGCGAACCTGAACGGCCGACCGGATATGGGCGAAGGCGATCCGAACGATCCGGCGGTGCTCTCCAGTGTTCCCGATAGCGACGGCGACGGTCTGTGCGACGCGATGGAGACGACGGTTGGCGCGCGCATCCACGACGCGGACAGCGACGACGACGGCGTGCCCGATGGCGACGAGTGCAACCCTGCTGTTGATCTGGACAACGACGGTCAGAACGCGTCCAACGATGAGGACAGTGACGGCGACGGGCTTTTTGACGGTACGGAAGTGGGCCTGACGCTCGCGACGCTGCGGTTCCCGGACGCGACGAACCTGAAATCGAGTGTGTTCCTGCCCGATCAGGATCCGACGCACACGACTTGGCCGGCGAGCGCGGACACGGACCGCGGTGGCCTGCCGGACGGCGTGGAAGATTTTTCCCATGATGGCAAGGTCGACGTGGGTGAGACCGACCCGCTGGTGGCTGCCGATGACGGCAACATTGACGGCGACCTGGACGGCGACAGCCTGGACAACAAGACGGAGCTGCTGCTGGGTACGAACCCGCTCAAGCGCGACAGCGACGGCGACGGTATTCTGGACCCGACGGAGGTGGTCGACCCGATTCAGCCGCTGGACACGGACAAGGACGGAACGATCGACGCGTTGGACGTGGACAGCGACAACGACACCGTGCCGGACGCGTATGAATCGGGCGTCAAAGCGGGCGACAAGTCGCTGCAACAGAAGTTGGTCGATTCCGACGGCGACGGGAAGCCGGATTGCCGCGACACGGACAGTGACAACGACACGCTGCCCGACGGCGACGAAGTCTTCAAGTACCACACGGACGCACGGCTCGTGGACACGGATTTTGGCGGCCTGAGTGACCCCATCGAGGTGCTGGAGACGCACACGAATCCGCTCGACCCGGCCGATGACGCCGAAGTGATCGATTTTGGCGGTCGGCTGCGCGGCACGACGCCGCTGTCCTGTCAGGCGTCGCCGGTGCCGCAAGCGGGCGGCCTGCTGACGGCGGCGTTGGCAGTGCTGTTGCTGGTCTTGCGTCGTCGTCCGGGCGTACTTGTGGCGCTCGTCGTTGTTGCGCTGCCCGCGTCGGCGCTGACGCCGTTGGATGTGACGTCGGGGCGGCCCAACGTCGATGGCGCGGGCATTCTGGGCGTGGATTCCGCGCTGCAGTTGGACTTGCACGCGCTCTCCGCGGGCATCCAAGGGCACTACGCGTGGCGACCGCTGGTGGTGGGCACGGAGACGCGCGTGTTGCGTAGTCTGGTCGACCAGCGGCTCCAAGCCGACGCGACTCTGGCCGCGCGGCTGTGGAACGGCTTGACTCTGGGCGTGGCGGTGCCGGTGTCGCTCTGGCAAACCGGCACGTTGCCGTCGCTGTACGGGCCGCAATCGGGGCCACTGGACGGTGCGACGGCGATTGGTGACATCGCGGTTGCCCTAAAATACGTGATTTTTGCCGAACGGCAGCAGAAAATGGGCCTCGCTGTTGTGTTGCCGGTGACGATCCCTGTGGGCGACCCGAACCTCTACATGGGGCGTCCGGGCGTGACGGTGACGCCGACAGCGGTGGCGTCGACTGCGCTCGGTCCGTGGCGCGTGGCGACAAACGTCGGTGTGCGCGCGCAGGGCACGCAGACGCTATTCAACCTGACGGACGGTCCGGCGCTGCGCATCGCGCTGGCGGCGAGTCTGAACGCGTCGGTGGCGCAAGATTCGTGGCTGGGCAGCTGGGTGCCCGACGGTTGGTGGCTCGACGCGACGCTGGTGCACGAGACGCCTCTGCAAAACGCCTACCAGAATGGCTCCAACGAGCGACTCGAAGCGACGCTGGCGATCGGTTGGCCGCTGGGCGAGGATCTGTACGGCAGCATCGGCAGCGGCTTTGGTCTGTGGCCGGGATTTGGCGTTCCAGGCTATCGGCCTTTCTTGGGAATTCGGTACGCGCCACAGGACAAGACGCCGGCGCCCAAGGAGCACAAGCCCGTTGCGCTACCCGCCGACGTCACGCTGCCAGACGCGCAAACGCCGACCGAGCTCGCCTTGCCTGATGTGCAAACCCCTGTGGACGCCGTCATTCCTGCGACCACGGCAACGCCTACTGCGCCTTGAAGTGCGCGGCAAGACGCGCTTTCAGCCCCCGTACCGCCAGATTTGCCTCCAAGGCGCCCGGCAAGTGCCAAACCGTGCGCGCGCCGCTCGCCGCTACGGGTCCCGCAGCTTCTGCTGCGGATACAGCGAGGTGCACGGTGTGAGTGGGCGCGCGCGCGATCGGCTCGATCTGCCACTCCGCGGTCAAGCCGCCCACCACTTCGGGTAGCGCAGCGTCGTCGGCCACCTCCGGCGTCACACCGGCCAACCACAGGCCGTCGGTCAGCGTCCGCGCGGCCATCGGGCTGGGTAGCCAATCGGCGGGCCACGCAAGCAGAGCGTCGTTCACCGGAAACGCGAGCGGCGGCGGCGCGGAAAGTTCGTGCAAAGCGATTCCTTCGGGCGGAACGACAGGCCGCTCCGTGCGCAAGATCGCCGTGAGCCGCTGATTGCTGAGGCTCAACGCGTGCAAGGTCCACGCGCCGTGCAGGGTCCGCAGCCAAGCGCGCAAGCGTGGCAGCGTTTCGGCACCGACCACTTCCACGCGTATGGTCCAGTCGCACGCAGGCAGCCGCCACACGTTCTCGGCGCGCCGCAGGGTCAGCGACACGCCGTCCAGCGCGAGAGGGGACGACGGCTGGGACGGACACGGCGCCACTTGCACGGTCGGGTCGTCGGCTTGCAGCCGCTCCTGCACGTAGGTCGGCACCCCCATCGCTGGACCGCGCGTGTAGATCAGCTCCCAAGGCAGTTCGCGCGCGTGCCGCACGAGGGTGTGCAGCGCGATCGCCCAGGTTTGCGCGACGACCGGCCCGCCCAGACCGTCCAGCGTTGCCGGCCACGTGGTCCGGTGGCCTGGTGGGTCCAGATCCAGCACCACGCAGCGCAAACGCGGGTCGCCCGGCACGCTGGATGCCATCCGCAGGGTCACCGCATCGCCGTGTTCAAGCGCTACGGCCTGTTCACTCACTGGACAGCCGGCGGCAAAAGCGACGTCGAGCAGCGCGCGGCGAAACGGCAGAGGGTCGCTGTGGAGGTGGCGCAGGCGGTTCGCGGCTGAGGGCAGGTCAAACGGCATGGAGATCCGAACGCCAAGATCTGGTCTTCGCGGCGAAGTTGGATTATGGAGGTACGAGAGATGGGGGGCAATGTGCGAGCGGTAGTGCAGCGAGTCAGTCAGGCGAAGGTGGACGTCGCGGGCCAGACCGTGGGCGCGATCCAACAGGGCCTATGCGTGCTGCTGTCCGTCGGTCAAGGCGATGGCGAAACGGACCTGCGCTACATCGTCGACAAGATCGCCGGTTTGCGGATCTTTGCAGACGGCGACGGGAAGATGAACTGGGACGTCACGCAGGTCAGCGGCGCGATCTTGCTCATCAGCCAATTCACGCTGCACGGTGATGTTCGCCGTGGCAAGCGCCCCGGCTTCACCGACGCGATGGCACCCGACGCTGCGCGCGTCTGGGTGGACCGTTGCGCTGACGCACTCCGCGCGCAAGGCATCGAGGTCGCGCAGGGCATCTTCGGCGCGGACATGCAGGTCTCACTCACCAACGACGGGCCGGTGACGATCCTGCTCGATTCCCACAAGACGTTTTGAGGTTCACATGATCGACATTCAGGCATCTTCTGTTCGCGCCCCTGACGGCACCGAGCTCACAGCATTCGAGTGCGGCGGCGGAGACGGCCCCGCCTTCGTGCTTTGCAACGGCTTGGGCGGCAACATCGACGCGTGGCGCTACCTCATCGACGACTTCGGCCCGCATCACCGCATCGTGTCCTGGGACTATCGCGGCCTCTACAAGTCGGGACCCGCGGCTGCTGGCACGGGCTACGACGTCGAAACGCAGGTCCAGGATCTGCGCGCGGTTCTGCAGCATTTTGGTATCCAGAAGGCGGTGCTGCTGGGCTGGTCGATGGGCGTGCAGGTGTCCTTCGAGGCGTGGCGGCAGATGCCCGACGTCGTCCAGGGGATGGTGCTGATCAACGGCACGTACGGAAGTCCGCTGAAAACTGCGTTCTCGCCGATGCTGCAGGGCTCGCCGTTGGCGGACATGCTGCCGGCGATCGCCAAAGCGCTGGAGTCGATCGCGCACCTGGCGGAACCGTTCCAGCCGATGGCGCAAAAAGTCACCAAAACGAAACTTGCGCTCAACGTGGTCAAAGGTCTGGGTCTGGCGAGTCAGGCGCTGGATGAAAAGATGTTCCTGGCGCTGGCAGGAGAGGTTGCGGGTCTGCACATGCCGCGTTATTTGGCGACCTTGAACGCGCTGGCGCAGCACTCCGCGGTCGATGTGCTGGCGACGATCACGGTGCCCGTGCTGGTGGTGACGGGTGACCACGATCTGCTGACGCCGGTGGCGCAGAGCCGCGAGATGGTCAAGGCCATTGCGGGCGCGGAACTGCTGGTGATCCCAAGCGGAACGCACTACACGCCGCTGGAATTCCCGGAGCTGATTCACCTGCGGGTGGAGAAGTGGCTGCGGGAACGGTTGGCGTTCAATCGGGCGTGACGGCGGACGGGGAAGCGAGACGTTTGCCTGGGTGAACTGCTGATTATGTTGGGCGAATCCGGCCGCAAGCGGCTGGACCGGGCTCTAGTACCCGCGCTCCGAAGTTCGCACCGCATTGCAAGCTTTCGTCGCGCGGGC
>CAITYF010000152.1 GCA_903896545.1 uncultured Myxococcales bacterium | reverse complement strand
GGTTACCCACATAGCCCACAGCCTGCCGATTGTGAGCGATTGGATGGCAAGGAGCCGGTCAGGCGGCGCGCTGCGCTTGCCGCGAAATGGCGGTGGCGGCGGGTTTCACCGGATTGTGGCGGTTTGGGGGAGCCGGAAACACTTGAGAGTCATCGCACGCTTGAAGAGTACGATCGCCGAAACGGAGGCGCCCCAATGAAGCCACCCAAGCACCAAGCGTCTCTTGCGTCGCGCATTGCAACGCGGGGCGCCCGATTGCTCTGGGCTGCCGTTGCCGCTGTGCTGTTTACGGTACCGGCCTTCGCGCAGTCGGTGACCGTCCAAGCTAGCGGGGTTGCGCCCGTTCAGAGCACAAAGCAGGCCGCCGTTGCGGAAGCGGTCCGAACTGCGCGATGGTTGGCCGTCAAGAAGGTGCTCGGTCGTGTTCTGCAGCACGGTGCTGAGGACGATGCCGCCATGGCACCGGTTCGGACGCGTTTTGAGGCCAATCTCCCAGACTACGTTGAAGCGGAATTCATTCTGTCGGAGGATGTCCACGATGGACTCGCGCAAGTGAGCGTGAGCGTCAAACTGAACGAACGACGGTTAGTCGCTGACGTCAACGCGGTACTTTCCGAAAAGAGCGGTGGCGCCGTGAAGCCACGAGTGCTGCTGCTCCTGGAGGGCCGTGGCAGCGGCATTCTTGCGGGTGCGATGGCTGAGGAACTGAATGCGCGCGGCGTTTTTGACATCAAGGACAAGGCGATTTTGAACGACATCGTCAACGCCCAACAGCGCAAGAAGATGGATGCCGGCGAGTTGACTCCAGAAGACATCGAAGCCATCCGCACCGACTCTTCGCTGAGGAAGACTGTCGATTTCCTTGTATCGGGCTGGGTTCGGGCCGTGGGGGCGCCGACATCCGCGACGGTTTCCGCAGTGGACTTCCGAGTCATCGACCTTGCCAATGCTCAAGTTCTCGCGACTGTTACGGATAGCGCCGAAGCTGATGGCGCGACCGCGCAGGTGGCTGCGTCCAATGCGTCAGTCAAACTCGCCAAAGTCTTGACCCCGCGATTGCTGAGCCAAGTGATGTCCCGTTGGCGCGAACTGACCCAGATCACAGTGCTGGTTCATGGCGGAAACTGGTTTTCCAAGCCTGTGAAGGACTTGTACGAGAAGGTCCTCAAGGTCTGCCTCGACTGCCGCGGCACAGCACTTCGCGAGAAGGGGCCGGACAAAGACACGGCACAACTCCGCTTGGCGTTTCGTGGCTCGCTGTACGCGTACACGGACGCACTGGCGTCGATTCTGGAACGGGCTGGCGAGGGGGCTTCGATTGGCGAGGTTCACGAAGACAGCAAGGTGGTTGAGTTGAATCTCGGCCAGTAGTGGTAGTGGAGGGTGAAATGGTGGATCGCAAGAAGCAGTTGAAGATTGCGCTCAATGGCGCGCTCGTGATGTCGATGTTCGGTGGCGTGACCGTTGCCTACGGATGGGGACTGCCCGAAGGTATCCCGGAAGTGTGCAAGGACGACAAGGGCGCGGGGGCGGCGGCTCAGGAGATGGACAAGAACCTGTTTGTCGCCTCCATCACCGCGCTCGATTCCCAGACTTTTGTCGAAACCGCGGCTGGCCACAAGGACAAGGCCGAAAAGGCGAAGGCGCAATCGGCCGACGCAGCGAAAGGCTCCGAGAAGCCAGACGGCGCGGTGGCGTTGAAGAACTTGGACGAGTCGATTGGCGCGATGGAAGCGGCTCTCAAGGAGCTTGAGACGCTGGCTAAGGGCAAGAAGTTTGATGCGGCGGCCAAGGCGGCGCTGGGTAAAGCGCGCGACGGCGTCTGGACTGCCGCGGCCTACGCGGCGTGGGCGGGCGTCCTTGCGGTTCCGACCGGAAAACTGGCGAAGGACGCTATCACGGCCGACAAGACCTGTTCGACCAAGCTGGTGAAGATCAGCGACACGGTTGCGAATGCCGCCAAGACGATTGACCACATCATCACGCTCAAGGCCGGGATCGACAAGGTCGCCGCGGTCGCCGGTCTCCCTCCGATGGGCGCTGACGCCAAGAAAGCTGTTCTGGACAAAGCGGGCATTGACTCGAAGCAGTTGCCGAAAGATTTCTAGCTTCCTGAGGCGAGGAGAATGATGTCCAGGTTGCCCTCTTCGCTCGCGCTTGCGCTTTGGGTCGGCATTGTCGCTTCGGTGGCGATGCCGGCCGGTGCGTTCGCACAGCTTCCTGACGCGCTGCGGTCCACGTCTCTCGTTTTCACAGGGCTATCCGTCATTCCAGCGGCTGCCGGACGAGTGGCTGTTGACTCGGCGTTTGCCAACCAAGATTTGGCCGCGTTGGAAGCGCAGGCCGACGTGGCGCTTCACCAGCAGTCCGGCTGGACCTGGCTTGATAAGGATGCGAGCTTCCACGCGGACGACGCTACGGAAGGCAACGTACTATTCGTCGCAGTGGTCATCAGCCGGGCCGAGGTCACAAGTACGAAATATGCGGCCATGGGCATCGTCCGTCATACCGCCTGGCTCACGATATCCGCGGAATTTTTCAACATCCAGACGCGCATGGTCTACCACACGACCATCAAGACGGCGCTGAAAGAGCAGAAATCGACGCTAGATCGCGAGCAGGAGCTTTCGGAAGCGAGCAAACTCAAGCTGCTTAATACTGCGGCGGGCGAGTTGCTAGCGATCCTCGCACACGAAGCGGCGCAACGTTTTGACCCGGATTTCGTGTCGGGGCAGCTGACGTTGGACACGGCAAAGGCGGAGGCAACTCTGCGTGTAAAAGCGGCGGCGCGCATCAGCGTGGGTCAGAACTTCCATCCCGTGGGGCCCGGCTGTCTGAACGGCACGGAACGAGTGTCGTGTAAGCTGACGGTAGTCAGCAAGACACCGGATGCGCTGCAGCTACGCGCCCCCGATGGACTCATACCGCTCGGTGGTGTGACTGTCTTTACGATAGGCAACAAGAAGCTGGCGCCGGACGCACAGAAGCTCGTGGTTGCGCCCATGCAGCTGACGCCGGAGTCCGAGTTCCTGCGCCCTCGCTCTGAGTTCCTGCAGCTCCGGCTGCATGGCGCATTAGCCGCCGACGGCAACCTGAATCTGGTCTCACCGCTGCCTCTGCAGTGGAATTCGCGTGCGATGGAGCGGTTTCGCAAGATGGGGATCGTCGCAAGCAGCGCTGTTGAACTCAAGATGGAGCGAGCGTTACCGCAGGTGGAGGTGCGGTGGACACCGCAGCTGAAGCGCGAATCAACTCGCGCCAATGACATCGAAGCCGAGGAAGCCTACGTCGCCGTGCTGCTGGGGCGGCTGTGGCACAACAATTGGTCGTTTGACATTGAGCCCAAGCTGCTCGAAGCCACGAAGGGGTCTGAGTTGGTCACCGGGAAGGGGATGGTGCTTAACAGGGTCCTGGTTGGCAAGTCGTTCAATCCAAACGACTTGTTTCTCGTTGCAGTGGAAGATGCGATGCCGGCGTTGGCGGTTGCCGTAGCCAAGGCACTGCCGCAAATGAGCCGGAGGCCGTGGTGAAATCTGCTCGGCTAGTACCAGCACTCCGAAGTTCGCACCGCATTCCACGCTTTCGTCGCGCGGGCACTAGGCTTTTGGCCAAAGATGGGGCGCTCTGCCCCAAACCCCGCGCCAGCACACAGCCGCGTGCTTCCAGTACGGCGCAACAACCAGTCTTTGCTGAGGTGCGAACTTGAGAAGCGCCGTACTAGTCGGCTGCAGCCTGCTCTTCCTCGCGTCATCCGCCATCGCCGCTGGTTCGCAGGAGGTGGTAGAGGGCAAGAAAGTGCCGGCTTGGGCCACGAGCGGGGATGGGCCGGGCGCGTTCCTCGGCGTCGCAGAAGGCTCGGCGACCGAGGCCGAAGCCGTTGACGCTGCCACTGCAAACGCAGCAGCGCGCGTCCTCGCGTCGCTGGGCGTGCAGGTCCGTTCGTCGCTGCGCATCCAAGAACAAGTGACGACCGTGGGCGGCAAAGATGACTATCGCGCTCAGGCGGAGCGCGAAGTCGCACAGGCTGCCAACGGGTTCCTAAAGGTGAAGCCAGTTCAGCGCCACGTGCAGCGTTGGGTGGAGCACGGGCCAAGTGGCGACCGGACCTTCTGGAAAGCTTGGATTCTGGTCCGGTTTTCTGAGGAGGAGCACCAGCTGATGATGCTGGACGTGGTCGAACTTGTGGAGCGTCAGGTGCGCGCCGCCAAAGAAAGCGGCGACGCGCTTTGGGCGACAGGCGACGTGGATGGCGCATTCAAGCGGTATGCTGAGGTGGTTCGTGCTGACGAGACGCTCAAGCAGGTGACCAGCTTGCCGTCTGAACTGCGCCTGCGTCTGGAGGCCGCGGTGCGTGGCCTACGCGACCACGTGCGCGATCGTTACCAGCGCCTGCGCGTGACCGTGTTCGCGCCCAAGCCGGAAGTCTCGCGCGGCGCGCTGCTGGCCAACGGGCTGGTGCTATCCGTGACTCTGGAAAATGGCTCACCGGCGCGTGCGACGTGCCTGGTGCTGGCGCCCGACGGCGGAGCGGAGTTGGAAGCGCGACCGGTGACCGACGCGGCGGGCGAGGCAACCATCCGGCTGCACAAGGTCGACCGCAAGAATCCTACGCTCCGGCTGCGCGTCGCGGTGGATCTCGGCGAGAGGCTGGCTGCGACCTTGCCGCGCGCGCCAGTTGAAGTGACCGTCCGTCTGGCACCGACCAACCTGGCGCTGCGCGTGGAAGGCGGGGCGGCGGGCAGCCAGTTGGCCAAGCGGATCGGCCAAGAGGTGACGGCGGCGCTGCTCCGGCGAGGCGGCATTCAGCTGCAGCGTTGTTTCCGGCTCCCCCAAACCGCCACAATCCGGTGAAACCCGCCGCCACCGCCATTTCGCGGCAAGCGCAGCGCGCCGCCTGACCGGCTCCTTGCCATCCAATCGCTCACAATCGGCAGGCTGTGGGCTATGTGGGTAACC
>CAITYF010000151.1 GCA_903896545.1 uncultured Myxococcales bacterium | reverse complement strand
TTTCATGGATGCCGGTCCGTAAGGTTGGCCCAGGCGGGTGTTCCGCCCGGGACGTTGTTCGCAAACACGATTGTGCCTGCGAACCGGCATCTCTCTATTTTGTTGGCGATTCAGCGGTTCGGGGAGTTTGGGTCAGGTCTGGGCAGTCATGTCGTCAAAGTCGACGTCCAAACGGAAAGACGGAATCTGCACCGCGCGCGCGTCGAGCTCCGGCGGGTTGGGCGCATGCGGGCGCAAGATCCGCACACACAGCATATCGGGCAGCACCTCCAGCGCCATGTTGACGATGCCGGGCTCGTTGTCGACGAGGCCGACCAGCGGCCCGTTCTTCGCCAGTTCACCCAGCGCTTCGCGCTTGAAGGCGACGTCGTCGTGCTGGAACTCCGGTTTCAGCACCACCTGCGTTTGTGGGCTCATCAGCGGAAAGCCGTGCGCGTCGAGACTTTGCAGCACGCCGTGCATCATGCCCGGACGATCGCGACCCGTCAGATAAACCACGCCCAGACCGGCGTCCACGAGTCGGTGCGCAAATTCCGCCGCGCCGGGTTCCACGTGATCGAGAGGCTGGAACGAATTGGTAAAAAAACGCTGCCGCCAATAGTCCACGAAGCGTTCGCCCAGATCGCGTTGCGGCAAATTCAGCGCGTCGACCGCTTGCGACGGCGTGTAGTGCAGATCGTCGAGGGTCAACTTTTGCACCGCGGTCAGCAGCTCGGGCACGGGTTCGCGGTGCGCCATCGCAAAACTGTGCAGGATCGCCAAGGTGCGCGGGCGGTTGTCAAAAAGCGTGCCGTCCATGTCGAGCGCGACCCAGGCGCGTCGTCCATTGGCGCGCTTGGATTCCACTTCAGCCGCAGCGAGCAGGCGGTCCAGGACGCGGCGGGCGGAAATCAGCGGGGAGTGTGGGGCGCGTTCAACCATCAGAAACTCCAGGAACAGGGATCTTTGAACTACTTCGGCTTGCACAATCCGTCGCTGCACACTTCTTTGTTGCTGCACGGGATCGACTTGCCCAGGCACGCTTTGTAGCCTTGGCATTTCCATGACGGCGGCGGCGCGCAGATCATGTCGGAGGTTGCGGAGGGAACGCAGAAAGTGCCGTCCGCGCAATCCTTGGTCTCGTTGCTTTTGACGCAGGGCGCCGGTTCCACGCAGAACGATTGACCTTGGCTGCTGCGACACCGCGCCGACGCACACTGCCAGTCAGCGTCGCAAGGATCGCAGAAGCCGCGGTTGGATTTGGCGCATGTCTGCACGAACGCCGCCGGCTTCTTCGGATCGGTGTCGGGCACGACACGGCTGCAAAAGCCCTTGGGCGAGCAATCAAACCCTGCGGCGCAGTCGGTCGCCTTCTGACACGTGGCAAAGCAGGCGCGTTCGCCGGTGTCGGGTGAAGTGGTGCATTGTGTTCCGGCTTTGCAGTCGCCTTGCGCTTGGCACGGCGCGCAGGCTTCCCCGCCGCCCGCGCAGGAGCCGTAGTCGGGGCGGCAGGCAAAATCGTCGATCGCGCTGCCGTACTGTTCGCACGAGTAGCCAGGCTGGCACGACTTGTCGCCAAAGGCGCATGCGCTCGTGCAGAAGAGCTTGCCGTCTTTGCCAGGTGCGCACAAAGGCGTGTTGGCGCCGCAGTCCGCGTCGTCTGTGCACGGGTCGCACAGGCTTGCCAGGGTGCAGACCATCTGCTTGCCGACGATGTGGCAGAAGCCACCCGCTGGGCAGTCGCTCGATGTGGTGCACGTCTGCGTGCAGATGCCGTCGCCCGTTGCAGCGTTCGTTTCCACGCAGGTGAGCGTCCCGGGGCAGTCTGCAGTCACCGCGCAGGGCTTGCCGATGTTGCCCGGCGTTGTCGGCGTGTCGCTGAGCGCGGTGTCGTTGCCCGCGGCGATGTCACCGTCTGTGCTGCCGGCCAAGCCGTCGTTGTCCTGTGTGGTCGCTGTCGCCGCAGGTGTGCCGTCGTCACCGCAGCCGTTCAAGCACGCCAACGCCGCCAGCGTCGAGGTCAGCAACTTCCACTTCGAATTGTGCACCGGTTTGGCCATCTGCCCACGCCCCTTGCGACAGGGTTGTGGAGCCTACCGTCTCGCGCGCCTTGCCGCAACGGTTTGTCCGTGCATTCCGGCGGTCGCGTCGCACTTTTTGCGCTTGGCCGCAACGTCCCGATCGACTACGCTCTCGCCTTGAGGCGCGGCTGTGAAGACTTGTTTTCGCGCGCCCCACGCGTGGAAGCGCGCCCCTTCACTGATTCTGGAGCCTGTCATGCTGCATCGCGCACTTTTGATCCTGTCGCTGTTCACGCTGGTGGCCTTGCCGGCGTTGGCCAAGGCGCCCGCGCCCAAGAAGAAAACAGAAGCGCCGCCTGCACCGGTTGCCCCCGCGCCGGAACCTGCACCTGTCGCCCTGCCTGTCGCGGTGACGGTGGAAGCGCCGCTCGCACCGGGTTCGCTCGTGCTTGTTGTGGACGCGGACACCGATGAGGCGACCGTGGGCGGGCAGGCGGCATCGCTGAAGAAGGGTGAGAACAAGCTGGGGCTGCCCGCGGGCAACGTCGCGTACGTCGTCAAGTTCAGCAACGGTCTGACGGTCAAGGGGGACGTGAAAGTGCCCGCAGGCGGTGAAGCGCGCGCGGAGGCGTGGTCGGCGGGCAAGCTGCTGTTGCACGTGGGCGAGGGCGCCAAGGTCGAGATCGACGGCAAAGTGGCGCAGGTTGCGTCCGGGCAAGTGCTGCAGGATGTTGGCATCGGCGCACACACCGTCGTGGTCACGCAGCCGGGCTACATCGGCCGCAAGGCGTCGGTCGACGTCACCGGTGGCCACACGGCCGAAATCACGGCGAACCTCGACAAGTTCGACGTGCCCGTCGACAACACGCTCGCTTGGGTTGGCATCGTCGGCGGCGGCGCGCTCATCGTCACTGCACTCGTGATTGACGCCGTCACGCAATACGACAAGGTTGGCGGCGAAGCGACGCGCTGGAGCCTTTTCGGCGTCGGCACCGCGGGCTTCGTGGGCGGCACGCTGTTGCTCAAACACAATTTGGATGAAGTCGGCACGCCGCCCACCAAGGACGGCACCTTCGACGTTAAAGTTTCTCGCTGGGGCAATGGCGCGATGGCGCTCCTCGGCTGGCGGTTCTGATGGCTTTTGAGATTGATGAAGTGGCGACTGGACTGTGGGTGGGCCCGGTGCCCGACTCGCCAGAACGCATCGCCGTGCTCCGGCAGAAGGGCGTGACGGGACTGGTCAGCGTCCAGACCGACCGCGATCTGCAATCCGTCGGTGTGCCGTGGCCGCTGCTGTGGAAATTCCTGATGGCGCAAGGCATCGCCTCGCATCGGCATCCGATCGTCGATTTTGATGAAACGGCGCTCGTGCGCGGCTTGACGCCGGCCGTCTCGGCTGTGCAGGAAATGCACGGCAGCGGTCGCATCACGTACCTGCACTGCACCGCGGGCGTAAACCGCTCGCCCACGGTCGCGATCGCGTGGTTGGTCGTTCACGGCGGACTGGACTTGAACGCGGCGTGGGACCAGGTGACGTCGCGGCGGCCCTCTGCGCCGCACCGGTCCGCGCTGGAGCGCTGGCTGAAAGGCTAGCCCGTGCAGATGCTTGCCGGGCAAGCGCGAATCGACCGTTGCCGTCGAACGCGGCAAGTGTATGCTCCAAGGGCGCCTCTTTGTGCGCGGACGCGACATGGCTGAGCCCACGCTACAAGTTGAAGTTCAGCTCGGCCACCTGTGCAACAACCGGTGCGTCTTCTGCGTCAGCGGGCAGTTGAGCGAGCAAAAGCGCGCGCCGCAGTTGCCCGCAGAGCCGATTCGCAAACAGATCCAGGAAGCGCGCGAGTCGGGTGCGACCAAGATGACGTTCCTCGGCGGTGAACCGACGATGCAGCGCTCGTTCTTTGACCTGCTGGCGTTTGCGGTCGAGCTCGATTTTCAGGAAATCGTCATCTTCACCAACGGCACGATGACACCGCGCGCCTCGTTTCGCAAACGCGCCTTGGACATCCTGGCCGGTTTGGGCCCCGACATGCGCAAACGGGTGATCTGGCGATTTTCCCTCCAGGGCGGCACGCGCGAAGAGCATGACGCGACGACGATGAACCCCGGCGCATGGGAGCGCATCGTCGCGAGCATGGACGAGCTGCTGGGCACGGGCGCTCGCCTCACCGGCAACATGTGCGTGGTCGAGTCGAATTGGCGATCCATCGAGACGCTGGCCGACATGGCCGAGAAATACAGCTTTGAGAACCTGCATCTGGACATGATGCGGCCGCGTGATTCTGGCGATCGTACTGACGCGCACTTGCGTTCGGTCATGGCGCGTTACACGGACATGGCGCCCAAATTCAAGGCGCTGCTCGACCGCTGTGATGCCAAGCTGGGACTGGATTTTGACCTGAACTTTGGCAACGTACCGTACTGCACTGCGCCAGACGTCAGCCATCGCATTCACCACGACGGCGAATTGACGGTGACGGTCGCGGCCGACGGCGAGGGCGGCACACAGCTTGGTTTCAACAAGTATGAAGACAAGCGATCCGACAAGCACAAACCGCTGGGCTGCGAGCGCTGCGTGTTCAACGCTTCGTGTTCGGGCGTGTTTGACAAGTACCGCGAGTTCTACGGCGACGACGAGTTCCGCCCGATCAGCGTGGACGAACTCTGGCAGCGCGACGCGGCGGGGCATCACTTCATGTTGCTCGCGCGACCGGCGATCGAGGCTTTGGCGCGCAGTGGCGCATGGCGGATTACCCGGACCAATGACACCACTGTCGAGATCGAAGTCGCCGTGCCGGTGGACGAGGCTCAGCCCGATGGCGCGCAATGGCGTGTAAGTCTAAGGCGTCCAGGGCGACGCGGCGCGCGTTCAGGCTGGTATTCCGTCGCGAGCGACCGTCTGGAAGCCGCATTTTTCGGGCCGAATCCGCAGAATCGGGACAACGTGCCCCGCTTGAACGACGCGCTCCAACGTCTGGCGATGGCTTTGGAAACGAAGCTGCCCGAAGTGACCGCGGACGCGCTGGCACAGGCGTGGCAGCGGCAACAACAACACGTGGCCCTCCAGAAAAATCGTGAGACCCAGACGTGGCGGCAGCTGGCGGGCGTCGTGGATCGACTCCGCGCGGAGCCTCTGGCGGGCTTGAAGCCGGGCGCGATGCGCAAAGATGCCGAGCAGATCGCCGTAGACCTGGACTTCACGGGCGCGCAAGGCACGTTGACCCTGACCGTTCGCGCGACGGAGACACCAGACGGCCGCTTCCTACCGCGGTTTCAACACGTTGCACCCGGCGTGAGTGAAGCGACCGTCGCGCAGTTCAGCCAGGCGTTGGTGCGGCGCTTGCGTGGCCAAAGCGCAGCGAGCCCAGCCGCGTAAAAGTGTGCGTAATCTCACGCGTCAGCAAAAAACGATCCAATTTCTTGCAGTTGCACCAACCGATCGTACCTTCGCCCCCGGGTCGCATCTGGAGGTGTCACATGGGTAGCGCAGTTTTGGTGGGTACGATTGCAAGCGGCGTGGGTCTGGCCGTCCTCACGGCGCGCGTGAGTCTGGCGGCGCTTGTGAATGCGATGCCGCAGAAGCAGAAGAAAGTCGTTTAAACACGACGACCTTTGTCCAACACTAAGCGCTGTGGGTCAAGCATGTTGCCCTCTCGGACTGGACCGCGTGCGTGCACCTCCCGTGGCGCGCCGCGGTTCGGGCAGGTTTGAGCTCGAACTTCGGTCGGAGTGTGTAGTTCTTGCGTGCGTTCCGCGGCAGCCTGAATCGCTCGGCCGCAGTGACGTGTCACCCGGGCGCTGCTGCCCGCCACACGATCTTGCCGCGAAACACGGTCAGATCGGCGCGGCCGATCAATTCCTGACCCCACAGCACGGTGTTGCGGCTCTTGGACTTGTTGGTGCGTGCGTCCAGAGTCCACCGTGCCTTTGGGTCGATGAGCACGACGTCCGCCACAGCACCTTCTTCGACGCGCACGCGGGCTGTTTGCAGCACTTTGCGCGGGCCACGGGACAGCGCGTTGAGCGCGACGGTCAGGCTCAGCTCACCGGCGTGCACGAGAGCCAGCACCTGGGAGAGCGTCGTTTGAATCGCGATAGCCCCCGGTGCCGCGTAGTCAAACTCCAGCGCCTTGCCAGCGATGTTGACCGGCATGTGGTCGCTGCAGATCGCGTCGATCGTGCCGTCCTTCAGACCCGCCAACAGCGCTTGTCGGTCGGCTTCGGTCCGCAGCGGCGCGATGAGCTTCAGGTTCACGTCGTAGTCGACGAGCGCGGCGTCCGTCAGCGAGAGGTGCCACGGCGTGACGCTTGCAGTCACCTGGATGCCCTCGGCTTTGGCCGCGCGAATCAGCGCCACGGATTTTGCGGTCGTCACCCGCGCAAAATGTAGCCGCGCCTTGGCCAATTCGGCCACCGCGATGTCGCGAGCCACCGTCACGTGCTCGGCCGCCGCGGGAATCCCGCGCATGCCCAGCCGAGTCGACCACGGACCTTCGTGGATAGCGCCAGTGCCTGCCAGATCCGGGTCGATCGCGTGCGTGAAGATCGGCCGGTCAAAGCCGCGGGCGTACTCCAGCGCACGGCGCAAGAGGCGAGCAGACGTCATCGGCCGGTCGCCATCGCCAAAGCACACGGCGCCCGCTTCACTCATCTCGCCCATTGGCGCCAGGGTTTCGCCCTTCAAGCGGTGGCTCAGCGCGCCTTGCGGCAGCACGTCACAATGCCCGTACTCACGGGCGCGGCGGAGGATCAACTCCGTCACGGCGTGGTCGTCGTTGCCCGGCGTCGTGTCGGGATTCACGACGACGGCGGTAAAGCCACCGGCGTTCGCTGCATCCGAAAGTGAGATCAGGTCTTCTTCATGTTCATCGCCCGGCTCGCGCGCGCACGCCCGCAGGTCGACAAAGCCTGGCGCGAGGATCTTGCCCGCACCCTCGATGACCTCGGCGCCCACCGGCGACAAGCTCTGGCCGATCGCCACGATTCGCCCATTCTCAATCCGCACGTCGGTCGCGGGTCCCAGACCCTGGTCGCTGTCAAAGATTTGCACCTGACGCAGCAGCAGTGGTTGTTGGCTCATGCTGTCCTCCTGCTAACCCTGCGGCTCAAGCCCGCGACTCGCCGCGACCAGATAGAGCACGGCCATCCGCACCGCAACGCCGTTTTCCACCTGCTGCAGAATCACCGACTGATCACCGTCTGCGACTTCAGGCGCGATTTCCACGCCGCGGTTCATCGGTCCCGGATGCATGACGAGCGCGCCGGGTTTGGCCAGCTTCAGGCGCTTTTCATCCAGCCCAAAGAACCGGTGGTACTCGTGGCTCGACGGGATCAGGTCGTTGCCCTGACGCTCGCGCTGGATACGCAGCATCATCACCGCGTCCGCACCTTCCATCGCCGGTTCCACGCGCGGCCAAGCCGTGCAGCCCAGCTCCTCGATTGCGTGCGGCAGCATGGTCGCCGGGCCAGCCACGTGGACGTCCGCGCCCAATTTCTGCAGACCGAAGATGTTCGACCGCGCTACGCGGCTGTGCGCGATGTCGCCGATGATGGCGACTTTCTTGCCGCGCAGATCGCCCAGCCGCTCGCGCAGCGTGAAGATGTCGAGAAGTCCCTGCGTCGGATGCTCGTGACTGCCGTCGCCCGCGTTCACGATGCCGCAGTTCACCGTTCGCGCCAGAAGCGCCGGCGCGCCCGAACAGCTGTGGCGAATGATCACGATGTCCGGCCCCATCGCTTCCAGGTTTCGCGCCGTGTCGATCAGCGTTTCGCCTTTGGCCAAGGACGAGGAGGATGCCGTAAAGCTCATCGTGTCCGCGGACAAGCGCTTGGCGGCGAGCTCGAAGCTCATGCGCGTCCGCGTCGAGTTCTCCACAAAGAACGTCAGCACCGTGACGCCGCGCAATGTCGGCAACTTCTTGATCCGTCGACTGTTGACCGCCTTCATGTGGGCAGCGAGGTCGAGGATGTTCACGATTTGATCAGCGCTCAGGTGCTCCAGCCCCAACAAGTGGCGAAGCGGTTCCTGCGGCGCTTGCGGCAAACTGTCGGTGCCCGGCGTTTGACCTGGTTCAACCTGCGGCAGCATCGGAGCCTCGTTGCGTCAAGGGTTTTTGGGGCGAACAATCACGCTCAACAGGCGGTTCTGGCTGTCTACGCAGAGTTCCACCGACTCTGTGCGCGCCACGTCCAGCAGCGTACCTTGCAGATCCGGCGCCACGGGCAGCTCCCGCCCACCGCGATCCGCCAGTACCAGGAGGCGCACTGCTTCAGGGCGACCAAAGTCCATCAGCACGTTCAACGCCGCGCGGATCGTTCGGCCGGTAAACAGCACGTCGTCCACGAGCAGCACGCGCTGGCCGTTCACGTCGCCGGGCAGCCGCGTCACGCCCTCGACGGCGCGCGGACCTTTCAACCACGTGTCGTCACGGTACAGCGTCACGTCGATCGCGCCCAACTCCGGCGTCCAGCCAAAGTCGCGCTGAATCACTTCTGCCAGTTCCCTGGCTAGCGCCACCCCGCCGCGTTGAATGCCGCACAGCCACGGCTTCGGGCGCTCGCTGGCGGTCAGTTCCACGTCGCGCGGCCAGGCAATCGCTTGGATTTCCGCGGCCAAATGCGTCAGGACCGCGTCGATCGCCGTGCGATCGAGCAGCACGCGCGCATCGAGAGGCAAGTCGCTGGGCGTCAAAAGTTGTCGCATGTGCCTCCAGGCGTCGTTTCATGCACGAGGCGGAACATTCGGCTCAGGTCAGGCGTGCAGAGCCATTCGCAGTTTTGGTCCTTCGTTGCGAACCACGAGACGCCAGCTTTGCCCTTGATGGTTTCCAACGGGATGAGGCCAAAGAAGCGGCTGTCCTGCGAGTTGTCGCGGTTGTCGCCCATGCCAAGCACAAAACCGTCGGGAATCACAAAGTCTGGGAAGTCTTTGTTCAGCGGCAGCGAGTAGATCCCCGCGTTTTCCTCGGCGCTCGACGGCACCATCGCCGTTGGCCAATCGGGGCGTGAACTGGAGAACTGCTCGTCCGGCCGCGGAATGTGGTGCTGCGTCGTGTAGACCACGCCGTCCAAGCATTCGCGGGCCACTTCACACCGCGCGCCCGATCCTTCCTGACCGCAGTCCGCGCTTTCGCCGATGACTTTCCGCGGAATCGGCTTGCCGTTGATCTGCAGCACGTTGTTGATCAGGCGAATGCGGTCGCCCGGCACGCCGATGACCCGCTTGATCAAGTCCTTGTCTTCCGAGCCCGATCCGTCCTTGTACGGGTACTCAAAGACGATGATCTCACCGCGATGCGGAATGCGGAAATTCAAGAACTTCAAACGGGTGAACGGCAGCTTGAGCCCGTAGATGAACTTGTTCACGAACAGGTGATCGTGCACCTGCAGCGTCGGAATCATCGAGCCGGTCGGGATCTTGAACGCCTCAAAGACAAAGATCCGGATCAGCAGCGTCAGCACCACCGCCCAGAGAATCGAATCAAAATACTCGCGCGTTGCGGACTTGCGCCACTGGCCGAGGTGGTCATCCAGGCTTTGATCAAACGGCTCGGCCGCGGCGAGCAGGGCATGCGTGTCCTTGGACTTGGCCTTCAGGAGCGCGTGGAGTGCGGACCATTGGTCGGACAACTGCTGCGCAACGTCGGGCGTGAGCTTGGCCGCGTGCTTGCGCACCAGGCGCCCTCCCGATTCGTCGAGGTACACGCAGCGTTCGCGCAATTCAACGTGAAACCGTTTCAACTTTTTTGGATCAGTCGGAATCAACGGCAGCGGCGCGGGCGTTCCAGGCTGGGAGCGGGGCTGCGTCATGAACTCCTCAAGGTGCAAAAGCCGACGAAGCGTAGTCTTCCGTCGGGGCAGTTGCAACACGTCCGCGGACGTTTGCATTCCGCGCGCCTTGACACGCGACGTGCGGCGCGCCATACGGAGGCTGAGGAGCCGACCATGAGCAAAGCCGTAAAAGTCACGTTGCAGGGCAAGACTTTCACGCTGCAAACGGAAGAAGACGAGTCGCACATCTTGGCGTCCGCCGCTTTGGTGAACGACAAGATCGACGCGCTGCGCAAAAAAGCCGCGCTGCCAGAAGGCACGTTGGCCATGCTCGTCGGCATGGAACTGGCCGGTGAACTGCTGAAAGCCTCAGGTGCAGGCGAACGTTACGCGCCGATCAAGGTGCGGGCGGAACGGCTGCGCGACCGGCTGAAGTCGTCGCTCGCGACGCGTGGGACGGGCAATGGCGGCTGATCCCAACCTGGTTGGCTCGTTGCCGAACGCGATTGTGCGAGACCTTCCCGAGCCCCTGCCGCAAGACAAGCGGGCGTGGCGGGCGTGGGCGGACAGCGCGCAGCGGGCACGATCCGTGGCGCAACGCAAACAACACACGCAGGTGCTGGTTGCCGAAGTGACGCGTTTTGTCACCCAACGCAACGCGCAGTTGGTCGGGCTCTACAGCCCGCTGGGTGTGGAAGTGGAAACGCGCGACTTGGCCAACGCGTTGCTGGTGGCGGGCGTTCAGCTCGCGTACCCGCGCGTGCAGCCCGACGGTGAGGCGATGGATTTTGTCCGCGCGGACGGTCCGGCGGCGCTGCAGCCGCGACCGCGTAGTCGGATGTTGGAGCCCGCCGGCCCCGCGATTGCCCCACAGACGCTCGACGTTCTGGTGATTCCCGTGCAGGCGGTGCGTCCAGAAGGGCAGCGCTTGGGACGAGGCGGTGGCTACTTCGACCGTTACCTGCCACTCCTGCGCGCGGACGCGGCGACGATCGGCGTCTGTCCGGCTGCCTGCGTCATCGCGTGGACGCCGCTGGAACCGCACGACCAGAAGCTGCAATGGGTCTGCACTGAACTCGGCTTGGCCGCACTGGATGGCGCATCGCATGGCTGAGATTCAGGCTGAGGCGAGTCAGCACAAGCGCCAATTTATTCTCTTCTGCATCGTCGGCGCGTCGGGCGTGCTGGTGAACATGGCCATCTTCGCCGGCGTACTTTGGGCGTTGCCCAAGGATGCGTTGGGTCGGCCGTACACCGACTGGTTCGCGATGCTCGTGGCTTGGGTCGTGTCGGTCGCGACCAACTTCGTGCTGAACGACCGCCTGACATTTGCCAACCACGACTCGCACCACGACGGCTTGCAGCGCCTGTGGCGGTACTACGTCGGCGCGGCGTCGGGCTTCTTGCTGCAGTGGGTCGTGTACAACTTTGTTATCGCCGTCTTGCCTGAGACGCTTGCCGCGTGGCCGACGGCGCTACCCGTGCCCTGGACGGCCGCGCGCAAACTCCTGGGCAACTTGACGGGCATTGGCGTTGGAACGATCGCGAACTATGCGGTCGTGCGTTTCTGGGTGTTTCGCAAGCGCAGCAGCTAGCCCAACAGCGATTCCGCGTCCTTCAACATCTGCCGAGCCCACTGCACCGGTGCCGGTGGCGATTCGGGCGTGCCGCTGGCCACGATCGCCGCGCGCACACGGACGGCACGGCCGTCCGCCAGAGGTCCGAGCGCAAGCGCCTCGTGCACACGCTGACTCGCAACTTCACCGCCCGGCGCGTCGGTGTGCGTCAACACCACGTGCAAGTGTTTGGCTTTGAAGCGAAACACCACGTCGGTCTGGCGCAGCGCCGTCTGCACACGCTCACCCAGTTCACGCAGCACCGCCGCGTCCACGTTCTGATTGCGGAAGACGCCACCGACTTCCACTTCCGGAGACAGGCCCAGTAGCGTCGTCTGGATGCCGTAGCGCTGGCCGCGGCGCAACTCGATAGGCAGCAGGAACTCGAACTGACGCAAGCCAAAAAGCCCAGTTTCCGGATCGCGCAGGCTCTGGTCGCCCGTTTCACCAAGCGCCGCTGCCAGCGCGCGTTCCACGGTCTTGCGCGACGTGTCGTCCTCGACAACGACCAGCGCCGCAGCTGCGCCCAGACCGTCCAACCGCCGCAGCCGCGCGCGGACGTCCATGCCCACGCCGGCCAAAGTCAGTCGCAGTGCCTCGTCCAAATCCAGTACGGTGTCGCGGTGCTCCATCGCGACGGCGAACGTGTCCGCCAAGCGTTGGCACTGACTGCGCGGCAGTACGCCGCCAAAAAACGCCTTGCCTCGTTCGTCTTTCTGCAGCGCGCGGGCCAGCACTGGCGGCACCGGACCATGCGCAATCACCACACCATCGTGATCCAGCAGCCACGCGCCTGGCCACTGGGCCACGAGCCGTACGGCTTCACTCTGCTGGCTTCCTTCACCTTGACTCATCCGTCTTACCTCCGTCCCGAAGATAGCATTGCCGTCGCGCGCTGGGCAGTCCAGAATTGTGCGTGGAGGTTCCAGATGGCCCATTCCCCAGAATTTGAAGCCCTGTGCCAAGAGGCCCGCGGGCGGATTCGCGAGACGTCGATTGAGGACGTGCACGGCCGCCAGCAGATTGGCGCGCCGTTCGTGCTCGTTGACGTGCGCGAGGATAACGAGTGGCAAAAAGGCCACATTTCCGGGGCCATTCACTTGGGGCGGGGCATCATTGAACGCGACGTGATCGACGCGATTCCCGCCAAGGACACCGAGATCGTGCTCTACTGCGGCGGCGGCTTTCGGTCAGCTTTGTCAGCGGAAAACTTGCAGAAAATGGGCTACACGAACGTCTGGTCGATGGCAGGCGGCTGGCGGTCCTGGACTGGCGCGCGCTTGCCGACAACGATTCCCTAGCCAACGATCTCAATCGTGCGGCGTCCACTCCGGCGGGACTTCCGCGGGTGGCGGCACACGTAAGCGCGCAGCGAGCACCGCGGCTTCTGTCGTCGCCATCAGCTCCGGCAGACCTTGGCGCGTCAAGCTGGACGTCAGCAGCGCCCGCCGTTGCGCTGCCACTTCGCGCACCGTCGCCGGATCCGTGATCGCGTCCACCTTGTTCAACACGACGAGTCGCGGTTTGTCCGCCATCTCGTTGTCGCCCAGGATGCGCTCAACCGCACGCAGCTGCGCTTCCAACTGGGGGTGACTCGCATCGCACACGATCAGCAGCAGGTCGGCGTTCTGTGCTTCTTCGAGCGTCGCCTCAAACGCGCCCAACAGTTCCTTGGGCAGGTCGCGAATAAATCCCACTGTGTCGGTCAAGACGACGCTCGTACCCTCGGTCATCCGCACGCGTCGCGAGGTCGGATCCAGCGTCGCAAAAAGCAGGTTCTCAATGTACGCGTCCGATTTCGCCAGCGCGTTCAGCAGGCTCGACTTGCCCACGTTCGTGTAGCCCACCAGCGCCGCGCTCGGCGTGTCGTTCAGCGTTCGACCTTTGCGCCGCGTCGCCCGGTCTTTGCGGAGCTTCTTCAGCTGCTCCTCGATGCGGTGGATCCGCTCACGCGCACGCCGCCGATCCACCTCCAGCTTCGTTTCACCCGGACCAATCGCGCCGATGCCGCCGGTCAAGCGGGAAAGTGCGTTGTCGCGATCACCCAAGCGGGGCAGGGAATAGCGCAGCTGCGCGAGCTCCACCTGCAACCGGCCATCGTGCGACTTCGCGCGACCCGCAAAAATATCCAGAATCAGCTGCGTGCGATCAAGCACTTTGGAATCTGCCTGCGTCGAGATCGCCTTCGCTTGCGACGGGCTCAGCTCGCGGTCAAAAATCAGCAGCGTCGCGTCGGTTTGCATCGCCTTCAGCTTGATCTCGCTCAACTTGCCCGCGCCCAGCAGCGTTCGCGCGTCCACCTCGCGTTTGCGCTGAATCACGCGCCCGACGACTTGCACCCGCGCCGTTCGCGCCAACTCTTCCAGTTCGTTCAGGCTATCTTCCGCGTCCGTCAGCGACTCCGGGCCCACGTGAATCAGCAGCGCGGTCTCGCGGGCGTTCACCACGCGACCTGTCGGACGCGCGTGGGAAAGTTGGTCGTCGAGCGACTTCAGCAAGTCCTGAACGTCCAACGCTTCTGCGGGCCAGCGCATCGGCGCCAGCAGCGTCACCGGCCGTACCGATTTGTGATCCGCGGTCAGCGAATCCGCAGCCAAATGGCCGATGTAGGCCAGATCGGCGATACCGCGGCGGTGCGTCACGGCGCAGACGAGGTCCAGACCAAGCCGCGCGAGATCGTTCTGGTCGTCCTCAGAGAGCGGTTCATTCTTCAAGTGCACGTGCACGAGCCGCAGCCCACGCAGACGGCCGCTTTCCGCGCCCCAGCGTCCCAGATCAGGCAGCAACAGCTCGTGGTCGTCGCCGCACAGCACGTGCGTCACGTCACCGCGCCGATCGATCAGCACGCCGACCTGGCGGCCGATTCGCACCGCCAGACCGACCATCCGCTGCACCAGCGCGTCCGACGCGACTTCTCGCGCCTCCGACTGGTGGTGATAGAGACGTTCCAGCCCAGCGCGCTCAATCGCGCCAAGACCACCCAGATTTCCATGGATTTTTTGTGACAACGGCGGACGACTCGTTTAGCTCATCGGAGCTGCAACCAAGGTAGGTCAGTTCAGGTTAATCGTCGCGCCTTTCAGCGTCATCGTCGACGACGACTTCACGTCCATCGTCGAGCCGGCCTTGATCTCTGTTGCCGCGCCCGATTCCTGCTTGATCGACGCCGACGCCTTCACCACCAAGTCTTTGCAATCGAGCGTCAGCGTCTTCTCCGTCTTGAGGAGCATGTCGCCCGTCTTGCACTCGATCGTGATCTTCTTGGCCTTCGTGTCGATCAGGATGTAGTGCTCCTGCGTGTGGTCGTAGATCTCGATCTGGCTCACGTCGCTCGACTGATCGAGGCAGATCCAGTGGCCATCGCGTTCCTTCGGATCCCTCTCCGTGTCCGCGGGCTGCACGTTGGTCTGCAGAATCACGCGTTCGGTCTTGTCGCCTTTCTTGTCGACGAATTGCAGCATATGTCCAGAACGACTGCGAATATCGCGGAAGTCGTTCTTGCCGCCTTGGCTCTCATTGTTGTGCGTGGGCAGATCGACCCCGTTCCACAGAGAGCCGATCACAAAAGGCCGGCGCACGTCCCCATGCTCGAACGCCACCAGCACTTCATCGTCGACTTCCGGCAGCCAGAACGCGCCGCGCTGTTTGCCGGCCATGAACGACGTCATGCGGCACCAGGTCGAGCGGAAATCTTCGGCGTCCGCCTTGTCCGTGTACTGGCCGGCTTCGCTGACCCACGGGTACTTGACCTTGATCCGATAGTGTTTGTCCGGGTCTTTGTTGTCGACAACGATGCCGACGACGACGCCTTGGACTTTGAACGGTTCGCGTTTGGCGCGGTCAAGCATGCGGAAAGCCTCCCGCACGCAAGCCTACGCGCGCACTTGGGTGCGGGCAAGGCTTGCGCGTGCGTGCGGGGACTTTGCGCCTCAGCGCGTTACTTGACGTTCGCCGGGCCCTTGGCCTTGAGGCAGTCCGACAGGTACTTCTTGTACTCGTCGCCCTTCTTGCCTTTGCCGGCCGCCGCGCAAGCCTTCATCGCTTCCTTGGGCGCCAGTTCCTTGGGCGCTTCCGCCGCCGCAGGAGCAGCAGCCGCGCCGCCCTTCAGACACTCGGACATGAACTTCTTGCGCTCGTCGCCTTTGAGCTTCTTCTCGCCTGCTTCCTTGTTGCAGGTCTTCATTTTGTCCTGCTGCGCGTTGGCTGCGAATGCGGACGTGGCGGAGAGGGCGAACGCGGCGGCAATGACGGTGGCAAACAGCTTCTTCATCGGGTGACTCCTGAGAACGGGTAGGTTGGTCGGCAGACGATCGCGCGACGATGTGCCTCGCGGTCGTTCCGGTGAACGCAAGGGTAGCGGATTTGATTCACACGGCCAACCAGAAGGCACCGATCAGCGCCCGTAGCCTTGACGCAACGCGTCCACTGCGCTATCTCCGCCGCGGCCTTTGAGCGGCCTTCCCGGAGCACCATGCTCACCAGTCAATACGGCTACATCTCCATCGTCATCATGCTCGTCATCATCGTGGTGATGGGTATCGCGATTCTCCTGATCAATCACTTGGTTGGCCCCAGGCGGACGTCGGCGGTCAAGCAGGCGACCTTCGAATGCGGCTCTGACCCCGTCGGCGACAGTCGGCACAGGTTTAGCGTCAAATTCTACCTAATCGCCATCTTTTTCATCGTGTTCGACATCGAATCGGTATTCATGTACCCGTGGGCTTCATTGTTCCGCGAAATGGTGGCTGAACCGCTGATCGGCTGGTCGACTTTCGGTGAAATGTTCGTTTTCATTGGCATTCTTGGCGCAGGCTTGGCCTACGTGTGGCGCCGTGGCGCGCTCGACTGGGAATGAGCTGTGCGCGGATTTGATCATGGCCTGGAGCGCGACGCCCGCGGGCATCGCATCTCGGCATCGGAGCTGATGACATGTCCCAAAAGCTAATTGATCTCGTGCGTTCCGCCAAGCCGAAGGCTGTCGTGGGCAGCCTGCTTTCGGCGGGCGACGCCACCGTCATCGTGGCGCGCGAGCAGGTTCTGGAGCTGGCGACGCTGCTGCGCGACGATCCGAAGTTCCGCTTTGACGTTCTGATTGATGTGACCGCGGTCGACTACTCCGAATACGACCCTGCGCTGCGCCACATCGTGACGCCACTGGACGCGGGTAACGACGCGCCGCTGCCGCGGTTTGAGGTCGTGTACCACCTGCTGTCGATGCCGCACAAACACCGTCTGCGCGTGAAAGTGCTCGTGTCAGAAGACGATTTCCGCGTGCCGTCGATGACTGGCCTGTGGCAGTCTGCGAATTGGGGCGAGCGCGAGGCGTGGGATATGTTCGGCGTGAAGTTTGAAGGTCACCCGGATCTGCGCCGCGTGCTGACGTACGAGGAATTTGTCGGCCACCCGCTGCGCAAAGACTTCCCACAGCGCGGTTACCAGCCGCTCCTGCCGATGCCCAACTTGGCGGACTACACCGACAACGAGACCTACCGCTAGAACGCTACGGAAGCGGAGCCCAAGATGACCACAACTGCCAGCCAAAAGCTCACGCAACTCCGCTCCGAACTGCGCACGGAAGAAGCGGAAATCGTCAATGATAAGATGATCATCAACATGGGCCCGTCGCACCCGGCGACCCATGGCACGGTGAAGTTCCTCCTGACCCTCGACGGCGAGACGGTGGACGACGTGGACATCACGATCGGCTACCTGCACCGCGGATTTGAGAAGATGGCGGAGGCGGGTACGTGGCAGCAGGTTCTGCCGTACACGGATCGACTGAACTACGTGTCGCCGCTCATCAACAACGTTGGCTACGTCGGCGTGGTTGAGAAGCTGTGGGGCGTCGAGATTACGCCGCGCGCCAAGTACATTCGCATGCTGATCTCGGAGCTGAGCCGCTTGACCGACCACCTGACGTCGATCGCCGCCGGTGCCTTGGAACTTGGTGGATTTACGCCGTTTCTCTACGGCGTCGAAGCCCGTGAGGCGCTGTATCCGCTGGTCGAAGAGTTGACAGGCGCGCGCCTCACCACGTCGTACACGCGCATCGGCGGTCTGGCGAAGGACATTCCGGAGGGCTACGAAGCCCACATGGAAAAAGCGCTGCAGCACGTGGAAGGTCTGGTCGTCAAAGTCGACAAGCTCCTGACCAAGAACCGCATTTTCTACGATCGCATGATGCACACGGGCGTGGTCACCCAAGAAGATGCCATCAGCACCGGCTGCACGGGCGTCATGTTGCGTTGCACCGGCGTAGACTGGGATTTGCGCAAGCACCAGCCGTACTTGGCGTACAACGAACTAGACTTCGACGTCATCGTTGGCTCACGCGGTGACAACTACGATCGGTACCTGTGCCGCATGGAAGAAGTGGGCCAGTCGATCAAGATGATCCGCCAGATCTTCAAGCAGATGCCGGGTGGTCCGATCAACGTCGGCGACTGGCGCGTCTGTTTGCCGCCCAAGGACGCCGTGTACAACTCGATCGAAGGCATGATTGCCCACTTCAAGTTGGTGACGGAAGGCCATCAGGTGCCGCCAGGCGAAGCGTACTTCGCGGTGGAAGGCGGCAATGGCGAAGTGGGCTTCCACATCGTCAGTCAGGGCAATGGTCGCCCGTATCGCGTCAAAGTGCGCCCGCCGTGCTTCTACGCGATGGGGGCTCTGAAGAAGATGATTGTTGGCCATATGTTGGCGGACATCATCCCGACTTTTGACACGTTGAACATGATTGGCGGCGAAGTCGATCGGTAGCCCCTTCCGGGGTCGTTGCGCGAGGCAGAGATGGCGAAAGTAACCGTAGACGGCGTTGAAGTAGAGGTTCCTGCTGGAACTTCAGTCCTGCGCGCCGCTAAGCAGGCTGGGGCTGACGTCCCGGTGTTTTGTTACCACCCCGGCCTGACGATTCCGGCCAACTGCCGGATGTGCCTGGTCGATATCGAGAAGGCGCCCAAGCCGTTGCCGGCCTGCTACACGGAAGTGGCGGACGGCATGGTCGTGCGCACCAAGACCGACAAGATCAAGGCGACGCAGGCCGCGGTGCTGGAGTTCATCCTCCTCAATCACCCCGTCGACTGCCCGGTGTGCGACCAAGCCGGCGAGTGCGTGCTGCAGGAACACTACATCACCTACAGCGCCAAGCCGTCGCGCCTGGACACCGAAAAAGTCGGCAAGCCCAAGGCGAAAATCCTCGGACCGACGGTCATTTTGGACGCTGAACGCTGCATCGTGTGCACCCGCTGCGTCCGTTTCTGCGAAGAAATCTCCAAGACCAACGAACTGACGGTCGAGTCGCGCGGCGAACACAGCGAAATCACGACCCCCGATGGCGTGGAACTGAACAACCCGTACAGCCTCAACGTTGTGGACATCTGCCCGGTTGGCGCGCTGACGTCGCGGGACTTCCGCTTCCAGAAGCGCGTGTGGTTCCTGGATCAGAAAGATAGCGTCTGCACCGGCTGCGCGCGCGGCTGCTCGGTCCGTGTCGACAGCCACAAGAACAAGGTCGACCGCATCGTGCCGCGGTACAACCCCGACGTGAACAACTACTGGATGTGCGATGACGGCCGCAAGAGCCTGCATACGCGGCGCGACAAAGCGCTGACGCTTGGCGTGGTTCCAGGTCCGAACGACTCGACGCGGGAAGCGCCGGCGTTGGACGGTCTGCGCGCAATCGCGGGCTGGCTGAAGGAATCGCAGGACGGCGTGGGCATCGCGCTCTCGGCGTCCCTGACCAACGAGGATGCGTACACGTGGGCGCGCTTGGCCAAGGGGTTGAATGCCAAGGTCTATCTGCTCAAGCGGGTGGGCTGGCAGGGCGACGCGATTCTGCGCAGCGCGGATCGGGACGCCAATGACGCTGGTGTGCGCGCTATCCTGACGGCGCTGACGCCGGGCTTCGGCGACGCCAAGCAGCTCGTCGCGGACGCGGAGTCCCTGGACACGCTGATCATCGTGGACAACGAGATCGCCGCGGGCGACGCGCTTGTGGAAGCCATCTCCGACATCGCGAATGTCGCCGTTCTGACGGATCTCGCGGGCGCGCTTTCCAATGCCGCGACCGTCGTGGTGCCGCTCACGCAGCTTGCCGCGCGCGAAGGTACGCTTGTGAACTTCGCCGGTTGGGTGCAACGCCTCGGCGCGCCGCTCAAGCCGTCGGTCACGACGGTGACGCCGCACGCCGCGGCGGCCAATCTGGCGCACGCGGTTCTGGGCCACGGCGACCGTCCGGTTGCGTTTGATTTCAGTGAAAAGAGCCGTTCGTCTGAGCTGTTCGACAGCCTCGCCACGGCGGTTCCGGATTTTGCCGGTCTTTCGTACGCCGCTCTGGCGGACCACGGCCGCGGGTTGCCCAAGGACGGCGTTCTCGCGCCGGCCCGCGCGCACGTCAACGGTACGCCTGAGTGGGAGCCGGATCCGGTCTCGCCGACCTACCGCCGCCCGTTCCACCTCCGTCGTGGCGCTTGATAAGCCAAGGAATTTGCCATGCATTTGGTTGATAACGTCCTTCTGAATCTCGTGCTTGCGACGCTCATCAAGTTCGTCGGCTTCGTCCTCGTGTTCGTCATGGGCGTCGCGACGGTGCTGACCTGGGCTGAGCGCAAGTACTCGGCGGTGCTGCAGAATCGCGTCGGTCCGAACCGCGCGAACATCGGCAACGTCCGCGCGGGCGGCCTGCTGCACATGCTGGCCGACCCGATCAAGATGTTGACCAAGGAAGACTTCATTCCCAACACGCCGAATCCTATCCTGTTTCGCATCGCACCGCTCTTGGCGTTCGTGCCTGCGCTTTTGGTCTTCGCGGTCATTCCCTACGGTCCTGGCGACAATTTTCAGGTCTCCAACACCAGCCTCGGCATCCTCTTCATCTTCGCGATCGGCAGCTTGAACGTGTACGGCTCCGTGATCGGCGCTTGGGCGTCCAACAACAAGTGGTCGCTCATCGGCGGTCTGCGCATCTCCGCGCAGATGATCAGCTACGAAGTCGCGATCGGCTTGTCGCTCTGCGGCATCTTCATGATTTACGGTTCCGTTGACCTCCAGGACATTGCCCGCCAGCAGGGTTCGCTCATCCTCGGTTTCATCCCGGCTTGGGGCATCGTGCTGCAACCGGTCGCGTTCATCCTCTACATGGCGTGCGCGATCGCGGAAAACAAGCGCGCGCCGTTTGACGTCGGTGAAGCAGAAGCGGAATTGACCGCAGGCTGGTGGACCGAGTACTCCGCGATGGGCTTCGCCGTCTTTGCGCTCTCGGAATTCATTGAAATCATCCTGATCGGCTGCGTCGGCACCACGCTTTTCCTGGGTGGCTGGACGATTCCGTTCCTGCACGGCGACGCGTGGTGGATCGTTGTGCTCGAAGTGGGCGGCTTCCTCTTGAAGACCCTCTTCCTCATCTGGCTGCAGATGACCATTCGCTGGACGCTGCCGCGTTTTCGCTATGACCAGATCATGCGTCTGGGCTGGCGGATCATGTTGCCAATCGCGTTGCTGAACCTCGTGGTGACCGGCATCGTCCTTACCTTCATCGAACGCGCGTAACGGCACGGACTGACCGGAGATTTACAGATGGCCAAAGTCGTCAACCGCATGCACCCCGACTTCGCGACGCAGTCCTACGTGGTCGAGGCGTTCAAGGGCGTCGCGCTGGTTACCCGCCAGTTCGCCCGCAACTTGTTCGCCAAGAAAGACGTCGTGACTGTTCACTACCCCGAAGACCGCCGCGCCTACACGCCGCGCTTCCGTGGCAAGCACCGCCTGATGCTGCGCGACGACAAGTCCGTCCGCTGCGTGGCCTGCATGCTGTGCGCGACCGCGTGTCCGGCCAACTGCATCACCATCGTGGCGAAGGAGATCGACGATTCGACGATCGAAAAAGCCCCGGTCAGCTTCGATATCGACCTCCTGAAGTGCATCTACTGCGGCTTCTGCGAGGAAGCGTGCCCGTGCGACGCGATTCGCTTGGACTCCGGCGTGCACACGCTGCCGTCGTACACGCGCCGCGACCAGAAGGCGGGCGTCGTGAACTTGCTGGCGCTCGGCAGCGCGTCGATCGCCTCGCAGGGCGGTGAAAATCGCGCGCACTCGCACGAAGGCACGGCGCACGGTCGTTCGTCGCACTGAGCCTCTCGACCTAACTTCGGCCCAAGGTCAACGCCATGGTGAGAGAGCGCGAACCGCGTGAAACTGAGGAAGGCGGCTTCATCCCCGAGATGATCCGCCGCACCGTGGAGCGCAGCGTCAACGCCGTTCTCCATAGCGAGGACGAGCGCCGTCGCTTCTTCTCGTCGCTTTTGCCGCGCGACTTCATGAACAACGTCGCCGCGCAGGTGGATAGCACCAAGCGCGAGGCGGTCGCGATGATCGGCCGGGAGATGCAGCAGTTCCTGCAGAACCTGAATGTGGGCGACGAGCTGAAGAAGATCCTGACGAGCGTGCAGTTTGAAGTGTCGACGACTGTGCGTTTTGTGCCCAACGATGAAGGCGGACTGAAGCCGGAGATCAAGCGCGGCAAGAACCCGATCGTGCGGTCGACCGTCGCCAAGAAGCCCAAGAAAGCGGCGCCCAAGGCGCGCAAGCCCAAGCCGCAGCCCGTGGCCGCCGCGGAAGTGTTGCCTCCGAGCACGCGTCGGCGTCGCGGTCGCGTCCAGCGTGTCGTCGACGCGATTGGTGAGACGGCGGAGATGATCGTCGGCAGTCGTGACGACGATGACGATGACGACGACGACGCGTGAGCGCATTGAAAGCTGTCTGCGTATTTTGCGGTTCGTCCTCAGGACGAGGTGACGCGTATCTCCGCGCTGCTTCGGCGGTTGGCGCGGCACTTGCGACCAGACAGCTGACCTTGGTCTACGGCGGCGCGCACGTCGGCACGATGGGCGCAGTCGCGAACGGTTGTCTGGAAGCGGGCGGGCAGGTCATCGGCGTGATGCCGCAACGGCTGGCGGATCGTGAGGTCGCGCATCGGGGCCTGACGCAGCTGCACATCGTCGATTCCATGCACACGCGCAAGGCGCTGATGGCCGAGATGTCCGACGCGTTCATCGCGCTGCCGGGCGGCTTTGGCACCTACGACGAGCTTTTTGAGATCCTGACGTGGGCGCAGATCGGCTTGCACCAAAAGCCGGTGGGGCTTTTGAACCTCGACGGGTTTTACACGCCGCTGCTGCAGTTCCTGGAGGGCGCCGTGACCGCCGGCTTTGTCGCGCCGCGGCATCGGGCGTTGCTGCATGTGGCGGAAACGGCGGAAGCGCTTCTGCAGCAACTCGAGGCGGCGCAAGATGCCTGTGCGGTGCCTGGGAAGTGGACGCTGCTGACGGACGCGTAGCCGCAACTACAGCACAGCCTGCGCCTTCTGCCGGAGGGTCGCCAACCTGTGCGCGAGCGCGACGTCTTGCGGGCGCACGTTCACCACACGTTGCAGTTCGTCCGCGGCTTCTCGCCAGGCGTGCGCGCCACACAGCGCAGCGACCAACTGCAGCCGCAGTTCCGGATCGTCGCCGCCTAGCGCCAACGCCTGACGCAAGTGCGCGACCGCATCCTGCCACTTGCCGCGCTGCGCCTGAGCCAGCCCCAGCCCTCGCTGCGGCAGCGGCGCGGTGGGCAGCAAATCCGCGGCGTGCTGTTCGTACGGCTCGGCTTCCGTCGGGCGGTTCAGGATGAGCAACGTGTCACCCAGCACGCGGTTGGCCTCCGCGTGATTCGGGCTCACGGCGAGCAGCGCGCGCAGGCGGTTGACCAGCACGTCCAGTTGCCCGGTCTGTTGGAAGTGCTCCGCGCGGTGCAACCAGGTCCCTGCCTCCAGTGCCACCAGATTTTGTGTCCGCACCTGTGCCGCTGCTGCGGTCACGTCGTCGCTCAGGCCACGCGCAATCTGTGGCATTGGCGTCAGATGCTGGCGGATCAACGCGAGGTTGGCGGCTTCGTACGCGCTCGCGTCACCCAAAAACGCCGCGGTGTATTCAAGTTCTGGACGATCGTCGACGTCGGTCCGCGCGTCGCCCGCGAGCTTGTCCAGCCCGTCGGGACCGAGCAAGAAACCGCCGAGAAGCCACGCGGGCTGGTTCAGCCACTCCCGTTCTCCGCCCCAGTAGCTAAAGCGCAAGTCCGCGTTGACTTGGGGATTGCGCTGCATCGTGAGCAGCCGCTGCGGGTCCAGAAAGAGGCTCGGTCCCACGCTGCCGATCAGCAGCAGCTCGGACTTGTTGTACCAGAGCACGCTGTTGGGAAAGACCGTGAGGAACGTGCGGACGATGCCGCGGAACGCGTCGGTCGGCAGGAACGCCAGCGGCACGAACTGCGAGAAGAGACCGTTGGGCGCAAGCCGTCCGCGCGCGTACCGATAGAACTCCTGCGTGTAGAGCGCCGGCACGCCCGGACGGAAGACTTGGCCGACTTCCTGCGAGATGAGGTCGTACGCCTGATCCGTGTGCTGCAAGTAGTTGCGTCCGTCCGCGGCGATCAGACGCACGCGTGGATCGTTCATCCAGGCGTGCTCAAACCACTTTGCGATAAGCGCAAAGACGCCGGGCTCGACGTCGACGCAGTCCAACGCCTCCAGACTCTCGTACTGCAAGAACCGCGCGGGCGTTTGCCCCGCACCCACGCCGACAACGAGCACGCGCCGCGGCTCGGGGTGCAGCAGCATCGGCAGGTGTGCGGCGACGATCTGGTGCGTCTTCTTGTCCTGACCTTGCCACCAGCGATCCATCTCCAGGTTCATGACGCCGCCGCGTTGGACCACCGCGAGGTTGGCTTGGAGGCCTTCACGCGTTTCGACGAGCTTGCCGCTGTTGCCCAGGAAGGCGTCGGGCAGGTGCGTCCCGGAGAGCTGTGGCGTCGCGCCAAAGAGCAGAACCGCCACGCCAGACGCAAGGAGTCGCCGTGGCCGCGTCCACGTGTGGGAAAGCGCGACCCACGCCAGCAATCCGGCCACCAGGTTCACGGCGGTGAGCAGGATGGTGCTCCCGTGCATGCCGATCTGCGGCAACAGCACGAACCCAGTGAGGAGCGAGCCGACAATGCCGCCAAGGGTATTCAGCGCGGTCACGCGTCCGACCGCATCGCCCGCATCCTGCGGATCGTCGGTCAGCAGCTGCACCGCGAGGGGAAACGACGCGCCCGATAGAATCGCCGGACCGAGCAGCAGCAAGAAGTAAGCCGCGTAGCCGTGCGCAATGCCGTGCCAGACGTGCGCCGGCAACAGCATGATGCCCTGCACGCCCAGCGCCAACGCGATTTGCAGCGCGCCGAAGATCGCCGCGCGCGAGGTTGTGCGGCGAAACAGCCAGGAAGCCAGCCAGCTGCCGACCACGATACCGCAGAGGATGACACTCAGCGTCAGCGTGTACGTGTAGACGGTGTTGCGGACGATGAGGGCGAGGAAGCGGGTCCACAGCACTTCCTGACCGACGGCGGCAAGCCCCGTCAGAAAGACCAGCAGAAGCAACAAGCGCGAAGGCGTTCGCGTCGGGAGCCCGCGATCTTGCAGCTGCGGGGCAGGCGGCGGTTCGGTGCGAAAACGCAGCGACAGCAACCCAGCCAGCGCGTTCAAGAGCGCCGCGAGGGCAACCGTCGCCGTGACGCCAATCTCCGGCAGCAACACGGCGCCCGCGAGCGCGCAGCCCAGCGCGGCACCCAGCGTGTTGAGACCGTACAAAAATCCGATCGAGCCGCTGATCCTGCCCGCGCGGGGCACGAAAGCCTGGGCAAAAAGCGGCAGGGTGCTGCCCATCACAAAAGTCGGCCCCAGAAGCACGAGCGCGACCAGTACGATGCGCGCGGGCCAGAGCAGAGGATTCCCGTCACCCAGCAGGCGGTACGCTGCGCCGTGGCCGAGATCCGCGACGTGAAAGAGCGGGAGACTCGCCGCGCCCAGGAACGCGAGGCCCAACTCCAGACGCGCGTAGAGCTTCAGCGGGTCGGCGATCCGCTTGGCTTGCCGCCCGACGACGGCGCTGCCTAACGCGATCCCAGCAAAGAAGACCGCGAAGACCACGCTACTGGCGTGAACAGTGGAGCCGAAGACCAGTGCGGCGCGACGAATCCAGCAGACTTCGTAGAGAAGTCCGGCGACGCCCGATAGGAGAAAACACCATAGCGGTACGGACGTGTGCAAACTGCGGGCCGACGTGTCGGCGCCACCATCGGGCATGAGATGCCTCCGTGCCTGAGCGACGAAGTAACCAAGCAGGGCTTGTTGATGGCCCAATTGTCGGTCAACGCAACGCAGGAATCAAGGAAGGCACCGAAACTGCACTTTGGTTTGCAATTCGCGGCTGGTCAATTCAGTCGGCGTGCCGGCGGCGGCGCTTGTTTCTTCAGCAGACCGGCAACCACAGTGTAGCCAAGCAGCGTACCGAAGCCCATTTGCGTCATGAGACCCAAAAGGTCTGTGGTCTGCCATTCTTGCATGACCTTGCCATTGGCGATGCGCCGTGTGAACTGGCCGACAATGACGACATCCTTGCCGGTTGCGGGCGCGCCCATGAATTTCCCGACGTTTTTGGCGCGCGTCACAAACCTGATACTCACCAGATCACCTTCAGCGAGCACGTGCGTGAACTCCATTGTCATGCCGGCCATCGCGTCCTTCAGCGCTTGCATGAAGCCGATGTACTCGTCACGGCTGTAGATTGCGCTGTCGCCCGTGTACGTGAAGCCGGTGTCCAGCAGTCCGTCCAGCTTCTGCCACTCGCCGTTCAGGATGGCGCGCGAGACGCTCAGGGCAATTTCCTTGTTGTTTTCCAGTTCAGTCGCCATAGTTCCTCCTTGTGTGCGCCTGACAATAGTTGTGCGACACAATCATTGTCAAGTGAAATGATGGAGCCGCGATGCCAAGCCCGAACCTCGACGACCTGCCGGACTCGCTCTCCCATCACATCGGCTATCTGTTCGTGCGCTTGGGCAAGCACGCGCAACGTCTGTTTTCGGTGGAGATTGCGACGTTGGGCCTGCGTCCCCCGCACTGCGACATCCTCCTCACGTTGGCCGACCGCGGGGCGATGGCGCAGGTGGAGATCGCGCAGCTGTTGTCGATCGAGCGTGCGCACCTCGTGGCGCTTCTGGACCAGCTCGAACGGTTGGAACTCGTCCGGCGCGCTGCCGATCCCCACGATCGGCGGCGCCACGCCGTGCTGCTGACGGAGCCGGGCGTGCAAGTGGCCGCTCAGGTCGCGGACATCGCCCTTCGGGTCGAAGACGCGCTGCTGGACGGTCTGCCCGTGGTGGAGCGTGAACTGCTGCGCAAGGCGCTTCGGCACGTGGCGCGCGATGCGGAAGAAGGAGACTAACCGCCGAACGTGTCAGGGCGGGTTTGTCCCACGTAGATTTCCGCTTATGTCGTTCGCGGGACACGCAGTCGGGCATCGCGCGCGTCGCCGACGGAGCTGACGAACACCCGTAATCGTGTCCGTCAGCTCAACGTCCGCGCTTACTTCAGCTTGGCGGCCTTCTCAGCGGCAGCGAGGATCGCTTCGGGCGTAAAGCCGCTCGACGGCTCCCACTTGCGGCCGTTGATGAACAGCGTCGGCGTGCCTTCCACGCCCGACTTATTGCCCAGCTCTTGGATCTTGTTCAGGAACTCTTCGTGCTTCTTTTTCTTCGCGTCGGTCAGCTTGCTGACGTCCACGCCGGCTTCGGTCGCCCACTTCGTGATGTTCTCTTCGGACAGATCCTTCTGATTGGCGAACATCTGTGCGTGCAGCTTCCAGAACTTCTCCGGGCTTTGTTCCCACGCTTCCTGCGCCATAATCGACGCCGGCTTGGCGTTCTGGTGGAAGGAGAGCGGGAAGTGCGCGAACACGACCTTGATCTTCGGGTCTTTTTCGAGCGCGGCTTCCACCGGCGCGTTGACCTTCGAGCAGAACGGGCACTGGAAGTCGCTGAACTCGATGATCGTGACCGCGGCGTCCTTGGGACCCTTGAACGGCAGACCTTCGACGTCGATGTCTTTCTTGTCGCCCAGTTCGCTGAACACTTTGCCGTTTTCGATGATGCCGTCGTAGTAAGCCGGGCCCTTCTTGCCCGCCTTTTCCGCCTTCGCGATTTCCTCGTCGATGACCGCCTTGAACACGTTGGCCGGCTGGGCGCCTACGACCTTGCGGCCGTTGATCATGAAGCCAGGCGTGCCGCGAATCCCGACCAACTGGCCGCCCGCGATGTCGTCTTCGATCTGCTTGGCGACGCTCTCGTCCTTGCGATCTTTGTTGAACTTGTCGACGTTCAGCTTCAGTTCCTTGGCCCACGCTTCAAAGTTTTCATCCGTCAGCGCCGTCTGATTGGCGAACGCCTTGTCATAGAATTCCCAGAACTTGCCCTGCAGACCCGCTGCGATCGCCGCGGACGACGCGGGCTTGGCATTCTGGTGGAACGGCAGCGGCGTATGCTTGAACACGATACGCACTTTCTCGCCATACGCTTTTTCCAATTCGCCGACGGTGGCCGCGGCGCGCGAGCAGTACGGGCACTGGAAATCGCTGAACTCGACGATCGTGACGAGGGCCTTCTCGCTGTCGCCCTTGATCGCGTCTTTCTTGGCGTCGACCGGCACTTTCCAGATGTCATAGCTGTCCGGCGGTGCCTTGGCGGGACCGTCGTCGTGCGCTTCCGGAGCCTGCGCCGGGGCCTCGTCAGCGGCCGGGGATTCGCCTTTGATGTAGTACTTGACGACGTTCGGGCCGGTCGCTGCATCACGCGCGGTGAAGGCGGCAATCAGGAAGTCGAGGCCCTTCTTCTGCGCCGCCAGCGGCTTGGCCGCCGCGATCGCCTCGTCCACTTCTTTCTTGAAATTCTCGTAGGGCTGCGCGCCCGACAGGAGCTTGCCGTTGATGAAGAACGCCGGCGTCCCCCGCGCACCGAGCGCGTTGGCGATGGCGATGTCGCGATCGATCTGCTTGGCGATCGCTTCGTCCTTCAGGTCCGCGTTGAACTTCGCCACATCCAGACCGAGCTCTTTGGCCCACTTCTGGAAGTTGTCGTCGGTCAGGTCGCGCTGATTCGCGAAGAGCTTGTCGTGGAATTCCCAGAACTTGCCCTGACGGTGCGCGGCGGCCGCGGCCGTAGCGGCGGGCTTGGCGCGATCGTGGAACGGCAGCGGCTGGTTGGCCCACACGACGCGGACATCGTTCGGGTATTCTTCCTGAAGCTTCTTCAGCGTCGGACCCACGCGACCGCAGAACGGGCACTGGAAGTCAGACACTTCAAAGATGGTGACGACCGCGTCTTTGGCGCCGTGAACGGGCAGAGAAGCGGGCAGGATGCCATCGCCGACGGCGGCGCCACCACCTTCAGCCACGGCAACGGGGGTACCCGACTTGCCGGCAGAGACGGTGGCAGAGAAGCGACCAGCGCCAAACGCCAGCAGGATGGCAAAAAGGACGACGAGAATGCCAGTTTCTTTCTTCATAAACGCGTGCCTCGCAAGAAGTGCCACGGACTGCGGCAGCAGGGGCAAAAGGCTAGGAGGGTGCACCCCCGGTGTCAAGACGACCCGGCAGGGATTCAGGTCATTTGCCGTCTACCAGGTGGACCAGTCGATGCAGGCAATTCCGGCCTGATCTGCAACTTCACCGAACGCACCTTGCGCACCCACGGCGATCTGGCCTTTGGGACAACTGGCGCTGAAGGTGCTGCCGCCCGGACCGCCGACGATCCGCGTGGTGGCCAAACGGTTGGTGTCGCCCATCCAGGGAACGGGCGCGCAGAGCAGACCCAGCGCGTCGACAAAAAGTGCCGCACGGCCGGTCATGCCGACGACGAAGGTGTTTTCCGGACACGTCAGCCGCACCTCTTCGGCGTTCTGTACGCGTGGTCCGAGGCGATGGCCGCTCGTCTTGGCCTCTTCCGCGGCGGCTTCGGTGTTGGGCAAGTCCAACGGGCGGTGTGACCGCACGCGTGGCGCGGGTGTCGGCGGCGCCACGGGCGCTGAACGGCCGGCGATGCTGCCGCATAGCGGTGTAAAACTGCGAACGAGGTCGTCCTTCTGCTGCACGATCAGGCCATTGAGCGCGTAGCCTTTCGCGCAATCGCTGAATTCCCCGGTTCCGCCCGCCCCGCCGACCGTCACCACTTGCATGCGCCGCCGGTCTCCAGCCTGGACGCGATACAGCCAAAAGTGCCCTTGATGCCACGTCCGCTGCAGATACGGCGACATATCGGCATAGACTGGCGCTGTTTGCGCGCGGACCAGCACGTAGTCGTAATCAAAAAGGTGCTGATTGTTCCAGAAATTGCCGATCAACGGCGTGGGCATCGCGCCGGCCTTGTACTGCACGGGTGTGTACGGGCGAACCGCAAAACTGTCGTCGACCAAGCCGCCGTGCTGCAGGGCAAAGATCGCCCGCGGCACGTGCCAAACCGCGCCCATGAACGTCGTTGCGTTGTCGCGCTCCACGAGCACGTAACAAAAACGCGACTTGGCGGGGAATTTCTCCATCGCGTGCGGCAAATCGCCGATCTCGACCCGCTCAAATCTTCGGAATTCCTGGCGCACCGTCCACGCGTAGACGAGCGAAAGCGCCAAAATCGGCACGATCAGCCAGCGCCGCCACGCGGTAAATTCAAGCTGCGGCCAGAGCATTCCCATCAGAATGACCTGCATCACGACGCGCTCGGTGATGATCGACATTTCATTCATGTGCGAGGGCAAAAAGAAGTAGGCGATGGCGCACAGGAGCGTCATCAACTCCAGCGATCGATCGCGCCAGCGCAGGCGCAGATCGGAAGACCCGCGTAGCTGCGGCACGAGACCGACCACCATCAATACCAGCCAGAGCGCCAGCACACTCCAAGCCATCTTGCGATCGACGCCATCGCGGAAATACTGCGTGGACCATTCGTAGAGCTGGTTGACCAGTTCCTTCGGCGTCAGAAACCACAGTCCGAGGTTGCCCGACTGCGTGCCGAACGTCCGGCCCTCCACGGTGGCTTCCAGCGCGATGAACTTGCGCCAGATCCACTGCACGCCTACGGGCGCCGCTGCCAGCACGACCCACAGGCGAGTCAGGCGGTGCAAGCCGTCGCCGTGCCAGATCAGGACAAAAACCGCCATGCCCATGCCGATCAGAAACGCGATCACGTGGCAGAAAAAGAGGATCGTCAGCAGAAGCGCCAACGCCACGCCACGCTGCCAGCGCCCGGACTCGGCATAGCGGCGGGCGACCGCGAGGCTGGTAAACAGCACGGGCAACGCGATGATGTAATTGAGAAAGCCAATGTTGACCAGCGCGTTCCACGTGAGCGGCAGGGCGAGAAGGGCCAACCACGGATCGCGGCGCCAGGCGCGCGCCAGAACGACGAGCGAGACCGGAAGCCCCACGACGTAAGCGCTGAGCAAGAGCCGCGCCGCCGTCAGCGCGCCGATGCCGGGTACCGCGCGGGCAAACCAGAGCGAGAGCGTGTTCGGATCCAACGTGCGCGGCAGCAGGTACGTCTCGCGGTAGGAGGTCGCCGGATCGCCGTAACGGAGGACGATGTCCATCAACTGCACGTGGCCGAACAGATCGCCCATGGGCAGCCAGGTGACAGTCCAAATCGGTGCCAAGTTGGCAATGACGCCCATGGCCAGTAGCCACGGCAGCAGCTTGGGGACGGGCGGCAAAGGTGAGCGATCGGTGTCTGGCATCGGCATGCGGGCGCGCAAAGGGGGAAGAAACGGCGCGCGGGGAGGATACTGGCGCTGCGAGGCAGCGGCAAGAAGTCGGGCGATCTGCAACTTGACCCAAGGCGGCGGCGTCACTAGCCTCGCGGGCGGCCAAAGAGCCTGTTTTGGAGACGTATGAGCAATCCCACCGCACCTGGCCAGGACGGCCTGCGCGAGCGCTTGAAGAGCCTGCCGCTGTTTTACCGCACCATGACGGTGGTTTTTGGTCCAGCGCTGCTGGTTTTTGGGCCGGGCTGGTTCCTCAAGAACTTTCCGCGCGCCGGGCGTTGCTTGAACTTGGGCGCGGGCGTACGGCGCTTGGGTCCGGGCGTGGAGAACATCGACATCGCGCCGGCGCCTATGGTCGACATCGTGGCGGACATCGCAAACCTGCCGATCGCGGATGGCAGCGTCGCGCGGTTCGTCTGTGACAATGTGCTGGAGCACGTGCCCGACGTTCCCGCCGCCGTGCGAGAAATGCACCGGATTCTGGAGCCCGGCGGCATCGGCTACGTCAGTACGCCGTTTCTCTACCCGTTTCACGCCTCCCCGTCCGACTTCCACCGCTGGACCGCGCCGGGACTTCTGCTGCTCTTCAAGGACTTCGAGATCGTCAAGATCGGCACGCGTTCGGGACCATTTTCCACGCTCAACGTCTGGCTTTGCTACACATTTGCCACGATCTTCTGTTTGGGCAGCGACAAGCTGTTCTGGCTCCTTGTCAACCTCTCCTTGTTCCTCTTCTTCCCCGTCAAACTGCTCGATTTGCCGCTGATTCTGCTGCCGCAGTCGCTGCACAGCGCGTCGGTCTTTTACCTCGTGGTGCGTAAGAAATGAGCTGGGCTACTGCCGACTTGTGCGACGACTTCGATGCGGAAGTCCAGGTCGCAGCGCCGATTTTCCGGAATTTTGGCGGAAGCACCGCGTTTGCCGGGGCGATCGCGACCGTCAAAGTGTTTGAGGACAACGTGCTGGTCAAGACCGCGCTCTCTGAGCCCGGCGCCGGTCGCGTCCTCGTCGTCGATGGCGGCGGCTCGACGCGCTGCGCGCTCGTGGGCGATCAGATCGCGGCGCTTGCGGTCCAAAACGACTGGTCCGGCGTCATCGTCTGGGGCTGTATCCGCGACAGCGCGGTGATCGCGGACCTTCCGTTGGGCGTCCGCGCGCTGGGCACGCACCCGCGCAAGACGCTCAAGCAGGGCGCTGGCTACCGCGACATTGCCTTGCAATTCGCTGACGTCCACTGGGTGCCTGGATCGTGGGTTTACGCCGACGCGGATGGCATTGTCGTCGCCGGCCGCCCGCTTGCGTGATTGACGCGCCACAATAATCCTCTATACTTGCGCTCCCCGCGTTCCCGGCAACACGCCGTCTCGCGGTCTAACTCGGCGCAGCTCCTGAGAAATCCGGATCTGCCAGCAGGATCAGGGCTGCGGCTCCCCTGCTGTCGCGCAGGCATCAACGTGGTGCCGCCCGAACGAATTTGGTGATTGGAGTTCCTTATGTCGCTGCCTACCGCCCCGCTTTCCGTCCGTCCGCGTCACTTGTCCGGTTCGGGCATCTCCAAGAAGATTCGTCGCGCTGGTCTCCTGCCGGCCATCCTGTACGGTGCGGGCACGGAAGCCACGCCGGTTGCGGTGGAGCCCCGCCAGTTGAAGAAAGGCCTGACGAGCGCCTACGGTCGCAACCAGCTGTTCCAGCTGGATATCCTGGGCGGCGAAAGCAAGCTCGCGATCGCGAAGGAAGTGCAGCTTGACCCGTTGACGCGCCAGCTTCAGCACGTGGACCTGCTGCTCGTGAACCCGGACACGCCGCTCATCGTCACGCTGCCGGTGAACCTGTCGGGTCGTTCCGCTGGCCAGAAAGCCGGTGGTCGCCTGGAGTTCATCACGCGCCACGTGAAGGTGTCCTGCACGCCGTCGACGCTGCCGACCAGCATTGAGATCGACGTGACGCCGTTCGACAACGGCTTTGTCATGTTCGCCGAAGGCCTGCCGCTGCCCGCGGGCGTGGTGCCGGTCTTCAAGAAGACGTTCAAGATCCTCGAAATCTTCGCGCCGAAGGTCGAAGAGACCGTCGTGGCCGCGCCGACGAAGAAGAAGTAATTCAACGGTTCTGAGTCCGTACGGCCGTTCCTGTGCGGAATGGTTGGACTCCAACCCAAGTGTGAGCTTGCCATGGCCAAGCCTGAGCAAAAACCGCTGCCGCCTGATGTGCCGATCCGCGCGATCGTCGCGTTGGGCAATCCCGGCAAGAAGTACGCGGAAACGCGGCACAACGTCGGGTGGATGGCGATGGACGCGCTCGTTGGCCCCGTGCAGTGGCAGCAGAAGTTCAACGGTGAATTCGCCAAAACGTGGATCGCCGATAAAGAAGTTCTGCTGCTCAAGCCCGGCACGTTCATGAACCTGTCCGGCTTCCCGGCGCAGGCGATGTGCGCGTTCTTCGGCGTCAAAGCGGAAGAAGTGCTGGTGCTGCACGACGATCTGGATCTGGCTTTTGGTCGGGTGCAGGTCAAGTTGGGCGGCGGGCACGGCGGGCACAACGGTCTCAAGTCGTTGCACGCGCAGTTGGCCAGTCCTGGCTATGCGCGGATTCGGCTGGGGATCGGGCGGCCTGAACCGGGGAAGGGCGAGGTGGTCGATTGGGTGCTGATGCCGTTCTCCGCGAGCGATCGCGCGGAACTGCCGCAAGTGCTGGATCGGGCACGGGATGCGGTGCAAGCCTGTCTGCGGGTGGGTGTGCGTGCCGCGATGAATCAGGTGAACGGCGTTGGGCCGTCGCCAAAATAGACGTGGCTGACTTTTCGTCAGCGACCAGAACGTCACCGGATTTTCCGGTGGCGAACCCTGCGGGAATCGTCCCGCAAACGCAGCATCCTGCTGCGGAACCATAGGGAGAGAGTAAGAACATGTTGGTTCGTCTGTACGAAACACTGTTCATCACCCAGCCGGAAGCGGAAGCCGAGACCGTGGAGAAAATCCGCGCTCGTCTGGCCAAGTCGCTTGAGACGGTGGGTGGTGCTGAGCTGAAGCTGGTGGATTGGGGCAAGCGCAAGCTGGCCTACGAAGTCGCCAAACACAAAAAAGGCAACTACTGGTACTACGGTTACCTGGCGGCGCCTGCGTTCGTCAAGGAACTGGAGCGTCAACTGCGCCTGTCCCCCGATGTGATTCGGTACCAGACCGTTCGCCTGAGCGAACTGGCCAAGCTGGAATCGTTTGACATTGAGGACCAGATCAAGCGCGTGGAGAGCCTGACGCCCGAGCGCGAGGAAGACGAAGAAGAACAGTATCTTCGCCGCGCCGATGAATACCGTAGCAGCCGTGGTCGTCGCGACGACATGGACGACGGCATGGAGGATGACCTCGTATGAAGCCGACCAACACCAAAGAAAAAGATCCGAATGGCGCCGCGGCTGAACCCGCACGTCAGCGTCGTTTCGGCCGCCGCAAGGTGTGCCCGTTCTGCGCCGACAAGACGCTCTACATCGACTACAAGACGCCGAGCATGCTGAAGCGCTTCATTTCTGAGCGCGGCAAGATTGTTCCCCGTCGTATTTCCGGCGTGTGTGCACCGCATCAGCGTCAGTTGCAGGAAGCGATCAAGCGCGCCCGCATCATGGCGCTCATGCCGTTCTCCAGCGCGACCGCGGATTAAGGAGAAACGCCATGAAAGTCATTCTGCGTGAAAACGTGCCCAACGTGGGCAAAATTGGCGATATCCTGACGGTTGCGGACGGTTTCGGTCGCAACTACCTGCTGCCGCGTAACTTGGCGATGCTCGCCAACGAGCGCGCGGTCGGTGAGATGGCGCACAAGAAGGCGATGGTCGCGTCGCGTCTGGCCAAGGCGAAAGCCGAGGCGATGACGGTCGCGGAGAAGCTCAACGGTGTGACCCTGAACGTCAAGCGCCACGCGGGCGAGGACGGCAAGCTGTTTGGCACGGTGACTTCGCGTGAAATCGCGGAGCTGCTGGCTGAGCAGGGCTTCAACCTCGACCGTCGCGACCTGGTCGTTCCGGACAACATCAAGGCGCTGGGCGAGTTCGCGATTGTCGCGAAGCTGCACGGCGACGTGAGTGCGAAGATCACCCTGACGATCGAGTCTGCGGACTAAGTCGACCGGGTAGTTTGGAAGGGCAAAGGCCGCTCCGGGAAACTGGGGCGGCTTTTGTCGCTTTTGAGGATGTGGGCATCCCTGTGCTATCCTGCCGGTGCGCGTCGCCGAAGACGCCGGGCGAGTCTCCGGATGAAAACCGTTCGCATCGCATGGCCGCACGCTGAAATTGCCGCACTCTGTGCAAAGTTTCGGGTGGTCGAACTCGCGGTCTTCGGCTCGGTCCTGCGCGCCGACTTTCGCGACGATAGCGATGTCGACGTGCTCATCGTGTTTGCGCCCGAAGCTGGTGCCAGCCTCTTTGACCAGATTGCGTTCGCCGACGCGCTGAGCGCACTTTGTGGGCGCAAGGTGGACGTGCACACGCGGCGTGGTGTGGAGCGCAGCCGCAATGCCGTGATCCGGCATGAGATCCTCTCCACTGCGCAGGTCATGCATGCAGCGTGATCTCGCGTCGCTCCAGGACATCGGCGATGCGGCGACGCTTGCCATCGGCTATGTCGCGGGCATCAGCGAAGCGGAGTTCCTGCAGGACCTGCTCCGCCAAGACGCAGTCATGCGTCGCTTGGAGATTGTCGGTGAAGCCGCGAAGCGGGTCAGCCCGGAACTACGTGCGGCCCACCCGGAAGTGCCGTGGCGCAAGATGGCTGGCCTACGCGACGTGCTGATTCACGGTTACGACGATGTGGATCTGGAGCTCGTTTGGGTCGTCGTGAATCGCGAGTTGCCGATCCTGGCGGGGCAGGTGTCGGAGATTCTGGGGTCTTTGGTCGGCGCCCCGCCTGCCTGAACCTGCCAGATGTCGAGGCGCCGCCCAGCACCGACGCTTCACCACCGGGCGTTCTCCCAACAACTGTGGGCTCCCTTCGCTCTCCCGCGGGGGCTGCCGCTGCACGACCGGGCAGTCTCCGCCCGGAGGCGTGCACCGTCCACCCGCCTCCGGGGAAGCGGGGCCCGCGCTCCTTCTGCGGTTGCTACCTGCCGGGCCGTCACTGCCCGCTGCCTTTCGCCTCGTGCCCACGCAAAAAATTGACAATTCCCGCGCCGGCGCGACGTTTTGCAACGACGCCGACCCAAACCCTACGGCGTGTCAGGAGGATCCGCATGTCACAACGTATGTCCCTGGCCGAGCGCTTGAGCCGCAACAACCTCGCAGCCGAAGGCGCCAAGCGCTACGCGGCGGAGCTGCCCGCTCAGGTCAAGCCGATTGCCGTCGCGCTGGCGGCGAGCAACACGAAGATTCAGGCCCTCAACGCCAAGCAGGAGAACGCCAAGCAGGCGCTGGCGCTGCTTACGCAGGAACTGAACGCCGAGGCGAAGAAGGCCGACGGTCTGCGTGCGAAGGTGGTCAAGGCCGCGGAGTTTACGTTTGGGGTACACGCGCCGCAGCTGAAGGAGTTCCGGCCGGTGACGGAAGGTCGAGGATGACTGAAGGCGGTGCTCGGCTACGGCGGACAGACCGTGATCCCGCCGCAGACGACGCACGTCGTCACCATCTCCACCAGGCCTGATGGACAAGTGTTCTTTCCGGCTGCCGCCGCGCACTTCGGGCTGCTCGCCCCCGACGGTCCAACGTAGCAGACCTCCCAGCCACAGGGGATGCACTCGTCAACAAACGCGCAGCAGTGGTCGGACTTTGGGTCGCAAGCGGCTGTGATGGTGAGGAGCGCGGGGGCGTAGCACCAATGCGTGGGCGGTGCCCAGCAACTGCCGTTTCCAGTCGGGTCGCCGAGGGTGTACGGCGAGTCCGTCTCGCAGTCTGGAGCCCAGGGCTTTCCCGATTTCGGTGGACACGAAACAACGATGCCCGCTTCAGTTGCTGCTTCGGATTCCACCCATTTGTAGGTACAGCCGTTGGCGCAGTGAACTTGTGATGCGGTTGCGTCCATGGCCTCTGTGCACGTCGTGTGAAAGACGGCCTCGACGCGTGTCTTCCATTGGTTGCGGGGGCTGTCCAACGTGCCTCCCGTGTCTGTGCAGGAGATGGCCGCTGCCGCCGCAACTCCAGCTACGACGCGGATTGTCGTCGAGGCGCTCAAGCAGCACGCTCGGCCAGCTCAGGAAACTCAGCGACCCAGCGGCCGTCATCTTCGGGTTCCAGCTGAATGTGAAGCATGTGACCTCCCAAGTGCCGACGCCGATGATGTGGTCCTGCCCCCAGCGCGTCAATGTGAAACTCGGACTCAGGCCCGTGTGAGCGCAGCGGCCACCCACGCTCACCTCCCGCCACGCGCGGCCCCTGCCACGCAGCACCGCTGAAAACGCCTGAAAAAGCTTACCGAATTCGTCCCCGCCGCCGCACGTCTACCCGCCCCGCGAGGATGCGACGTGCGCGCCAAGATTCAGCTGGCGTTCGAGTCTGCGGACGCCACCACAGCTGTCGCCAGCTTGACCGGATCGGCGGAACGCGCACAATCGAGCAGAGTGAACAGTCCGGGAACAAGAGACCTGTTGGAGATAGGATGCGCACACTTTCCACTCTTCTGCTGACGGTTTTCGCGACCGCTTGCGGTTCCACTGGCGGATCCACTGGCGGCGCATCGACGCCCGATGTGACCATCGCCGATGGAACTTCCGAGGCCACTGATGCCGTTGCGGGGAACGACACGGTCGGCGCGACTGACGCGGACACAGCGACGACGGCCACTCAAGGCGTCAATCAGCCTTGCATCGCCGGAAGTGACTGTGCCGCGCCGCTCGTTTGTGCTGCGACGTCACACATCTGCATCGCGTGCGAGAAGAACCAGGACTGTGGCGCCGGGCACACGTGCGTTGCTCAGAAGTGCGTCGTCGGATTGCAATGCACGAGCGACATGCAATGCAAGGGCATGGGCGGCATTTGCGACAAGGTGTCCAGTGTCTGCGTGGGCTGTCTGACCAGCGTCGACTGTGCGGACAACAAGTCTTGCGAGAATCAGGTCTGCGTCATCAAGAAGCCGTGTCAATCGTCGACCGACTGCCCCAACGTGTGCGACAAGGCCGCCGGATCCTGCGTCGAGTGCGTCAGCGACGCCGATTGTTCGGGCGGCAAGTGGTGTGACGCGAGCCGGCATTGCCAGCAACGGCTCTGCACCGACGGGGCCTGCCTGGACGGCAAGGCGCTTCCGTGCCTCGCCAATGGTAGCGGGTTCGGCACCCCAGTCGCTTGCGACGACGGGAACGCGTGCACACCCGACACGTGCGGCAAAGGTACGTGCAGCCACGGCGCGCCCCTGCAATGCGACGACAGCGACGCATGTACCGTCGATAGCTGCCTGAATGGCGGCTGCAGTCACACCGCCACCGCGAAGTGTGGCGACGGCGTGTGTGCCAAACCATGCGAGACGCCAGTGAATTGTCTGGAGGACTGCGGGCCGCCACCGCAGATTGCGGTGTCGCCATCGGCGTTGGCCTGGGGCTACGTCGCGCCAAATACCCAAGAGTCATCGCAATTGACCATCAGCAACAACGGCGCGGGCGAGTTGACGTGCAGCGCGTTTCTCTTCACGGCGAGCGCGCCCGTCTTCACGATCCAAGCACTGGGCGGCCTGACCGCGATCGCGCCTTCTTCGCAAAAGGTCAGCATGCCGACGCCGCCGAAGCTGACTGGGGGACAATCAGCGATCGTGACCGTGATCGCTGCGCCGATCGACGCGAAGCTCCACACGGCGACGTTGACGCTTTACTGCAACGATCCGAGCCAGGCGAACGGGACGGCCATCGCCATGAAACTCAACGCAGAAGTGCCGTGTTTGAAGCTCAACCCGACGACGCTCAACTTTGGCGGCGTACTGGCGGCGGGCGGTGCAAGTGTCAAAACCGTGACCCTCACGAGCTGCGGTGGCACAGAACTTTGCTTGAGCAGCATTGCCCTCGCGGGTAGCACGGCCGCGCCGGGCGAGTTCACGCTGGACTTCAGTGCGATGCAGGCCGTCTGCCCCGCGATCGACGTCGCGAACGGGCCAACCAAGGCCGCGCCGTGCTGCATCGGCGCAGGTGGAAAGTCGACGACGTTCGCGGTGAACTATGCGCCGGTCGACGTGAGCCCGGCTGATCCGAACAATCCCGGACAGCAGCTGCCGGACACGGCAAACATCCAAGTCGACTCCGACGCGTTTGCCAGTTCGCCGCCGACGGTCGCTGTGTCGGGAACGGGGGTGCTGCAGGTCTGCCCGACCGCCAAGATCGACGTGACGGAGGGCGATGAAGTCGTGCCGCAGACGACGTTGCACTTGAAAGGTGATGGCTCCAAGGGCGTCGGCGGCCAGGCGATCAAGACGTACAAGTGGACCGTGACGCAACCCAAGGGTTCGCAGAAGGGCTTTCTGCCCAACAGTACGTTCCCGAACCCGAGCTTTACGCCAGACACCGCAGGTGAGTACGAGTTCTGCTTGGAAGTGACGGATGCCAATGGCGTGAAGTCGTGCGCGGCGACGTGCCAGAAAGTGCTCGTGGTGCCGAACAACGCGGTGCACATCGAGCTGCTGTGGAACACGCCGGCTGATACGGATCAAACGGACTCGGGCCCGGCTGCGGGCGCGGACATGGACCTGCACTTTGCCAACTACTTGGCGTCTGGTCCGGATCTGGACTGCGACGGCACGGGTGATCCTTGGTTCCACAACCCGTTTGACTGTTTTTGGTTCAACAACTCGCCGGAATGGGGCTCGGCCAACAAGGCGATCAAGGACGATCCGACCTTGGACTTGGACGACACCGACGGGGCGGGGCCCGAGAACCTGAATCTGGAATACCCTGAAGGCACGCCGACCTTGGCGCATTCGTACGCCATCGGCGCGCACTACTGGAACGACCACCAGTATGGCGTGTCGACCGCAACGGTGGTGATTTACCTGTTTGGATGGGTCGCTCTGAAGATCGAGGACGTGGCGATGAATCCGCTGGACATGTGGTACGTCGGCAAGCTGAACTGGCCCAACCAGTTGACTGGTGCCAGCACCCAGCCGCTGACGGTCTGCTACCAGACGCTGGGCAGCAAGGCCGGCGACGTCTGCGCGGGAACGGCGAAGATGTGGCAGGCCAAAGGCGAGTGGTGCATCACGCCGTGCTATGCGAATCCGACTTTTGCGGCGAGTGTGGGCGGCGCGACGCCGAGTAACTGCAAGCCCTGAGCGGCGAGCCAGTCAGGTTCGAGCGAAACCTGCGGGCGCCCGCAGAAGACCGGCGGGATCTCTTCGCCCGCCGCCGTGCAACGGCCAAACAGGGGCGAGCGCTCTCCGCTCGGCACCGGGCGCTGTCCGCCCGCTACCGGGGGCGCGGCGCTCGCTGCCTTTTTCCGTTTGCTACGGGACGGGCAACGTTCGCTCGCCGCCTTTTGCCCAGCGCCCCCAGCGCGTCAATGCGAAACTCGGACCAAGGTCCGTGTGAGCGCAGCGGCCACCCAAGCTCACCTCCCGCCACGCGCGGCCCCTGCCACGCAGCACCGCTGAAAACCTACCATTCCGCACTCACCGCCCCCGCCACCTCGCCAGCACAGCATCAATCGCTTCGCGCACGCTCGCCCGCGCCGCATTCCGGTCGCCATGGCGCATCAACAGCGCGTCGTACGGCGTGTGGTTGTGGCGAACGTGCGCTTGGACCGCGAGCAGCAGCGCGTGCGCGTCCAGCTGTTTGGCCGCCGCCGACCGACCGACGCGACCGGAGTGCTTCTGGCAGGTCCACGCCGCGATTCGGCCTGCTTCTTGGGGCGGACAACTTGGAAACAGCTTTAGAATCGTTGTGGCAACGGTCTGTTGGTAAGCCAAGTCGGCCACTTCGCGCCGTTCTGCCGCTTGCTCGCGCTGGCGTGCGCGATCCGGCGCGTCGGCGTCGCAGTCTGCTTCAGCTGCATCGATCGCCGCGGAAGTGACCAGAATCCCCTTCCGCTCATAGCGTTTGCGCGTATTCGACCAGCGCGTCACAACCGCACGCAATGGCGAATGCTTGGTCGCGCGGCGGGTCAGCGTTGCATCGCCCGACGGCAGGAAGGTCAGGTGGTCCAGGTCCGCGCACGCGAGACACAACGGCGTGCCGTTCTCCACGCGCAGGAATTCGCCTTTGCCGATACAGTCTTGGCACTCGGCGCACGACGTCTCGCGGCGCACGATGAACACGACAAGCTCGGCCGCCTTCGCGCTCGCGGCTACCGCGCGGGCAATCGCGGGCGTCATCGCTGGTAAACGAATCGGCGCGGCCATCTCAAAGCGTCTCCGCGACCGCCTTCAACGCGCCCGCCGCATCCGGTCCAATCACGTCGCCGTGCCCCGGAATCGCGCGCACCAAGCCCGGAATCGCCGCCGTCCTTTCCATCCACGCGCGGAAATTCGCCTTGTCGCCGCCCGCAAGCAGGAACATCCGGCTGATGAGCGTCACTTTCGCTCCGCCGGCGTTGCCCAACAGCCGCCCGTAGATCAGGCCAAAAAGCCCGGTCATGTGCTGCAGGTTGAACAGCGAGTCGCCCAGAATGACCGTCACGCCGTCGCTGGAGCGCACGTACATCGCGCCTTCCATCGCCTTGTTGCCGCCAAAGTGCTCGAACCAAACGGTCGGGCTGCCCGGTTCCGTGCGCGGAAATTCGTCGTACGTTGCGTCGACTTGCACCACCTCGGAGACGCGCTTGCGGCTGTCGCGCGGGCAAATGACGCGCAAGTCCGGGTAGCGTGCCTTGAAGCGCGGCGCGTCGATGCGATGCCAGCCGTTCGGAACGACCAGCCACGCCGGGCGACCGAGCGCTTCCAGCTGCGCCATGCCGGCGTCATCCAGAGCGATCGCGTTGTGGATCACCAGATCGCCGCTGGGCAGGCGCGCAATCAGCATCCGCCGCCGCAATTGCATGTTGGGCAGATCGCCTTCCACGCTCCACAAGTTGTCCGCGAGCTGCTGCATCGCGTCGTGCTGCAGCACTTTCCAGGTCGTGTCCGGCTGCGCCATGGTTTCACCTCGCGGGGTAAAATAGGCACGCGTCGGACCGCGGTCAAGGCCGCCTTGACGCAGCCGTTGCGGCCGCCTACGTTGCCAGCGTCGCGTCGTCCCCGGGCGCATCGTCGAGGTTTCCATGTTGCGGCTATCGTTGATTTTGGTCTCACTCACCCTTGTCGCCTGCGGCAATTCCACCGGATCCACGGCGGTGAACACCGATGACGCGAGCGGCGGCGATTTGCAAATCGACGGCACCGACGCGATTGTCGCTGACATCGCGGGCACCGACGCGAGCGGCTACGAAGTGCTCGACGTCACCCTCGACGCTCAAACCGACATCGTCAGCGGCACCGACGCAAGCTCGCCCGACGTCCCCATCGCGGTTTGCAAGCCGGTCTACGAAGGCAGCATCCCCGGCGCGTCGATCGATCTTTCCAAGACGCCTTGCACCTTCTCGATCAGCGCCGCCAAAGGCGTTTTCAACTTGAACTACGCCGTCAACGTCGCCACGTCGCAAAAGCTCTCCGTCGGCGGCAACCTGGCCGGCTGCCCTCCGCAACCAGAGAGCATCCACGGCGGCGTGACGACCTTTGAGGTCATCGACGGCGGCGCCAGCCAGAAGTGGTGTGTCTGCGACACGGGACTCTGCGCGCCCGTCGAGCCGCCATTCACCGCGACGACGCCCGGCAGCTACGACGTGCCGTTCACCTGGGACGGCAACAACTGGTACGGACCCTCCGACACCGGCAACAAACCCGGCCCCGCGTTCCCCACGGGCAGCTACACGTTCACCGTTTCCATCACCGGCAATCACCAGAAGGCGGACGGCAGCACGGAGACGTTCACCGCCAGCGCCAAATTGCCGATCACGCTCACGCCCTGAAGCTATTTCGCCTTATTGCCCATGCCCAGCGACACGTTCTTGACGCCGAGCGCCTGCAACTTGCCCAACAGTTCGGCCACTTGCAGGTACTTCAGCTCCTGATCCGCCTCGATACGCACTTGCAGGTTCGGTTCTTTGGTCAGGCGGTCCATGACGTCTTGTTCCAGCGTCTTGGGATCCGTCGCTGTTCCCGCGTTGTACAGCGCGCCGTCCTTGGTCATCTTCACGACCAGATCCTGTGCGGGCGGCTGATCGCTCGGCACCATTCCTGACGGCAACTGCAGATCGAGCGCTGTCGCCGCGTCCGCGTCGCGTTGGCCCTGATCGGTTACCACCGCTGCAGTCGACACCATGAAGATGATGAGCAGCACCAGCACGACGTCGATCAGCGACGTCAGATTGAGATCAACCGACTCGCTGCCCTCCAGATCGTCTACCGCGCCCCAGTCAACCCGCGCCATGACTTTCTCCACCCGCGCGTGGCGTTTGTCCCATCGCTGTGACCAGCGCCTGCGGCGGCAAACGCGCCAGATCGTCCGCGGCATCTTCGACCAACACTTGCACTTCCAGCACCGCGTTCTGCAGCTGCGCCTTCAGAAACTGGTGAAGCAGCACGATCACCAGCGCGACCGCCAGACCGCCCGCCGTGCTCACGAGCGCTTCCGATACGCCGCCCGCGACGACGTCCAGACCGCCCGATCCCGAATTGCCAATGTTTTTAAGCGCCTGCATGATGCCCAGCACGGTGCCAAAAAGACCGGTGAACGGCGCCATCGAGCCCAGCGTCGCCAACATGCCGAGCCCACGCTTCAAGCGCAGCAGCAGTCGCCGCCCGTCGCGGCTCATCTCCGCCAAAATGTCGTCGCGCGGTGCCTGACGGATCGCCGCCTCCACGCCGCGCATCAAAACCGGCGCCAGGCCCGCGGGCGCCTTGGAGCACAGCGACACAACCGCCGGCAGGTTTCCCGCTACCACGGCGTCGCGAATCCGCCGATCCAGCGAACGCACGTGCACGAGCAGCGAGCGAACCGCCAGCACGCGCTCGACAAAGATCGCGATCCCGGCAAAACCGAGCCCCGCGATGGCGTACATCGTCGGCCCGCCGAGTTCAAAAAGATGCCGCACTTGATCAAGGTTCATGTCGGTTCGCTAGCCTTGGGCAAAATCGTCTCAACGGTGCAACACCAGCGCGCGGTGAAACGTTCCCGTGCGGAGAGTATAAGGGTTGCGCGGCAGCTACGGAAGCGATTCGCGTTGACACCGCACACGAGCCAACCGATCCTGTTGCATCGACCGTTTCGCGGTCATCGAGGGCGTATGCAGCGGTTGAGTGGTGTGCCTTTTGAGCCTTGGCTGCTGGAGCGGATTCAAGCGGCGCGGCACATCGTGCTGTCGACGCACGTGGGGCCGGACGCCGATGGACTCGGCTCGCAGCTCGCCTTTGTGCGCGCCGCCCGAGCGACGGGGCGTACGGCTGTTGTGGTGAACGAGGATCCGCTGCCGCAGCGTTACGCGTGGCTGGATCCCGCTGGCGATATCGGCCACTTCGATCGCGATGCAGCGCGCCTTGCAGACGTCGATTTTGCCCTGCTTTTTGACACCCACGAGGTCGACCGCGCGGGTCGTCCGGCGCAAGCGCTGCGTCAGGCGGGTGTGGACGTCTGGGTCGTGGATCACCACGCGGTCAAGCCCGATCTGGACTTGCAAGGCTGCGTCGCGACGGAGTTTTCTTCTAGCGGCGAGCTTGTCTTCCGGCTGTTGCACGCGCTGAATTGGCCGATCGACGCCGTGGCGGCGCGCGCGCTCTACGCCGCGATGAGTTTTGACACCGGGTCGTTCCGCTTCCTCCGCAATCAGTCCAACACCCTGCGCGTGGCCGCGGATTTGCTCGACACGGGATTTGACGCCAACCCGGTTCAGGAAGCGCTTTTTGCCAGCCGTACGCGCGCGGAGACGCTGCTTTTGGGCCGCGTCCTGGCGCAAATGCAGTTCGCGGGGAATGGGCGGATCGCCTGGGCGGCGCTGGGACCCGAGATCGGCGAGGGTCTGACGCTGGCGGACGACGCGATTGGCGAGACGATCCCGCATTTTGTCGGCGTGGAAGGCGTCTTCGTCGCGATGCAACTCAAGCCGAGCCGCAAACCAGGCGACTGGAAGCTGTCCCTGCGGTCCAAAGCGGCGGTCAAAATCGGTGATGTCGCCCGGCATTTTGGCGGCGGCGGGCACGAACACGCGGCTGGCGCGACGCTGCAGGGCGAAAAAGACCAATTGGCGGCGCAGGTGCTGGCGATGTTGGAAAAGACTGTGGCGGATCAACTGGGCTGACATGCACAAGCGCAAGCCAGATCGCCGCGACCCGCTCGTTTGCCTGTGCAACGAAGTGCCTCGTTCGCGCATCGACGCGGCGATCGACTGCGGCGCCTGTACCTTGGCGCAGATCTTTGACGCGACGTGGGCGGGCTGCGGCCCGTGCGGCGGCTCGTGCCAACCCGAAATCGGTCGCATACTGGCCGAACGGGTGAACGCGACGACCGCCGTGAAGGGGGCGCGATGAAAATCGACGAGCGCAGCGTCTTTGCGACCTTTGCCCCGATCCTGCACCGCCTTTCAACCGTGACGTGGGTGGGGGCGCGCGCGGCGTCTCATGGCTCGCGGCTGCAGCGCGATGGCGCGGTTGGTCGCGTGCGTCCAACGGCCGAAAACGTACTTGTTGCATCGGTTTTTGATGGCGTGCCGCAGCGTGTCGAACTGTCGATTGTGCGTCAAGAATTGCAAGCGTCGTGCTCCTGCGGGGAGGCGCCGTGTGCGCACGCTGTAGCCGCTGCGCTGGAAGCGGCGCGGATGGCGCGGCAAGCACACGCGTCGGTGGCCCAGCAGACGGACGTTCTGGCGGCGCTGCGCTCGCGACTGGCGCGCCCGGCGACACCGGATCGGCAGCCTGAGCCGGCGCGCATGCTCTCCGATCTTGCGCGTCTGCCGCTGGACGCCGCGGTGGACATGGTCGCGCTGAGCTGGCGGCAGTCGCTCCGTCACGGGCCACAGGACGTTCAGGACCTGCTGGACCTCGTGGATCGCCTGGAAGTGCAGGCGCGCGAAGACCACGCGCTCGGTCGCGAGTTGGCTGTGCGCCTGCTGGCTGCGCTGGGCGCGACGAAAGTCGTGTTCAGCGGGATGCCGGAAGCGGTTGAACCGGCGATTCGGCTGCTCGCGCGGCTGGCGCTTGATCGACCGCTCGAATTGGGACCGCAATGGAACCAACTCTTTGATCTGGCCGAGGCGGGGCATCCGCAGGTCGCGGTGCATCTGGCCATTGGTTTGGAGCACGCGGCGATCCGATCGCCGGAGCTCGCCGTGGCCCTCTCGGAGATGCTGTCGGGGCGAGTCCTGGCGCAGCGTGCGACGTGGCGCGAAGTGGCCACGCCAACCTCGCGCGACGCGTTGGCGGATGGGCTCGTGGTCGCGCTTGTGCGTCACGATGACGTCCCGGCGGCGATGGAACTGGCCCGCCTCTGGCCGCCGATGCGGTCTGGTGCGCTGGCCTTGGCTGAGGTCCTGGGCGCCCAAGGGCGGCACGCCGACGTGTTGCAGTTGGGCGACCACTTCGATCCCCGCGGGGAGACGTGGCAGGCGCTGATGGCGGCGGCCGTCACTGCGGCGCTGCCTGAACACCCCAAGTCGGCAAGGCAACTGGCGCGCGTCGCGTGGCAGCGGGGCCCGAACGTCCACACGTTCAACCGGTTGGCGCAGCTGATCGGTCCGCTGGATTGGCCTGAAGAACGCCATGCGCTGGCGATGCATGCGCTGGCGGAAGACGACGTTGCGTGGCTGGCGGAGCGTTTGGCGCTGGAGCCTGACCCGGTCGACGCGCTTCTCGACGTTGCGCTGCAGTGGCCGCTGCGGGAGCGTTTCCAGCGGGAGGCGCTCGTGCATCTGGAACGTCTGTCGCCGCAAGCTGCGTTTCGGATTCGCGCGTTGCGGGTTCACTCGCTGGTGGTGACCAACGTCGCCGCGCGTACGCTCAAGGACGAACTGCTGAGGTTGAAAGACTGCGCCACGGCAATGGGTGAACCCGGCTTGGCCAGTGACCTTGCGCGGCTTTTGGCGCGTGAAGTGGGCGAGAAATCTGCTTGGGTCAGCGCGGTGCCGGCTGTATTCGGCCGCGGCTAGTACCCGCGCTCCGAAGTTCGCACCGCATTCCAAGCTTTCGTCGCGCGGGCACTAGGCTTTTGGCCAAAGATGGGGCGCGCCGCCCCCAAACCCCGCGCCAGCACGCAACAGCGTGCTTCCAGTACGGCGCAACAACCAGTTCTTGATGCGGTGCGAACTTGAGAAGCGCTGTACTAGCCGTCCAGCCGGGCCAGACGCTCACACAGCGCCAGCGCGACCACTGCGGAGTCGGGAGAAAACGCCAAGTTTGCGGCAACGCGTGCGCGTTCAAGCGTCTCGGCGAGGTGCCGGTTCGCCGTCGCCTCACCGCCGACCTCGCGCACCCACGCCACGGCTCGCGCCACGTCGCCATCGCTGGGCGGTGAGCCTTGGGTTGCCTGCCGCAAAAGCGCGCGAATTCCGTCCGCTTCTGGACCCGGAACATCGCGCAACGCGACAAGCACGGGCCAAGTCGGCTTGCCTTCCCGCAAGTCCGCCCCTGCATCGCCGCGCCCTTTGGTACCCAACAGATCCAGCAGATCGTCGCGAATCTGGAACGCCAGGCCGATTTCCTTGCCCAGCCGAACCGCCGCGCGCTCCGCATCCAGCCCGCGCCGCAAAAGCCGCACCGCGCCAACAAAGCAGGCGGAAAACAGTGGGCCCGTCTTGGCCAGGTGCACCGACTCCACGTCCAGGAGGCTCGGTTGCGGTAGATCGCGGAGCGCGAGATCGGCGACTTGTCCGCGGATCGTTTCGCACAGCGCCTCGGCCAGCAGCCCACCCAGGGACGCGCGGAGGTCCAGCGGCACCACGTCAGCGCGCAGCACGCCCGCAACGGCGCCCATCAACAGCGCATCGCCCGCGTTAATGCCTTGCGCGACGCCAAACTGCGTCCACAGCGTCGGCCGTCCGCGGCGCAGCGTGTCGCCATCTTGAATGTCGTCGTGGACCAGCGTGCCGTTGTGAATGAGCTCGACGGCTGCGCCAAAAACGCGCGCGGCATCGACCGGACCGTTCGCCGCCGTCACCAGCGCCGGCGTCAACAACGCCCGCAGTCGTTTGCCCCCGCTGGCCAGCTGGTCTCGGCACATCGCCGTCAGGAGATCCTGGCCTGCAGGCTGCACCAAACCCGCTGGCACGTGCGGCTGCGGCAGTTCGAGCAGACTCAGCGCGAGTTCCTCGCAACCGGGCACAAACGGCGCGATCAGGACTTCCAGCGTGGGCAATTCGTGGTGGCTCACAGGGCCTCCGGGGCAATGCGGGTGGGTAGGTGCGCGACGACGTGACCGCCCCCGCGTTGCCAGTCGTCGGCGAGGGTGGCGATGGCCTCGGCGCTGCTGGAAAAAGCCAGGACGCAGTCCCCGCCGCCTGCACCAGACGCGCGCGGCGTGCAACCGTGCGCCTCAATTTGCGCGCGCAAGGCGACGACGTGCGACGGGACCAGATCGGGATCGTCAGCCGCAGCAGCCAGAAAGGCGGCGTCGCAGCTGCGCAAAGCGGCGAGAATCTCTGGTACGGACTTCGGCCACGCGATGAGCAGGTCGCGTGCCGCGCGGTCGATCGCATCCAAGTGCGCCGCCTGAATCGGGGGCTTGTCGAGGGCCGCTTGGGTCGGCGCAGGCGCGCCCGAGAAGAGCGCGAGGCCGAAAAGTCCGCGTGGCCAAGGCAAGTGGTGTGCGCGATCGGGCGTGCGCTGATAGGCGACGCAGCCGCCCATGGCGATTGTCGTGACGTCGTAGCCGCTGCCGGCACCCTGACCGGCCCCGTGAATTTGTCGCGCTGCGTCTGCCACCCGCGCGGGTGACCACCGCACGCCGGCGTTCTCTAGCACCGCCCGCAGCGTGGCGACCGTGACAGCCGCGCTCGTGCCCAGCCCCACCTTCGCACCACCGATCGCGCCATTCACGTGCAGCGTGAGGTGCGAGGTGAGCCGGATGCCGTTGTGCATTTCCAGCCACGCGAGCGCGCGCGCGGCAAATCCCAATAGACCTGGGGCAACGCGTTCGTCGGGCGGCAGATCGAACGTCTGGTCGAAAGCGTGCATCGTGACGTGCGGCGCGCCTGCCGTGAGCGTCGAACGGACGACTTCACCCACCGCAACGGCCAGCGCGATGCCATGCGGCCGCAGCACGGCGTATTCGCCCGCCAGCATCAACTTGCCGGGAACCGTTCGCATCTAGGCACGTTCCGGGACGATGCGGGCGCCTTCGCCGACGCGCGTCTGCAGAACCGCTTCCACGCCGTCGATCTCGGCCAAGGCTTGCGCGACTGGCCCGGCATCACTCGGTTCGACGAGCACCACGACCGACGAGCCCGCGTCGATCGTAAAGCAGCAGGCCGTGCCCTCTGCGCGCAGGTTACGCACCGTGTGAATGATGCCAACGGTCGCGGGCTGCCAGTACAGCAGCGGCGGGCGGCTTGCCATCATGGTGCCGTGCATTGCCATCGCATTGCCTTCAACGACTGCAGCGAGGCGCTCCATGTCCTTCTTTGCCAAAGCCTCTTGGCACGCGATCACGTCTTTTTCGCACTGTTCGATCCAACCGCGAAACGTCAGCGAGTCCGATGCCGCCATGCGCATGCCGCTGGTCGACGAGACCTTCTTCTTGCCGTCGCGCACTTGCGCCACGAGGATCGTCAGCGGCCAGTGGTCGGCCGAAAAGAGCTGGCGCGCTTCAGAATCGGAGCCGTCGGCCTTCTCACCGCGCTCCCATTGCACAAAACCGCCGTGGATGGAGCGGCTCGCCGAGCCCGAACCGGTCCGCGCCAAGCGCGACAGCTCCGCCTGACTCAGGTCCAGCCCGTACGCGTGTGACGCGGCCATCGCGAGTGCCGCAAAAGCGGAAGCAGAGGACGCCAAACCGCGCGCGGTTGGCACTGTGTTGATCGAGTTCAGTCCGGCGAAGACATCGGAACCGGCTTTTTCCCGCAGGATGCCCAGCACGCGCCGCACTTTGGTCATGCCGGCGTCGTCCAGCGGGTGATCGTCCACGGCCATGACGTCCTGCGTCAGACCGGGCTCCGGCGCGCACACGGTCAGCGAGCCCAGTTCACTCAGCGTTACGGAAATCGACGCGGCCAGCGGCAGATTGAGCGTGTGGTCGCGCTTGCCCCAGTACTTGGTCAGCGCGATGTTGGACGGCGCAAAAGCCGCCACGCGGTGTAAACTCATGGTGACTCCGGATGGATCGGCAATGTCCAAAATGCCTTGATGCGCGGTTCGATGGCCGTCGCGACTGCCTGTGCGTCGGCTTCTGATCGGCAGAGCGCGAGCAGCATCCCGCCCAGCCCAGCGCCCGTCTGTTTGGCCGCCAGCGCTCCAGCGGCACGCATGGCCGTCAGCGCGTCGCTCATGGCGACGTTGACGACGCCCAGCGGCTCCATCGCCGCTCCCGCCGAACCCAGGGCGTTGGCCAGAAGCTCCAGATCGCCGGACTCAAGCGCGATGAGTGCGTCATCAGCCGCGGTGGAAGTTTGATCGTTCAGCGCTTGCACGGCTTCCGCGCCCAGTTCTCGGCGGTGGTGGATCGCGATCGCGATGGCATCCCGGGTCGGCACGGACGCCCCTAGATCAGCCAAGAGCCAGCGCGCCCGCCGCAGTTCTGGCTTCACCCGCACGCGCTGCAGGACTTGCCCCCGCTGGAAAAGAACCGGATCCGTGCCTGCCGCCGCCGCGGGATCCAAACCCGACGAACGGCCATGCACGATCGACTCGCAGGCGCGTGCCGCCTCCAAGAGCGCTGCGCCCGTGGGCTCCGCGCGATCGGCCAACTTCCACGCGGCCCGTACGCCAGCCACCGCGAGCGCCGCCGATGAACCCAAGCCGCGGCGCATCGGGACCGTCGAGGCGATGTGAACGCGCACTTCACCGTCCAAGCCAGCAGACTCTGCTGCCGCAACGAACATCTTGCGTGTGTCTTCGGCCACGATCGGATCGACTTCCGCTTCCAACACGATGCGCAGCGGTCCGGTTCCGCCGCGCTTCAGCGTCACGTCGGTGCGAAACGGCGGGAGGCCAATGGCCAGCGCGCGCGCGCCGTCCATGACGTGGTGTTCGCCAATCAGAATGGTCTTGCCGTGCCCGTGGCCCGTCGCGGTGGTCGTCATCGTCGCTCTCGCGGATCCTGATTGTCGATGTAGTGCAACTCGGCCTGGCGCAACTGCAGCAAGTCCGGCGCACCGACCAAGAACATCGCGATCCGCAACGTCTCGATCACGCCTTCGATCGCCGCGACGACTGCTTCCACGCCGTCTTGCGCTGCCACCAGGAACGGCCAAGCCATCGCGCACGCGTCCGCGCCCAGCGTGATGCACTTCGCGACTTCCAGCCCGTCCCGCAGCCCGCCCGAACCGATGACGATCCGATTGGGCAGCGCCCGCCGCGCGTGGATGATGCTTTGCGCCGTCGGCGTGCCAAAATCGGCCAGCACCGCGCCCGCGATCGCCCGCGGCGTCTTGGCGTGCTGCCGCAGCGCTTCGATTTGCGCCCACGACGTGCCGCCCACGCCCGCCGTTTCCACCCCTGCGATCCCGGTCGAACGCAGCGCACGCAGCGTTTCCTCGCCCAGGCCCGCGCCGACTTCCTTCACCAAGATTGGCAAGTTCGCGCCCGCGGCCACTTCGCCGATAGCGTCCAGAACACCGCGCCAATCGCGATCGCCTTCGGGCTGAATCGCTTCTTGCAGCGGGTTCAAATGCACGTAGATCGCGTCCGCGCCGACCGCTTGCGCCAGCGATTCCAGCGTTCCTGCGTCCATCTCATCGCGCAGTTGGATGCCACCGATGTTGCCAATGATGAGCGTTCGCGGGGCCACGTCGCGCAGATCAAAACTGGTTACTTCTTCGGGTTTTTCCAGCATCGGACGCTGCGAACCGAGGCAAAAGCCGACGCCCGTGCGTTCCGCCGCCTCGGCCAGAATCCGGTTCACGCGCCCCGCTTCGTTTGTTCCGCCCGTCATCGCGCCTATCAGCAGCGGTGCCGCCAGCGTCTTGCCGAGCAACTGACAGCGCGTGTCGACGCGGTTCAGATCGAGTTCCGGCAGCGACAACGCCTCAAATCGATAGCGGTCAAGGCCATTGCTGGCACCGGGACGCTGAACGGGACCGTCCAACGCGATGCGGAGGTGGTCGCCTTTGCGGTCGCCGAGCTGATTGGGTTTGCGAGAGGTGTGCGCCATGGGGCGCCGATCGTGCAGTGTACGCGGCTTTCGGTCAACGGGCTCTTGCCGTCAACGACTCCGTTCTGCCATGCTCAAGGGCCCATGTCGTCGACTCCTCGCCGTTCAAAACCTGCCCCGCGCGTCCTTGTCGCAACCTCGCTCACGCCTGCGGAGACCGAGGCGGACGACGTCATGACCGACGATCTGGAGGCGCTTCTCGATCCCGGTTTCCCAGCAACCTCAGTGCCTTCCATTGTCGCGGCGCAAGCCGGCATGGCGTACTTCACGCTGCTGCGCGACCTGGTGCGGCTCGGTGAAGCGGGCTTTGTTGTGCGCCTTGCGGTGCTGACGGAGCTGGCGAGTTCGGACCGAACGAAGTGGGACCCGGAAGTGCTGGCGCGGCATTTTTCCTGGCTGACGGCTGAAGCGCGCTCTGCGGTGCTGCGGTCGCTGCGCAAAGGTGGCTGGCTGGAAGTCATCGAGGGGTGCCACCAGCTGACCGAGCGCGGTGAGGCGCTTTACGCGGTGATCAGCCGTGTTCTGGGCATTCAACCAGAAGAAGGCGATCTGGCGCTGGGCGTGCTCAACGTCGAGCTGACACGTGACTTGGGCCACGAACAAGCGCCCGCTTTGCGACATCTGCATCACAATTTGCGTCGCATCGTGGGCACTGCGGAAGAGGCGGCCAAGTCGCACTCGGAAGTCCGTGTGATGGAAGCGCAATCGCGGATTGAGCGCAACCTGGCGTGGGCACGGCGCGCGCGGACTTGCGTCGAGCGTCTCGATCTGGACAACGACATGGCGTATCGGGCGGCGCAAGACGTCGGCGCGGCGCTATCGGAACTCCACCAATGGCAAGCGGTTTTGCAGCGTGCGATCGGTGATTTGAGCCGCAAGCGCGTGCAATTGGGCGCGACAGGCCTCTCGATGACCGACGTCACGACCTTTCTGATGCGCTGCGATTTGCAGACTTTGGCCGATTTTGGCGCGCCCATGGTGAGCCAGCCGATCGCGCCGATGTTTCTGATTTTGGACAACGCGCTCTCGGAAGCCGAGTACGAATACGTTCAAGTGCCGCCGCGTCCCGATGACCTCTACGCGCTGGGGTGGGCCGATGGTCCGCCCGACGAGTCCGCCGCGGGACAGATGGATTTACCTGAATTTACGGCGCTCGACCGCTTTATCGCCGACATTCGCGGCCTGACGGAAAAGGGCGGTTCGCAGAAGCTGGCCAACTTTGTGCCGCGGCGAAGTTGGGCGGAGAGCGCCTATCGGTTGTCGCTATTGGCGTTGGGCGAGTCGATCGGATCACCGGACGGTCACCCGACCTCTGGGGAAGAACCGAACGCGATTGAAGCGATGGCAGCCCTGGCGGCGAAGCCCTTTGAAGTCGTGCTGACAGGCGATGGGTCAGACAAGGACCGCGTCTTCACCGACGCAGCAAGCGAAGTGTCGCGCGGCGTCGTTCGTTTGCGCTGATCGGTGAAGCGATACGTCTGACCGAAGTTCGAGATCAAACCTCCGCCAAGCACAGCGCGCGATCGCAGGGACACGGTCGCGGCCCAGTCCAAGAGGGCAACCGTTCGCCCCACAGCTCTTCGTGCTGGACGAACGGCGCCCGGTCCAGCCCTATTTTCCGCACTTGAACGACGGCGTGTGCAAGCACTCGCCGCTCGGGAACAGGCACTTGTCATCCGTGCACGGGTCGGCGTCGCTGCAGTCCTTGGACGACCCTTTGCAGACGCTGTTTGTGCACGTCGTGTCGGCAGTGCAGGGATTGCCGTCGTCACAAGCGCCGCCGTCCGCGATCGGCGTGTTGGTGCACGTCGCGTTCTTGGCGTTGCAGGTGTCCGCTGTGCACGGATTGCCGTCGTCACAGGTCTTGGGCGTTCCCTTGCACGCGCCATCGACGCACGTGTCAAAGTTGGTGCACGCCTCACCGTCGGAGCAGATCAGTGTCAAGTTGACGTGTTTGCAGCCGTCGTTGCCTTCACAGCTATCGGCCGTACACGCGTTGTCGTCGTCGCACAGACCGCCGCCTTTGCACGCACCAAATGAGCAGGCGTCGTCCAACGTGCACGGATTGCCGTCATCGCACGCCGGACCACTGAGCGCGACCGTATGGCAGCCCAACGTCCCGCTGCATTCTTCCTGCGTACACGGATTGCCGTCTTCACACGCGGAGCCGATGGCAAAGCACGAACCGTCGGCGCACTTGTAAGCGGTGCACGGGTCGCCGTCGCTGCACGACTGGTTGGTCGGGGCGTGCACGCAGCCAGACTTGGGGTCGCAAGCGTCCAACGTGCAGGCGTTGCCGTCAGAGCATTGCACCGGCGAACCGACGCACGCGCCTTGGAAGCAGGCATCGTGCAGCGTGCAGATGTCGTTGTCGTCGCAGACAAAGCCATTGGGGCCCGCCTGTAAACGGCACTTCGACTCCATGCAGATGCCCACGCCGCAGGGCGTGTCCGTCTGACAATCGTTGTCGGTGGTACACGGTCGACCTTCGATCGGGCTCGGCGGTGCGCCGTCCTGATCGTAAGTCGTCGCGTCGCCGCCGTCATGGCTGGTGCCGTCGCCGCTATAGCTGGCGTCGACGCCCACACATCCCGTTACAACAACCGCACACACTGCCAAGAGGGTCAGGTTGCGCGAGACGTTCTGATTACTGAATTGTCCGCTCATGCCACACCTCCTGCTCCCAGAGTAGGGGGTTCTGCGGCGCGCGTCGACGCGACCCTCACAGATCTAAACATTTGGACTGGGTAATCGCTAGCGGTGAAGGTCTCGCATCTGGTGTGAAAACTTGACTCCGCGCAAGTGACCTTCAAACGTGGCGATCGGCGTGATCGTTACCAGACTGCCAAATGGTCTTCAACCACGCCAAAGGCCGGTGGAATGAGCAGCAGTTCGCCGTCCGGCAGCCGCAAGTTGCCGGCAAAGTGGCCGTAAGGCTGCACAAACCGGCTGCGAATCACGCCCATGTTCACGTTTTGCTGCCGGGTACCTGATGGCGAGAACGCCAGATCGATCCCGTCGCCGCGGATGTGCCAGACCTCCGCCGCTGGCGATGCCGGTAGGGAAAACGTCACTCCCCCAAGGACTTGCAGCTTGCCGTCCAGCCACACGGTGTTTTCCATGCTCGCACCGGAAGCATCGTCGTAGACGTGCGCCGAGAGATTCAGGCCAAACCGCCGACCATCTTTCAGCCGCGTCGCTGTCGATGCCCAGTTCCACCGCGTCCGACGCAGCGCCGCCGAACGCGTCCAGTCCAGCGTGGCAAGCCCCTGATTCGGCAGCGCGTGCCCATCGAGCGTCAGGCGTACGTCGGCGAGCATGCCCGCTTCCTTGTGCGTGTACGCGAGACGCTGCGGCGACAGCGGATAGACCAGCGAGAAGCCCTCGCCCCGTTCGATTTCGACCGTTCCTTTGAGCGCCTTGCCGTCGACGCGCAGGTTCAAGTCGACATGCCAGCCGCGCGCGATCGCGACGACTTCAACGTGACAACCGGGGCGCGACCACGCGGTCTTTCCATGCAGCGAACTCGCCGCGATCGTCAGACCCGTGCCAAAGGGCGCGAGCGCCTCTGTCTGCCACATTGCCCGACTGCGCCGATCGACGACGTAGCAGAACAGATTGGCGACGTAGCCGAGCTGCACCATGGCAAATGCAACGAAGTGTGTCTCCGTCACAATCGACAAATAGTTCCATTCTTTCAAGCGCCAACGACCACCTGGCGCCGTTACGTTGGGGTTCGCGATCGCGCCGCTAAACTGGCCGATGTGCGTCTCGGTGCCGACTTGAATCCGTTCGGGTGCCCGCGTCAACTCCGCCATGATACCCCGCCTCGGCGAGCGATCAGCCCGCCCGTGCGCGTTTTGCCGCATCGGAGCCCCGCGCAACAGGCGGCGATCTCCCACGGCGCGGCGAGCATGCCACAGCGCACAACTTCTTGGCACCTAACGCCAAGGCTTGACGCGCTCGCTGCCAAAAGGTACTCGCTATGGATCGTGGCTCGGCTGTTCGCAGTTGACAGTTTGCATTTAGGAAAACAACGAGATTTCGTGCAGTTGCAATCGAAGTTGACAAAACTGGCGCAAGTTATCGGTCGGGTGCATCTTCGGGGTGTGAAGAACCTCTGCCTGACCTTGCTTGCCGCCCTTCTTTGCCTGCCCGCTTCGCCGGTTCTGGCGGCGGATTCGCGCGCGCTTGCCGCGATTGCGCCGCTGCAATGGGTAGAACCTGACGCGATTGAGTACACGCTGGCGCGTATTCGCGGTCTGGGCGACGCCAAAGACCAACTGCGGGAAGTGACCGAGGCTGGTCTTGAACAGATGGCATGCCGCGGCCTCATCGATTTTCGCGGCCTGACGGCAGTGCGGACGGGCGGCTTTGGCTACCGCGATCAGTTCCGCGGTCGGAGCTGGATGCGACCGGCGCTGGCCCGCGTCGTTCTGCGGGCACACGAGGCGTTTCGCGCTGAACGGCCGACGAACTGGGTCACTGTAGCCGACGCGACTCAGCCCGGTTGTGGGCAGCTTTCCTACGGCACGCTGGTGCGGATGATCGAAGACGGGCAGTCGGCGGAAGCGCGGGCGACGGCGGGGCGCGTGGCGGGTTTGAACGCGGCGAGTCTGGACGGCGATGGTCCTTCCGAGACCCAGCGGCTCTTGTCGCAGGTGCAGTTCCTGGTCGGCCAACCGGGCGTAGCCGAAATGCACAGCGCAGCCGATTTTCCCTTGGAGCACGAACGTTTTCACACACAGAACCAAGCAGTTCTGGTTGAACATCGCCTTCTTGCCCGTGGACTTTCCGAAGACGGCGAAGGCCGCACCGTGCTGCGCGTCGCGACGCGGCGGTACGCGCTGCTGCCCAACATCGGCAAGCCTCGGCAACAGAAGCGCATGATCGCGGCGATGGTTCGCACCGTGCAGAAGCTGTGGTCCGGCGGGCAGACGATTCGCGCCGAGCAAGTCAACGATTTTGACCCCGCGGCGGGTCAGCGGCTCGTGTGGCTCGTGCACAAGGTCGATCAGAACGCGGGCTTGCAGGTCACAGTGCTGCTGCGCGATCCACCGGCCGCGACCTTGGAGCCGGAGAACGCCATCGAAGTTCGGCTTTCGCATTGGCACGACCGCAAGCCCGGCAACGGCAACGGTGAAGTGCGTTGGCGCCCGACGGACGGCGGGTGGCAGCGTTGGCTGATGCTGAGCGAAGCGGGGCACATGACCCACGCTGGCGGCCGCGATGCGGACATCAGCTACGTGACGGCGGACAATACCGAGCACTTGCGCGTTCGCCTGAATCGGATCGACGTAATGGGCACTTGGCGGTGGTGGCAGCTCTTGGACGAAACTTCGCGCGCCGCGGGTACGCCCCTGGAGCGGATTTTCATCGACGGCAAGGTGCGTGCGCTCTTTGCCCATCGGCTGCCAGCGGAAGCAAAGGCGACGCTGCTGTGGCAGGACATCGTCGCGGTTTCGCAAGGTCACGACGCGCACCACCACGTGCGCTTGGCGTCCGCGCCGGCGGAGCGCGAGGGCGCGGCGCTGGTCGATCTGTTCACCCCGACCGCGCCGATGGAAGACGCGGTGGGCGTCAGCATGCCGGGAGATTCGTGGATTCGCGCGCAAGCCGTGTGCGTCGCGCCGCTTGTGCCCATGACAGCGCCGCCAGCGGCTTCTTCCGCCGCGTCGTCGCGTGCACTGGCGTATCCAATTCGCTGACCGCCACCGCGCCTACTTCTGTGGCGCGAATTTCCGCTCGGCGCGCAGGCTCCACGGACTCTCAAAGACCGTCGCATCGCCCGCCCGCTCGGTCAGCTTGCCCGCGCGCCACAGCCCGACTTTCTCCAGCCACGCTTCAAATTCCGGTGCCGGCCGCAGACCGTAGAGTTCGCGCACCTGTGCGTTGTCGTGAAAGCTCGTTGTGTTGTAGTTGAGCATCACATCGTCGCCGAGCGGAATCCCCATCAGGTAGCTGCAGCCCGCGCTCGCCAGCAGCATCTCCAGGTTCTCCTGATCGTCCTGATCCGCGTCCGCGTGGTTCGTGTAGCAGGCGTCGCAACCCATCGAGATCCCCGACAGCTTGCCCATGAAGTGATCTTCCAGGCCCGCCCGCGTAATCTGCTTGCCGTTTTGCAGGTACTCCGGGCCGATGAACCCCACCACCGTGTTCACAAGAAACGGCGTGTATCGACGCGCCAGCCCGTAGGCGCGCGCCTCCATCGTCGTCTGATCCGTGCCGTGGTGTGCGTTCGCCGAGAGCGCGGTGCCTTGCCCGGTCTCAAAATACATCACGTGCGGCCCTTCAGCTGTCCCTTCGCGCTTGGTCAGGTCGTACGCCTCGTCCAGCAGCTTCGCCGTCACGCCAAAATTGCGGTTCGCCTTTTCTGACCCCGCGATCGACTGAAAGCAGAGGTCCACCGGCGCCTTGTAGCGCCGAATCGCCTCCATCTGGATCGTCACGTGCGCCAGGACGCACACTTGCGTTGGGATCCGCTGTTGCCGCATCAGATCCTTGACCGCGTGCAGGATCGCTGCCGTGTTCTCCACGCTTTCGGTCGACGGATTGATGCCAATGACCGCGTCGCCGTTGCCGTAGCTCAGCCCTTCCTTGATCGCCGCGAGGATGCCCGGCACGTCGTCTACTGGGTGATTGGGCTGCAGGCGCGAGGAAATGTGCCCCGCGAGACCGATCGTGTTGTTGCAGCGCCGCACCTGCGTGATCTTGCGCCCGGCGATCACCAGATCCAACGTCGACATGAGCTTGGCGACCGCGCTCACCATTTCCGGCGTCAGGCCATGGGAAATGCTGCGGATTTCGTCGGCCGTCGTCTTCCGATCCAGAATCCACTCGCGCAACTGCGACGCGGTCCAGCCGCTGACTTTTGCGTACGCACGCGCATCCAGATCATCAACGACGATCCGCGTCACTTCATCCAGCTCATAGGGAACCGAAGGAAATTCGTAGAACTTCGCCAGCGGCATTTCCGCGATCACGCGTTTTGCGGCCACGCGCTCCCGCGTATTGCCCGCGGCCAGACCCGCCGCGCGATCACCCGACTTCAGCTCGGACGCCTTGTTCAGCGCGTCCTTGAGGCTCTTGAAGGTAAAGGTTTCGCCGTGAACAGAGGCCGTCAGCTTCATACCGCCAGTGTACGGTGCGCGCGCGTCTTCGGGAAGCCTCCCCTTGCCGCGCGATGCATTCGCCCGTAGCGTGGGAGCAGGAGTTGCCGATGAAGAAGCTTGATCACACGCCGGATGCCGCCCTTTTTGGTGAATTTCTCCAAGAAAAACGCAAAGAAATGGGTGTTGTGGGCGAAGCTCCGCGGCCGCGTACGCCGGGGACCGCCGTGACGCCCGTGCTGGTCGCGCCGCCGCCCGTCGAAGACCCGCGGGTTCTGGCGCTGCGCGCGGAGAATGCCGACTTGCTGGCAGCCAAGAAGCGGCTGGAGACGGAACTGTCCCGCGCAAAGGACGCGCTGCTGGAGGCGCAAGCGAGCGCGGACCGCTTTGATCAAGAACGGCGCCAAGCGGACAAGCGTGTGGCGGAAGTGCGCGGGCGCGCGCGTGAACTGGAAATCGCGCTGGCGGCGGCGGACAAGACGGCGCTGTGGACGGCGCGCGGGTTGGAAAAGTCAGAAGTGACCACGGCGCTGCAACTGCTCGCGGTGGAGCATCCGCAGCCTCTGTTTGCCGCGTTGATGGCGCTGGACCAGGAGCCGCTGACGCAACTGCTCAATGACCGCCTGGCGCTCGTGTGCAAAGCGAACGACTGCCAACCGCCGCGCGACACCGCCGTCTTGCATGTGCCCGTTGAACGGTGCGAGCTGTGCGGCGGTTCGGACCTGCGCGCCGCGTATCGCGCTTTTGCCCAGGCGACAGTGGCCGCCAAATTGCCGAGCGTGACGTTCATCGGTGGCTCGCCGGCGTATCGGGAGACGCTGCGGCTGCTCCACCGCGACGTCAAGCCGCCCTTCGTCCTGGACGTCGTCGCCAAGAAGCGGCCAGGCGAAGGCAAGCGCGCGCAGGCGACCCGCGGCCTGATCGTCATCTGGGGCGGCAGCGAGGTCGACCATGACACAACGATTCACTACCGAGAGAGCGGCGACCTCGTGCTCACCATGAACCACCGCGGGCTATCGGGCATTCTGCCGCGTCTCGTCGCACAACTGCAGAAGACCTGACCGTAGACGCGCCCGTCAGTTCAGGGCGTTCTTGCGGAGCTGCGCGTACAGTTCGTCTTTCAACTGCACCCGGCGAAATTTCTTGGCTTCCATGTACTCGTCTGCCACCGGCGCGACGTTGTTTTCGTGGCTGCGAATCTCGGCGTCCAACGCGTCGTAGCTCGCCAATTGCTCGGCAAAGTGGGTGTCGATGGCTCGCAGCGAAGCGATGAGGGTGCGGTACTCCGGGAACTCGCGAAACAGATCATGGGTTTCAATCGTCATGGCTTTTCTCCGGGCCGACAGTCGCTGGGCGCGTCGGCACTCAGCACATGCTGGGCCGGTCTTTTGCGTATCGCCATCACCGCGATCACGCACGTCCTTGACCCACGTCAATGTCGGGTGCTTGTCGTTGGGCCGCACAGTGACTAGCCTCGCCGCGGGGTGCTCGATGCAGAATCTTGGGGTGTCTCGTCCGTTGCCGCACGTCGGTCGCTTTCTCAACCAGTGCGGGCCAACGCCGCTCGTCCCGGTGCAATTGCATCCAGATTCGCCGATCATTTGGTGCAAGCTCGAATTCCTGAATCCGTCGGGTTCGACCAAGGACCGCATCGCCCGCTACATGGTGGAGAAAGCCTGGCGGGTTGGGCAGTTGCGTGAAGGCGGTACCGTCGTGGAAGCGTCGTCCGGCTCGACGAGCATTGCGTTGGCGCTGACGTGCGCGCAACTCGGTCTGAAGTTTGTGGCGGTGATGCCCGAAGGCGTGAGCCACGAACGCGTCCTGATGATCCGCGCCTATGGTGCCGAGGTGATTCTGGTTCCGCGCGAGTCGGGTATTCGCGGGGCGATCGCGACCGCCGAGGCGTACGGGCTGGAACACGGAGCGCTCTACACGCGCCAGTTTGAGAACCCCGATAACGCCGAGGCGCACCGTCTCTGGACCGGTCAAGAGATCCTTTCGCAGATTCCGCAAGGTATGGTCCACGCGGTGGTCAGCGGCGTGGGCACGGGCGGCACAATCGTGGGCCTTTACAGCGCGTTCGCGCAGGCGGGTTGTCGCACCATTCCAGTCGCCGCGCGGCCAATCCACCGCTATGGCGGCGTTCATGCGGAAATCGAGTGCTGCAGCTTCTCGACGCGCGTGCCTGGTGTTGTGGACGGCATCTCCAAGCTCTACACGCAGGAGGCGCTGCCCGGCTTGCGCGAGTTGGACATCGATGAGGACGCCGCGCTTCAGACGACGCGCGCGCTCATCCGCAAAGGGTTCCCGGTCGGTCCGTCCACAGGTTTGAATTTCTGCGCCGCGGAGCTGATCGCCCGCGAACTCGGTCCAGAGGCGCAGGTTGTGACCGTCTTTGCCGACCGCATGGAGCGGTATTTCTCGACGGAGCTTTTTGCCCAGTAGCTTGAGCTACCAGACGTAGAAGCCGACGCCCACCCACGGGAAATATACGGGCGTGGCGTGCTGGCGGCCTGCGGCGGGATTTGCGTCCAGAATCATCCATGCCAGCGCGAGGTCGACGCGCGCCTTGATGCGATCCAGCGCCACGAACCCGGCTGGCGCATCGCTGCCGGGCAGCCAACGCACGCCCGTGGTCCACATCGTGTTGGAGATGGGCAAGCGCGGCAGCACCTCAACGGCGGCCGACCAGTGGTCGTTGAAGACCTGTTCCACGCCCAAAAAGCCCTGAAATTGCAGTGGCAGGTGGGGCAGATCTTCGCCGCCGCTGCACCTGGTCATTGCGGTGCCTGTGGTCGTGCCGGTGCTGCCAGCCACGCCGCACGCGGACGTGAAGTGGGCGGACTGCGGCAAGATCGAGTGGTTGTCGAGCAACCAACCGCCAAGCGTCACCTGCGTTCCGGTGTCAAAGTGCTTGCCCGCGGTCAACGTGAACAAGTTGAACTGCGCGTTGGCGCCACCGATGCCGATAAAACCTGCGCCGCCCAAGCCGCCGCCGCCGATGCCGACGCCACCTCCGCCACCGATTGCGGTGCCAAAAACGTCGAGCAAGTCGTAGGAAATCGCGATGCCTGGCCGCGTGCGGGTCTCCTCCAGTGCAACGAACTTCACGCCGAGATCGAAGATGCCAAAGAGAGCGCCGCCACCGCCGCCGCCCGCGATCATGGCGCCGGGCAAGGGCAAGGCGCCGCCGCCAACGGCAGGCACGGGGAGTCCGCCCAACCACAGGTCGACCTGCAAGCGGCGGGTGATGCCGTACGCGGCGCGCAAGAGGAGCGCTTCGTCGTCGCTCAGCACAAACGCGCCGTCGGGCACGGTGCGCGCCGTGGGCGTGAAGAAGAGCCGTTCGTCGGCGCCACGTCGCGGGTACCACTCGGCTTCTTGCGAGTGCATGGCTTTGCCCAGTGCCTCGCCAAGATCCAGCCCCGCGCCACCGGCAAGCCCGCGCGGCGAGCCTACCGCCTGCCAGCGCGACGAGCCCAGCGTTGCCCCGCCGTCAGGTGCCATCAGCGTGGCTTCGACGGCGAGTAGGCCGCGATCCTCGTCGCGAAAACCGCCAAACGTCGCCAAACCGCCCAAGAGCTGATCCTGAAGCGACGTCTGCAGCGTCGTCGGCGTTTGTGCTTCGGCGATATGAAGCTGCAGCGTGTACGCCTGCTCGCCGTCGTTCGCCATGTGCCAGCCGAGCTTTGGCAGTCCGGCGCGCGCACCCGACACCAGCTCCGCGGTCATTGCCGAAGGCTCGTCCAGCGCCACGACGCGCACGGCCGTCACGTCTGCGTAGGGCGCGAGCGGAGCCACGCGCGTTTGCCGCACCGCACCCGTCGCACAACCCACCAGCGCGAGCGCACCTGCAACTGAAACCAGTCTGCGCATGTGCGCTCCTTACGCCGCGCCGTCGCTCAGCTCGCTTTCGATCGCCTCGATGCGCAGGGCCAGATCTTCCCACTTCGCCATCGCCGCGTCGACAGTTGCTTGCAGCCCTGCTTGTTCGATCTGCAACGTGCGGACACGTTCGCCGTCCGCGTAAAGCTCGGGATCCAGCTGCGCTGTCGCGATCTGCGCCAGCCGCGCTTCCGCCTTCGCGATCTCCGCTTCCAGCGCCGTCAGCCGTTCACGCAGTGGCTTGGTCCGCCGACCCAGTTCGTTGCGCCGCTCCGCCTCTTCCCGCTTGCGCGCTTTGTCGTCGGCGCGTGTGTCGCCCGTACCCACGCCCGCGACCGGCGGCGCCGCCCGTCCAGGTTCGCGATCCAGCACGAGTTCACCGCGCAACAGCCGCTCGATCACCGCCGGGTCTCCGCCGCTCTTGCGGTACAGATAGGCGTCGTAGTCGCCCGGATAGAGCGTGGTTTGTCCGCCCGGCTGAACTTCCAACACGTGCGTCGCCACGGCGTTGATGAAGTAGCGATCGTGGCTGACCAGTACCGCGGTACCCGGAAACTCCGAGAGCGCGTCTTCCAGCACTTCTCGACTCGTCAGGTCCAGGTGGTTCGTCGGTTCGTCCAGGAGCAGCACGTTGGGCTGCCGCAGCACCATCTTGGCCAGCGCCACGCGGGCCTTCTCCCCGCCCGAGAGCACGCTGATCTTCTTGTCCACCATCTGCCCGGAAAACCGCAGCGATCCCAAAAGGCCGCGCACGCTTGAAATCGTCGCGTCGCTCGCTGCCGCGCGTCGTGCTTCGTCGATGACCGAGCTGTTCGCGTCCAGTTGTTCGAGCTGATGCTGGGCGTAGTAGTCCGTCTTCACGCCCGCGCCGTAGATCAACTCGCCTGCTTGGATGTCCGTCACGCCGGCGAGAATCTTGAGCAACGTCGACTTGCCTGCGCCGTTCGGTCCGACCAGCGCAACTTTGTCACCGCGCCAGATCGTCGTGCTCAAGTCGCGGTAGACGACGTTCTCGCCCCACGCCTTGTTGACGTGTTCCAGCCGGATGACCTCCTTGCCAGTCCGCGGTGGCTCGGCAAAGCGCAGCATGATGCCGCCCGACTCGCCTTCCACGTCGACGTTCTCCAACTTCGCCAGCATCTTCATGCGCGACTGCGCCTGCTTGGCCTTGCTCGCTTTGGCGCGGAACCGGTCGACAAAGTGCTGCAAATGCGCGCGCTGTTTGTCGACTTTCGCCTTTGCGGCGTCCTGTTGCTCCAGGCGCAGCGCCTTGCCTTCCAGAAAATCCTCGTAACCGCCGACGTGCTCGAACACGCCCTTTGGCGTCAACTCCACGATGTGGCTCGGCACGCGGTTCAGGAAGTAGCGATCGTGGCTGACGGCGACGATCGCGCCCTGGTAGCTCTCCAGAAACGACTCGAACCAAGCGAGCGACTCAAAATCCAGGTGGTTCGTCGGTTCATCCAGAAGCAGCAGATCGGGCGACAGCACCAGAAGACGCGCCAACGCCGCACGCATGCGCCAGCCACCGGACAACGCGCGCGCCGGCAGTTCAACCTGCTCACGCGTAAAGCCCAGGCCGCCGAGCGCCTGTTGCGCGCGCACCGGCACGTCTTCGCCGCCCAGCCGCTCAAATTGCGTGTGCGCCGAGTCGAGATCTACCAGCGCCTGTTCCGTCGCCCCGTACGCGTGATCGCCCGCCATACGCTCGTGAATCCGCGTGAGGGCGTCGCTCGCTGCCTGCCAGCCGGGCATGCCTGAAAGCACCGTCGCGAGCACGGAACCGTCGCCGAATTCCTCCATTTCTTGCGCCAAAAAGCCGATCGAGTACTGCTTGGGCCGCACGATGCCGCCCGAATCCGCAGGCAACTCGCCCGCGAGAATCCGCAGCAGCGTCGTCTTGCCCGCGCCGTTGGGACCGACGAGGCCGTAGCAACACTTCGGCTTGATCTGCCACTGGATGTTGGCAAAAAGTGCTTGACGGCCAAAGGACTTGGCGATGCTCTGGAGCTGCAACATGGCGTGACTTTATGGCTTCTGGGGAACGCCGGGCGACCCGGCCGGGCAGGTGCCCGCGGGCTGGAGGCAGACGTTGTGCGGCGTGCGCGTGGTTGTAGAGACGAAGTTGTCCTTGTTGCTGTTGGTGTCCCAACCTGCGCCGGCGTAGTACCACGGGGAGAACAGCGACGTCACGTCGTCGGCCGTCACGCCCGCCGCGGGAAGGCGGCGAATCGCGCACGGCTGTGTTAGATCGGGGCAAACCGGTGCGGCGACCTTGGTCGATGCGGGTTCACCAAACACGGTCATCGCCTGATCGACGCCCCAAGCCAGACGGTCGAGCACGAGCGATTGGCCAACCTGGTCGTAGCGATTCAGCCGCACGGCACCCGTTGCCGGGTCCAGTCCCCAGGTCTTCGTCGACACGAAATCCGGCGCAGGCAACTTGGAATCGTAGATGCTCGGCACGACCAAGAAATACGAGTGCGCGTGGATGACGCCGGTCAGCGGCTTCTTGGTCGCGTCCGCGTCGGTCGCCCAAGGCATCGAGCCACCGACCTGAGAGCGGAATGAAATGTAGAGGTTGTCCAGCACGATGTCCTGATTGCTGCGGTTGTAGAGGGCAATGTACTCGTTGGCGATGCCCTTCAACGTGCCGCCGCCAGTCGTGGTGGAATCGATGCCTTGCGGACTCACTTCCGCAATGACGAGGCCGCTCAGATCGCATGCGGGCGTCGCGAGCGCCGTGTTGCACGAGTAGCCGCCACCGGACGTGGCGCTCTGCACGTTGCAGATGCCGCCGCACTGCGGATCCGCGCACTTGCCGCCGTCGATCCCCGTGTACGGGCAGACCAAGCCGAGGGAGCACATGCCGCCGCATGCCGGCTCAAACTGACCAGACGCGAGTGACTGCGCGCTGGGCACGTCCTGCTCGACCCAGTCCAGATCGTCGTGATCGGTGTCCCAGCCGTTGCCAGCCAAGCAGTGGAGACCGCCCGGCTTCAGCAGGTCGACGTTGTCGTTGTCCGCAGACAGGCGCTCCAGAGAATTGCCAGGCGTCGGTGCCGGTGCAGCCTTGTAGGCGACATTTGCGCCGTTGGTGAAAGCCAGAGCCGTGCCCCAGCCAACGGAATCCAGCACCAGATCCACACGCGGATCCCACAAACGCAGCGCGCCACCCGCGGGATCCAGACCCAGCGTCGTCGGCACAATCGCGTCCACGCCGCCCGTCGTCGCCGCGTACACATCCGTCGCGACCGTGTAGTAGTGGTGCGGCAGCAGAATGATGCCCGCGGGCAGTTGGTACAGCAGCGTCCATTGCGGATCTTCTGGCGTTTGCGTGGCGGTCTTCGTCTGGATCGCAAAGCCTGAGATGTTCATCGACGTGGCACTTGCATTGTAGATCTCGATGAACTGCAAGCCCGCCGTGACTTGTCCGCCGGGCAGCACCTCAGACAAGAGCAGACCCGGCGTGTTGATGATGCACTGCTGCACGTCCGTGTTGCAGGTCTCACCGTCGCTACAGCCAACCGCGCACGCCGTGTCCGGCACGCAGGCTTCCGCCGCGGGGTTGTAGTTGCAAATCGTCGGCAACGGGTTGCCCGGCGGCGGGACGCAATTGCCGCCGCACGCGGGCTCGTACACGCCCGACTTCTGCGACTGCGGGTCAGGCGACAGGCGCACCACAAAGTTGTCGTTCTGCGTCGCGCCGTCGGTGTACAGGTTGCCAGCAAGCCATTCCGTCTGGTGCAGCGCCATCGAAGTCGCCGAACTGGTCTCGCTCGCCTTGCGCTCCAGCGACGTGGCCGACTTACCCAGTGTCACCGGCGCGATGTCCTTGCCGCCATCGGTGCAACCGCCCGGCGCAAAGCAAATCTGGTCCTGCACGAGCCCCGTCACGCCATCGCGCACGCGGATCTGCCCGACTGTCATCGTCAGTGGCACGCTGTTCGGGTCCAGAAGCGGTACGCCCTTGTCGTCCCACTGCGCGGCCACGTGGAAATTCAACGTGTTCGCGATCACATCCGCTGCGTGTCCGCCCGTGACCTTGGCCGCGTGGGCAAAGAGCAAATAGCCGTGCGCGTTGATCGCGCCGTTGCTGTCCGTTGCCGCAATCGTCGTCCAGCCGATACCCACCGCGGGCTTCGCTTCGGCCACTTCCACTTTGTAGCCGGGAATCGGCACGTCGTTGGCCGTCGGGTTGTAGATCTCGATCCAGTCATCGCTCGGATCGTTTGGCGCGCCGATGTACAGTTCGCTGATGAGGATCGGCTTGCTCGCAAACACGCAGGACGGAATCGCCTCGTTGTTGCACTTGGCCAAGGGACCGCAGTCTCCGTTGGGATCGTTGCTGTGCGTGGGGCCCGTCAGCGGATCGCACGAGTCCAGCGTGCACGGGTTCGCGTCGTCGGAGCTGATCGCTTTGCCGCCGCACACGCCCGCGTTGCTGCACACGTCCTTGGTCGTGCACTTGTTCTGGTCGTCGCAGGGGAGTAGCCCAATGCCTTCGTGGATGCACGTGCCCGGCGGGGTCAGACCGTCCTTGATGTTCCAGCAGTAGTCGTTGGTGCAGTCGTTGGCGTCGTTGCAGTCGACGTCCTTGCCGCCCTGGCAGACGCCGCTCAAGCACGTCTGGCCGGTGATGCACATGTTGCCGCCTTGGCACGGATTGGTGTTGGTGACTTGAACGCAGGCGTACTTTTGCGTCAGCGGGTCGACCGTCGTGCCCTTGGTCGGGTCGCACGTGCTCGTGTAGCAAGGACCGGCGTTGGCGACTTTGCACGTCTTGGTCTTGCCCGCGGTGCACTTGCCCGATACGCAGATGTCCTGACCGACGTCGACCGAGCCGTCGGCGGCCTTCGCGTCTTCGCCCGTACACGGGTTGCCGTCAGAGCACGGTGTGCCCGTCGACTTGGTGTGCACGCACCCGACGGCGGGGTCGCAGGAATCGACCGTGCAAGGGTTGCTGTCATCGCACCAGCCGTCGGGAAGCGTGCCTTGGCACTTGCCCGCCGTGCAGGCCTGGTTCAACTGGCACTTGTCGTTGATGACGCATTCCGTGCCGTCGTCCACCAACGGGTGCTGCGAGCATCCGGCAGTACCCAGCATGGGATCGCACGTCACGTCGGTTGTGCAGTCATTGCCGTCGCTGCACGGGTTCAAGGTGCCCACGCAGTCGCCGCTCTTGCAGCCGTCGTTTTGCGTACACCAGTTGTCGTCCGTGCAGACCGAGCCGTCGGCCTTGTTCGGCGACAGACAGGCGCCAGTCTTTGGATCGCACGCGTAGGTGTGGCACGGACTCTTGTTCACGCTGGCGCACGGGTCAGGTGGCGAGGAGCCGACGAGCGTACACGCCTTGGCCGCTGAACAGGCGTGCGGCGCAGAGCACTTGTTCGTGTCCAAGTACGCGCAGTCCTTGTCCGCCAAACACTGGCAGATCAATTGCCCGCCCGCGTCGTAGGCGTTGCCGATGCACTTGCCCAATGCGCACTTGTCGCCCAAGGTGCCGGGCAGGTTACCGCTGGTGCAGAAGTTGCCGTCGTCGCAGGGCAGGGTGTTGTAGGGGTGGATGCAACCGACTGCAAGCAGGCAGAAATCGTTGGTGCACGGATCCGAGTCCGAGCAATTGAACGTCGACGTCTTCACGCACTTGCCTGCGCCGTCGCAGTGGTCGCCCACCGTACACACGTTGCCGTCGTTGCAGACCACGCCGGCGGTCGTGTACTTGTAGGCGCAGGCGCCCGTCTCTTCATCGCAACCCATCGTCTGGCAGGTCGTGTTGCCCGCGCTCGTGCAGCTGACGACCGTGGCCGGGTCCAATTCGCACTTGTTGTTGCCGGTATTGCAGTGGAATGTGCCGCCGCACTTGCTGTTGTAGCTGACGCAGTCGTCGTCCGTCGCGCAGCCGCACAGCGCGGGATCAAGCGCGCCCTTGGCACATTTGCCCGACGAGCATTTGCCATTGCCGGTGCACAAGTCGCCGTCATCGCATGGCGCGAAATTCGGCGTGTACTGACAGCCCGCGCCGTTGGCGACGAGCTTGCCGGGCACACAGGTGTCGTCCGTGCATAAGTTGCCGTCGTCGCAGATCAAGGGCGTCGAGTTGCACGCGCCGTCCTGGCACAGGTCCGGGAACGTGCAGACGTTGTTGTCGGTGCACGGCGCGGCATTGCCGCGGTTGACTGCGGCGCACTGGCCGGTCGTGGGGTCACACTTGTTTTCCTGGCAGGGCAGCCCCAAATCGGGGCAGGGCGGCGTCACCGTGCTCGCGTCCAAAATGCAGATGTTGCCTTTGCAGATGTGCTTGCCGTCACAGAGGTTCGGGCTGTCCTGCACGGCGCAATCCGCGTCGAGCTTGCAGTCGCAGATGTTCTTGTTTCCGGGCGAGCACTTGCCGGCCGCGCACGCGTCGCCGACGGTGCACTCGTCGCCGTCCGAGCACGGGTTGCCCGCTTTGCCAATGTCGTGCTTGCACGTGCCGGTGGTGGCAACGCACTTGTCGTCGGTGCACACGTTGCCGTCTTCGCAGTCCTTCAACGAGCCCACGCAGCTGCCGGTATTGCAGACGTCCGCTACCGTGCACGGGTTGCCGTCATCGCACGCCGACCCGTTGGTCGCGGGCAGACTGGCAACGCAAGTGCCGGTTTGGTTGATCGGGTCGATGAGGCAGAGGAACTTGGACGCGCACGTGCTGGCTGGCACCGCGCCGCAGTCGGTGTCGATTTTGCAGCCAACAATCGTGATGCCGGTATCGATCTGCACGTCAACGTCCGGTGCGATATCCGGTCCAGTGTCGACGTCCTTCACGTCAATCCCCACATCGATGTCCTCCACGACGTCCGTCAGATCCGTCGCGTCATCGACGTCATCGATCTGCACGTCTTCATCCGTCGGCTCATCCTGCAGGTCGGGCTCCGAGTCTTTGGTGTCCTTCACGTCCGTCTTCTTCGCATCCGGCACGTCTTTTTTCACGTCCGGCGCGTCAACGACGTCCTCGACATCGACCTCGACGTCCTCGTCGGTAAACTCGCCCGTATCTTCGTCAGTCGCCGGATCCTCTTCGATGGTGTCTGCCGTCTTCTTGCCAAAAAGCGCTGACAACTGCGAACAGCCCGCGCTCGTCAGGACGAACGCGATCAGTGCAAAACTACACAGCAAACGCAGAAAAGACGAATGGGACTGCCGCATCGTGTCGCTCCGGGTCCTCAGAGGTGAGTTCAACCCAGCATAGAATACCGGTTTGCCGGGGTTTGCGGCAAGGACAACGCGCCAGAAGTGCGAGCGTCGAACACACGCCTGAATCGTCATCCGGGCAACGCGGCAGAATCTCAAACTTCGGCGCTTCACCTTGCGCCAAAGCAAGCTGCGCCCGGCAAGTTGCCCGGCCGCGAATACCTGGAGCGGCAACAGCTTCGCTGTTAGGGCAACGCGGCAGAATCTCGATCTTCGGCACTTCACCTTGCGCCAAAGCAAGCTGCGCCCTACCCTATGCGACCGCCCGGAGCTTCGGGCCCAGCAACCGAACCCGGACGGAACGATGTGGCAGAAGTGGATCGCCAAGGCCTTTGGCACCAAAAATGACCGTGAGTTGAAGAAGATCCGCCCCATCGTGGAGCAGATCAACGCGCTGGAAAGTGCGATTCAAGCGCTCGACGACGACGGTTTGCGCGGCAAGACCGCCGAATTCAAGGCCAAATTGGCCAACGGCGCGACGCTTGATGACATCTTGCCGGACGCCTTTGCGGTGACGCGTGAAGCGGCTCGGCGTCGTCTCGGTCAGCGGCACTACGACGTGCAGATGATCGGCGGTATCGCGCTGCACAAAGGCATGATCGCCGAGATGCGCACCGGTGAAGGCAAGACGCTGGTGGCGACGCTGCCGGCGTACTTGAACGCGCTCGCGGGACGCGGCACACACGTCGTGACGGTGAACGATTACCTCGCACAGCGCGACTGCGAGTGGATGAGCCAGGTTTACAACTACCTCGGTCTGACGACCGGCGTTGTGACGACCTCGACGCCCAATGGTTGGCAGCGCCAGCAGGCGTACCGCGCGGATATTACGTACGGTCAGAATAACGAGCTCGGTTTCGACTATCTGCGCGACAACATGAAGTTTTCGCTGGATCAGTACGTGCACCGCTATCTGCCGAACGCGACTGGCAAAGCCAATGAAAAGCTGCTGCCGTACGCGATCGTGGACGAAGTGGACTCGATTCTGATCGACGAAGCGCGTACGCCGCTCATCATTTCGGGCAACACGGACGACAGTCCGGAGCCGTACATGAAGGCGAATGTGATCGTGCAGCTGTTGAAGCGCGATCTGGACTACGCGATCGACGAGAAAGCCCACTCGGTCACGCTCACGGAATCTGGCGTGGATCGCGTGGAAGCGCGGCTGAAAGTCGGTAACCTCTACGACGCGCAAAATTTGCCGTGGCTGCACTTTATTCAGGCCGCGCTGAAGGCGCACACGCTGTATCGCAATGGCGTGAACTACCTGATTGAAGAAGGTAAAGTCATCATCATCGACGAGCACACGGGTCGCAAGATGCCCGGTCGTCGCTGGTCAGACGGCATTCACCAGTCGATCGAAGCCAAAGAAGGCGTGCAGATCCAGCAGGAAACGCAAACGCTCGCGACGGTGACGTTCCAGAACTATTTCCGTATGTACGAGAAGCTCTGCGGCATGACCGGCACGGCGGAAACGGAAGCGGAAGAATTCGGCAAGATCTACAACCTGGACGTGCTCGTCATCCCGACGAACAAGCCGCGGCAGCGCAAGGATCACGACGACGTGATCTACAAGACGGAGCGCGCCAAGTTCAAAGCGGTGATCACGGACATCGCCTCGGCGCATGAAAAAGGTCAGCCGGTGTTGGTCGGCACGATCTCGGTGGAAAAGAGCGAGTTCCTGAGTCACCTGCTCAGCGAGCAGGAAATTCCGCACAACGTCCTGAACGCCAAGCAGCACGCGCGTGAGGCGGAAATCGTCGCGCAGGCGGGCCGCTTTGGGGCGGTGACGATCTCGACCAACATGGCGGGTCGTGGCACGGACATTTTGTTGGGCGGCAACGCTGAACTGCTCTCGCGGCAGGAAGTTTTTGGCCCCGGCAAGGTGCACGAACATTTTGACGAGTCCAATGAAGAGTACCAAGCGGCGCTCGCGAAATTCCGCGGCGAGTGCGTCGAAGAGAAGCAGCGCGTGTTGTCCGCCGGTGGTCTCTACATCATGGGCACCGAGCGGCACGAGAGTCGCCGCATCGACAATCAGCTGCGTGGTCGCGCCGGTCGTCAGGGCGATCCTGGCGAGTCCAAGTTCTTCTTGTCGCTCGACGACGACTTGATGCGCGTCTTTGGCGGCGATCGCGTACGCAAAATTATGGAATGGCTGAAGATCCCGGAAGACGAGCCGATCGTTGATCGCATGGTGTCCAAGGCGATTGAAGGCGCGCAGAAACGCGTCGAAGGCCAGCACTTTGACGCCCGCAAGAGCGTGCTGGAATACGACGATGTGATGAACCTGCAGCGCAAGGCGATCTACGCGCTGCGTCGCCGCACGCTTGCCGTGGAGAACACGCAGGAGCTGGTGACGGACGGGATCGCCAACGTGGTGCTGACGCTCGTGGACAAATTCTGCCCGCAAGGTCAGAACCCGCTGGACTGGAATCTGGAACCGCTGGAAGACGCGGTTGGGCTTTTGACCAATATCGAGTTGGATGTCGGTGACGTGCCGCGCAACTATGACGCTTTGGTGCGCTCGTTGACGGCGACGTTGAAGGACGAGTTCATCGAACGCCGCGCGGCGCAGATCGAGCGCATCGGCGACAGCATGACGCCGGAGCGCGGCGACGACGAGGACGAAGATCAGGAAGTCGTCGACGAAGAAGCACTGGCAAAGAACGCGGAGAAAGAGTGGATCGTCGTGGAGCGGCAGCTCTATCTGGAGCAGATCGACACGCACTGGCGCGAACACCTGAAGATCATGGAGACGCTGAAGGAAGGCGTCTACCTGGAAGCGTACGCGCAGAAAGACCCGAAGCTGATCTACAAGAAGGAAGGCTACGAGCTGTTCCGGCAGATGATCGAGCGGATCGAGGCGGATCTGACGCGGGCGCTGTTCCACGTGGAAGTCCAAGGGCGGCGTGAAATCGACCGCATGGCGGCGGAAGCGGAAGCCAAGCGCGTGCGCGCGGCCAAGGCGATGAAAGAGCAGCACGACGTCGAGAGCCTGCACGAAGAGGCGACGCACGTGGAAAAGGGACCGACGCCGGAAGAGCAGGCGCGGTTCATCGCCCAGCAGCGGGCGGCGCAGGCGCGGGCGTTGCAAGCGGCGCAGCTGGCGCAAGGCGGCCCAGCGGAAGGCGACGAGGCGGATGGCGAAGGCTTCCCCGAACAGGCACCGCAGCCGCAGAAGGTGGAGACGTATCGGCGGGATCGACCCAAGATCGGTCGGAACGACCCGTGCTGGTGCGGCAGTGGCAAGAAGTACAAGAAATGCCACGGGGTGAACGAGGAAGACGCAGGCGCACCCGGCTAGCCGCCGCGTACCCAACCCATTCACCGTGCGAGGCATTTCATGGCGCTCCGTCCCGTTGACCTGTCTTTGCCGCTGAGTTTGGCGGACGCGGTGGCGATCGCGCACCGTCAGGCGCTGCCGTTTCTGGGGCCCGACGGTCGCGTCCGTGTGGCGCGGTCGCGCGCGGTTGTGGACGCGTTCCTACTGGAGCACGATGTCCCGCGCTACGGCATCAACACGGGTTTCGGCGCGCTGGCGGAAGTGGTCATTCCGATCGATCAGGTCGAAACACTGCAGGTGAACCTGCTGCGCTCGCACGCCGTGGGCGTAGGAACGCCGCTCGACGCCGAAGTTGTGCGCGCAGTCGTGCTGCTGCGTGCGGCGGTGTTGGCCAAGGGCCACTCTGGCGTGCGCCCGCTTCTGGTGGACGCGCTATGCGCGCTGCTTGAAAAAGACGTGCTGCCTGTGCTGCCGTGCCAAGGTTCGGTCGGCGCGTCGGGCGATCTCGCGCCGTTGGCGCACTTGGCGCTCGTGCTGATCGGCGAAGGCGAGGCGATCTACCAAGGCGAGCGGCTGCCGGGCGCGGAAGCGCTGCGGCGCGCGGGTCTGGCGCCGGTCAAGCTGGGCGGCAAGGAAGGGCTGTCGCTCATCAACGGCACGCAGGTGATGACGGCCATTGGACTTCTGGCCTGGTCGCGTGCCCAGAACCTCTTGAAGAACGCCGACGTCGTGGGTGCGATGACCGTGGAGGCGCAGCTGGGCTCGGTGCGCGCGTTCGATCCGCGGATCGTCGCGGTTCGGCCGTATCCTGGCGCGATTGAAACTGCTGCGAACTTGCGCGCTCTGTGTGTGGGCAGCCCGCTCATCGCGTCGCACGCCGGTCCGGATTGCCACAAGGTGCAAGATCCGTACTCGCTGCGCTGCATGCCGCAGGTCCACGGCGCAGTTCGCGACGCGATCGCGTTCCTGCGGCGCACGTTGGAAATCGAAGTCAACGCTGTCACCGACAATCCGCTGATTTTCCCCGATGAAGCCGACGACTCGGCGAGTTCCGTGATCCTTTCTGGCGGCAATTTCCACGGTCAGCCGGTTTCGCACGCGTGCGACACGGCGCGTTCCGCGCTCACGTCCTTGGCGTCGATGGCGGAGCGCCGCATCGAACAGCTCGTGAATCCCGCGCTTTCGTCGGGCTTGCCGGCGTTTCTGGCGCAGAGTTCGGGGCTGCATTCCGGCTTCATGATCGCGCAAGTCACCGCGGCGGCGTTGGTCAGCGAGTGCAAAGGGCTGTCGATGCCCGCATCGGTGGACAGCATTCCGTCCTCGGCCAACCGCGAGGATCACGTCAGCATGGGGCCCATCGCTGCGCGTCGCCTGACCGATGTGGTGGAAGCGGCAGAGCGCGTCTGCGCCATTGAGCTCTTGTGTGCCGGTCAAGGCATCGACTTGCGTGCTCCGCTGGGACCCGGCGTTGGCACACGCGCGGCGTGGTTGCGACTGCGGCAGGACGTTGAGCCGTTAGGCGACGACCGCGTGCTGTACCCGGATCTGGAAGCCGCGACGCGGCTGGTTCGTTCCGGCGACCTGGTGACGGCGGCGGAAGCAGCGCTCGGTCACGCATTGAACTGACAAGAAGGAGCCGCGATGACCTGGTGGCCTCTGCCTGCGCCGCTCGTTCTGGCGTCCACGTCCAAGTACCGCCAAGCGCAGCTCCATCGCTTGGGCGTCGCGTTTACGGCGTTTGCGCCGCCTTACGAAGAAGTTCCTGTTGCTGGGCTGGATGCGCGTCAGCTGATCGCGTTTCACGCCGTGGCGAAGGCCAACGCGGTCCGAGCGGTCTATCCAGACAAGTCGGCTTGGATTCTCGCGGCCGATCAAGGCGTCGTGCTCGACGGGGAGCCGCTCCTGGGCAAGCCGCACACGGTCGAAAACGCAGTGGCGCAGCTGCTGCTTCTCGCCGGGAAGACCCACGAGTTGCGTACGCACGTGGTGCTCGACGTGCCCGGTGCGCAGTTGCAGGCGACGTCCGTCGCGCAGGTCCGCGTGCGCCCGCTGACACGCGGAGAAGCAGAAGCCTACGTGGTACGCGATCAACCGCTGGACTGCGCAGGAAGCTACAAGATCGAGTGTGCAGGTCCCTGGCTCTTCGACGCGATCATCACGGACGATCCGACGGCGATCGAAGGTCTACCGCTCATCGCGGTGGCACGGCTTTTGCGAACAGCAGGCTGATTATTGCGGAACGGTCAGCACGGGCGCTTTGCGCACGCCGCGCTGGTAGTACACGAGCACTTCCTTGGGCAGCACCACGTAGACCTGACCCTTGCGGTTGCGCAGCGACATGCGCTTGCCGGGCTCGTTCTCAAACAGCGTGCCATTGAGCACGGTCTGATCCTTGTTCTTCAGCAGGATCTGATCATCGTTCTCCAGACCCACGGGTTCTTTGCCCGCGGCCCACTGGACCTTGGAAATCTCCGGGAACTGGATGAAGCGCAGCTCGCCAAAACGTGCCACCACGTAGCCGTCCTGATTCTTTGCGACCACATCGCCGAGCTGCGTCTTGCCGTCGGGCAGGATCAGCTTGTCGCTCTTTTCCGCACAGTTGGGGCATACGGTCTGCACGTTGGCAAACGGGCGGTACGCGGGCAGAAACACCGCGGCGGCGAGGAGCAGGGCGAAAAACGACAAGCGATGGCGGGTCATCAGAACTCCAAAGTGCCGGCGCAGAAGCCGCGTGACGATGGTAGCACGATGTTTGCGCGCATCCAACTTGCCGATCGCGCGCGGACAAAAAACCGCGGATGGAGCCTGAGTTCGACCGTCCCCCCTTGCGCATGGCGGCAAACGCACTACTTTCCAGTCTGTCGCCGCAACCGGCGTGAGAGCCAACATGCAAGCGTTTATTGAAACCACCCTGCGCGCGGCCTTTCCCGGCGCGCAGTTGAGCGTCACGGACACCACCGGCGGTGGCGACCACTTTCAGGTGGAGATCGCTGCGCCGCAGTTCGCCGGGCAGAGCATGATTCAACAGCATCGGCTGGTGTATGAAGCTTTGGGCGACCGCGTCGGCGTGGAAATTCACGCGCTCGCGCTCAAGACCCGTGTGCTTGCGAACTAAACATGCCTGCCAGGACCGGAGATCAGATGCTGAACACCGGGTGGGCATGTTGAGGCTGCTAGCTGGGTCGCCAGGCTCGCGTCCCTGCGGGTCGACTCGCGGCGACACAAGATATTTGGCTCCGAGTCAATGCAGAGATGTATAATTCGACACAGATTCAGAACGAACAGGTATCCAGAACGAACAGGAGTGTGCCATGCGTGATGTAAATGCTGAGATCGACCAGCTTGTCCAATCCAACCCCGTCGTCCTCTTCATGAAGGGTACGCCGAGCTTCCCGATGTGCGGCTTTTCCGCGCGTACCGCCGAGATCTTGAAGGCGTGCGGCATTGCGCCGGCGCAGTACAAGTCCGTGAACGTGCTGGAAGACCCGGACATCCGCGAAGGGATCAAAATGTACGGCAAGTGGCCGACCATTCCGCAGTTGTACGTGAAGGGTCAGCTCATCGGCGGCTGCGACATCGCGATGGACATGTACCAGAGCGGTGAGCTTGCGCCGCTGATTCAGTCCGCGATTGCGGGTTAGTGGGGCGAATTCAAAGTTCGACCCGCCAGGCCGGCCGCGGCAGCGGACCGACAGACGCGTGAGGCTCCGCGAATTCACGTCGCGGCGTTCTTGCGCGGCTGTTTCAAGCCAACTCCAGCTCAGGCCAGGTCGGGTGCTGAAGCAGCGATTCGCCGGCAGCAGTGGCAAAAACGACCGCGCCACGCCTCCAAAGGCTGCTTGAGCCGGAGACGTGGCGCGATCATTAGAAGCCAAATAGCGACTTACTTCGCAGCGCCGGCGTCAATCCACGCGGCGACGGCGGCGATTTCAGCGGCGGACCAGGCAGTGCCACCGAGCGGCATCTTGTTGTCCGCGTTTCCGCAACCCGTGGCAGCGGGGTCGAGACGAACCCAGAGGGAGCTGGCGGCGTGGTCCTTCGGCTTGACGCGGGCCATCGGGCCGCAAACGCCATCCGCCGTGGCGCCCGTGACGAGCGCGGCGTACGCCGTGTCCTGCATCTCCAGATCCAGCTTGCCGCTGAACTTGGCGTCCTTGGCCGTGTGGCAGCCGGACGTGGCGCAGTCGGTCTTGATCTTCGGGTAGATGGTCGCGAACGAGATCGCGCCGGTCGTCGTGTCCGTGCCCGTGGTCACGTCCGCGCTCGCCGTGTCGTTGCCCGTCGTCATGTCCATGCCGGTCATCGTGTCGCTGCCCGCGCCGGTGTCGTCCGTCGTCGTGGCATCGGTGGTCGTGCCGCCGCCGCTGGACGACGTCGTGCTGCCGCAACCCGCGGCGAGAAGGGCGAGGGAGAGGACGGTGCCGGTGACGGCGAAACGAAGGAAGGACAAAGTACGCATGAGACGCTCCGGTGTTCAGAAAGGTCGGACAAATGTTCGGACAGGTCAGAGTCAGCTACGGGCGATCGGTTCAAACGACGCCACGCTCCACGTCCTTGTAGGGGCTTCCGCGCCGCGGTTCAAGAAAACTGTCACAAATTCACAGAAAGTTGTCATGGGCGACACGTGGCTGGGTCCGTGTGCGGCAGCTACACACTTCGACCGAAGTTCGAGCTCACACCTGCCCGAACCGCGGCGTGCCACTCCAAGCGGGCAACAGGCTTGACCCACAGATCGTTGGTAGTGGACAAAGGTGGTCGTGATTAGTCCGGATGCGATGCCAAGCCTGTGGCCCACGCACGCCAACGCGGCAGCCAGAGTTCTTCGGCCAAAATGCGCAGCGTTGCAGCGACGGGAACGGCCAGGACGAGGCCGGCAAAGCCAGCGATCGCACCGCCCACCGTGAGCGCGACGATCATCGTCAGCAGGTCGAGTTGAACGGCATCACCGACGATCAGCGGGTTCAGGATCGACTCAGCGATCTGTCCCACGGCGTAGACAGCCAGCACGCCGATCAGCCAGCCCCAACCGTGGGCACCGGTGGCGCACTCGATGGCGCTCATGACAATCACGGGGACCAGCGCCAGCACGTTGGCAAGCGGTACGAGCGTCAACGCGCCCACCGCGAGGCCTGCCAAAATGCCGAGGCGCACGCCCAGAACGGCCCAGCCAATCGCGGTGATGGCGCCGACAATCGCGCACACGACGACGCGCCCGCGGACGAACGCGGAGATGGAGTCGACAATGCGCTTGGCGATGCGCAGCCACAGCGTGCGCTGCTCCTGCGGCACGTAGTTGGGCAGCGACGATCGCCAGCGCGGCAGTGCCAAAAGCAGGAGGAACGCGTAGATCGGCGTGAGCAGGGCGGCGACGACGACGCCCAACAGCGCCATCAGCACGTCACCGACCGAGCCGAGCACGCGCATGCCGACGTCGCCCGCGGTGGAGAGTTGTGGTCCCGACAGCAGCTTGGCGATGCGTTCGCGTGAAAGCGTCTGTTGCACGGCGTTCCGTACGCTGCGGAGAACACCGTTGCGATCGAGCCACGCGATGGCCTGACCGACGCTGCTGTTGCGGTCGCGCTGCAGCAGGCGCAAGCGCCGTGCGTAGCCCGGTTCCAGGCGCCCATCTCCGTCGCGATCGCCCAGCACTTCCGCGATCGTGTGATCGTGAGCGGGCGGCGGCAGGTCACGCAGCAGGCGAACGACCTCGGCCGGCGCGCCTTTCGCCTGCGCTTGGGCCGCCAGGGCCGCGCCTTGCCACTGCGTCAGGTCCGGATCCGCGTAGTCCTCGTAGTCGACGGGGTGATCGATGCCGGCCATTGCGGAGCCGCCCTCACCCGTGACTGCGACGGTCCAGTGGCGTGCTTCGGCGATCATCATCGGCACGGCGATCGCCGCGAGAATGCCGAAGATCAGCACCACCGTTCCGAGTGCGACTGCGATGGCGCGCACGCGTGAGCCAACCCGCGGCGTCCAGCGTTCCACGATCGGTGCAAGCACGAGCGTCAGCACGCCGCCCAAAAGCAAAGGCAGTAGCACGCCAGACAGCCACCAGCAGGCGGCTGTGACAAGCGCGCATCCCGCGAGGATCAACAGCGTTGGTGTCCGGGTCTGCATGACGACTCACTTGGCGCGTGCGCCGGGGCAATCAAGGGTAGAGCAGCACCTTTTGCCGCTTGAGGGCGAACGCCGCCAGCTCAGGCTGCCAACTCTCTTCAATCTTGTGCCAGTCGACGCCGTCCTTCAACGCATGCAGGACCCGCTCCGTGCCCCATACGCGACCGAACTTGCCGATGTCTTTGATTTGCATCTCTTCCGGGAAGAGCTTGTAGAGCGTGTGCAGGATCGCCAGCGCCGTTTTCAGCGGCTTGAAGATCCGCGGGTTGGTCAGCACGAGCTGCACGCCGTGGACGAGTTTGCCCGAAAACTGCGCGCCTGACCGGGGCTTCCAGCTCATCGGGCGAAACAGCACGCCGGGCAGGTTCTCCGCGCGCAGACACTCAGCCAGCTTCTGCGGGTCGATGTAGGGCGCGCCAATCAGCTCAAACGGCATGGAATTGCCGCCCCCTTCGTTCACCGGTGCGCCACAGCCGCCGACCATCCCCGTCGCAACGTACAGGTGCGCGTTCAGCTCGTGCGGAATGCCGGGCGACGACGGCACCCACGGCAGACCGGTGTCTTCCCAAACCATGTCGCGTTTCCAGCCTTTCATCGGCACCACTTTCAGGTCGACCTTGATCTTGAGCTCTTGCTGGTAAAAGCGCGCCAACTCGCCCAGCGTCATGCCGTGGGTCACTGGCAGCGGTCCCCAGCCGACGAGACTCTTGTGCTTCTTCTCGATGATCGGCCCTTCAAACAGCAGTCCGCCGCCCGGATTCGGCCGGTCCAGCACGATCACCGGCTTGCCGGCAGCGCCCGCCGCGATCATCAACTTGCCCAAGGTCGTGGCGAAGGTGTACGTCCGCGAGCCGAGGTCCTGAATATCAAAAACCAGCACGTCGATTCGCTCCAGTGATTCCTTGCTGGGCGAAAAATGTGCGCCCCACACGGGCTCAACCGGTAGACCGGAGCCTGGATCGACGCCCTTGTCCCCGCCTTTGCCGTTGGAGAGTGCCGCAGATATCCCGTGTTCCGGCGCGTAGAGCTGCGTCACTTCGACGCCGACTTTGCGCAGGCGATCCAGCGTGGGCACCAGCTGGCTGTCTACCGCTGACGGATTTGTTAGCAATCCCACGCGCTTGTCGCGCACCAGATCGAGCTGCTCCTCGACGAGCACCTCAATCCCCGGCTTGACCGGCAGCGCGTGCGCGAGGTTCGGCAGCAGCAGCGCCGTCAGAAGGACGAGAAAATAGAAACGATTCATTGGCTTTGCCTCTTGCCTTGGTTGGCCGCCCGTCCGAACTGTATCTGGATTTTGCCACCGCGCCAGTTGCTGCGACAAAGTCGTTGCGTGGCCGCTTGCGACGGCGGCCAGACTCTCCGACAATCAAGCTCTTGCGAACGGAGGCGGGCGTGGCACTTATTCACTATCTGGATGACAACAATCAACCACAAGTGATTGAAGTAAATCAGGGTTCTGGCGATATTTTCGTCGGTCGTTCCTCCGAGTGCCAGATCCGTACCGCGGGTCACTCGGTCTCGCGCAAGCACGCGCGCATCGGTTGGCAGGACGGTTTGTACGTGTTGGAGGATCTCGGCTCCTCGAACGGCACGTTCTACTTCACCGACCGCCTCGATCCGCAAGTGCCTGTGATTCTGGAAGACGGCGTGCTGTTTCGCTGTGGCGCTTTTGAGCTGCGCTTTGAGCGCGCCGAGGACGAGTCGTTCGACGCGACGCTGGAACAGCCGGTTGTGCACGAGGAGCAAGGCATTCCGCCACCGCCGTTCTCGATTCCACCGCCGCCGATGGACATCCCGCCACCGCCGTTTGAGCTGCCCTTGCCGCCGCCTCCTCCTCCTCCTCCACCGCCGCCGCCGCACCTGGAGTCGTCGATCGAGGAAGCCTCAGCTGCGGGCTTCACGCTGGACAATCCGCCCGACGACGTGGAAGTGCGCGTGACCCCGCCGCTGGTCGTGCAGACCGCATCTGATGCGTGGTTGCCGGCCAATGAGCCTGAGCCGTCGGACGACGAGCCCGACGCAGAGCCGGTTTTTGACGACGACCTGCCGTTTGAAAGTCCGGCGCCCCAACCAGAACCGGAGCTTGAACCGGAATTTGCGGCGGAACCAGCGTCGGAACCGCAGCCTGAGCCGGAACCCCAGCCTGAACCGGAAGCACAGCCTGAACCGGAAGCACAGTGGCAGGCTGAACCGGACCTGGAACCGGCGCCCGCGCCGACGATGAGCGCACAAGCGCCGGGTGTGGCAGACCCTGCACTGGCTGAGGAACTCGCTGCCGCCCGGGATGAAGTGGAGGCGCGCACCGCGCTCTGGCGTCAAGCGCTGGCGGACTTGTCCGAGGCGCATCAGGAGTCGGAAGCCGCGCTGACGCGCGTGGCGGAACTTGAAGCCGAGCGCGATCGCCTGCAAGGCGCGTATCAGGAAGCCGAGAACGCGCGGCGTCTGTTGGCGTCGCGGTTGGCGTTGTTGGAAGGTCAACACGCTGCGGCGGAACAGGCGCTTCTCGCGGAGCTTGCCGCAGTGCGTGGTGGCCGCGCGAGTCCGGCAGCGGACGGCGAAGTGCAAGCGTTGCGTGCGGAGCTCGCTGCTGCCCAAGCTGCGCTGCGCGGACTGGACGACCAGGCAGAAGCCGAGGCGGTCGAACTGCGGCGTCAGCTGACCGAAGCGCTTGCTGAGAACGAGCGTCTCAACGCGCAGTTGGATGACCTCGCCTTGCCGACGACGCCCCTTGCGTCCCATGCTGTGGAAGGCGACGACTGATTTGATTCGCCCTTGACTGACTCGCCTGCGCCGCGACTTGCGGTTCTGCGGGCGTCTCTGCCCCCTTTGCAACGGAAATCGCTGATGCCGTCAGGCCCTCTACCCGAACTGCTGGCACCCGCCGGTGACGCTGAAGCCTTGCGTGCGGCGCTCGCCGCTGGTGCAGACGCGGTCTATTTTGGTCTCGACACCGGTTTTAACGCCCGCGCGCGAACGGCTAATTTCTCGCTGGAAACGCTGGCGCAGACGGTCGCGACGATTCACGCTGCGGGTGCGCGCGCCTACCTGACGCTCAACACGCTGATCTTTGAGTCCGAGTTGCCCGCGGTCGAGACGATTCTGCGCACGGTTGCCGACGCTGGCGTGGACGCGTTGATCGTGCAGGATCCCGCAGTTGCGATGCTCGCCCGCGCGCTGGCGCCGTCGTTAGAACTGCATGCGTCGACGCAGATGACGATCAGCTCGGCAGAAGCGGCGACCTTTGCTGCAAGTCTGGGCTGCTCCCGCGTCGTTGTGCCGCGCGAGCTTTCCGTCTCAGAGATCCGTCAATTCGCCGCCGGTACGCCGCTGGAATTGGAAGTGTTCATCCACGGCGCGCTCTGCATGTCGTGGTCTGGGCAGTGTCTGACGTCTGAAGCCTGGGGTGGGCGTTCGGCCAACCGTGGGCAGTGCGCGCAGTCATGCCGCATGCCGTACGACCTGGTTGTGGATGACACCCTGCGGCCGCTGGGTGACGTCGCGTATCTGTTGAGCCCTTTGGATCTGGCTGGTTTGGATGCGGTGCCTGAGCTGGCGGAGATCGGCGTACACGGCCTGAAGATCGAAGGTCGGCAGAAGAACGCACAGTACGTGGCGACCGCGGTCAAAGCCTACCGACAGCGTTTGGACGGCGTCGCTGGCCGACCGACGGTGACGCGTATCGAGGAAGCCGCGACGCAGATGGCTCTATCCTACAGCCGCGGCTTTTCTCAGGGCTTTCTGGGCGGGACGGACCATCAAACGCTGGTCGAAGGGCGTTTTCCCAAGCATCGAGGCCTGTTGCTGGGTGCGGTGACCGGCGTTTCGCGCAACACCGTGCAGGTGCGTGCGGAGTTGCGACAGGCGACCGGCGGTATTGCGCTTGGCCTCGAATCGACGGCGCAGCCTTCGACGCCAACGATGCCGGACTTGGCGCCGCGCGCTGGGATGGGCGTTGGATTTGAGCGCGGCAAGCCGGAGTCCGATGAGCCCGGTGGGCCGCTTTTCGGCGTCGATTCAACGACCGATGGATGGTTGCTGCGTTTTGGCCAGCCGGGTCCGGACTTGGCGCGCGTGCAGGTGGGCGACCGCGTGTGGCTCACGGGCGATCCGAAGCTAGCGGGCGAAACTGCTGACGTCGTCCGCCAAGCGCCGACTGGGCGGATTCCTCTCGATTTCGTCGTTGCCGGGCAGGCGGGTGCGGCGCTGACGGTTCGCTGGACGGCCTTGGGACCGATCGGCCTGCAAGCGACCGTGGTTGGCCACACCGAGGTGCCGTTGCAGGCGGCGTCAGCGGGCGGTCTGGATGCCACCTTGCTGCGCGACAAGCTCGCGGCGTTAGGTGGGACGCCGTTCCGACTGGGCGCGATCGATCTGGCGAATCTGGAACCGGGGCTGCACGTGCCGGTGTCGGCGTTGAAGGCGCTGCGTCGCCAGCTCGTGGAGCAGATGACGACTGCGGTAGAAGCGCGACACCGCCACGCGGTGAATCCCGCGCCGCAAGCGCTCGCGCTGCTGGAGGCAGCCGTCGCGCGGCGGCAGATGACGCCGTGGCAGCCGCCGACCACGCCGCAGTTGATCCCGCTCTGCCGCAATGACGCACAGTTGGACGCAGTGCTGGCCGCCGGCCTGCCCGAAGTGGAGCTGGACTGGATGGAATTGGTCGGGCTGACGCGTGCCGTCGACAAGGCGCGCGCGGCCGGGCTCCGCGTCACCATCGCCACAGTTCGCGTCCAAAAGCCGGGCGAAGACGGCTACGATCGGCGCATCGCGCGGCTCAAGCCCGACGGCGTGCTGGTTCGTCACTGGGGCGGCCTGATGCAGTTTGCCCAGCTCCCCCACGCGGATCGTCCCGCAGTACACGGCGATTTCTCCCTGAACGTGACCAACTCGCTGACCGCGCACCACTTGCTCGCGCTGGGCGCGGACACGCTGACCGCGGCGCACGATCTGGACGAGACTCAACTGCTGGCACTCCTGACCCGCGTGCCGGCGGAGCGCCTGACCGTGACGGTGCATCACCACATTCCGACGTTCCACACCGAGCATTGTGTCTACGCCCACGTCCTGAGCCAGGGGCAGGATTTCCGCACGTGCGGGCGGCCGTGCGAGCAGCACGCGGTGAGCCTGCGCGACCACGTGGGACAGCAGCATCCGGTGATCGTCGATGTGGGCTGCCGCAACACGGTCTTCAACGCGCAGGCGCAGAGCGCGGCGAACGTCGTGCCGACCTTGCTGGCGCGTGGCGTCAAACGCTTCCGCGTCGAGTTCGTGCGGGAGTCCACGGATGAGGCGCGGCAGGTGCTGCAAGCGTGGAGCGCACTCCTGGCGGGCACCTTGACGCCGGCCGATTTGCTCAGGCAAATTGAGGTCCACGAGCAATTTGGCGTCACGTCCGGTACGATGCGGACCTTGGGAGGCCAGCCGTGACGCTTGACGAACTGCGCCAGGAAATCGACGAGACGGACAACCGCCTGCTCGAACTGCTCGCGGAGCGGGGGCATCGCGTGCGCGTCGCGTGGGCGCTCAAGCAGGCTGCGGGTCAGGAACGCTTGGACGTGGCGCGGGAAGCGGAAGTCATGCTGCGGCTGAAGGCGCGTGGCAAGACGCTGGGGCTGGATCCGGCAGATGTCGAGCGGATCTGGCGTGAGATTCTGCGGGTCCGAGCGCGCTATACATCCCCGCATTGACTCGGAGCCAAATATCTTGTGTCGCCGCGAGTCGGCCCACAGGGACGCGAGCTTGGCGACCCAGCTAGCAGCCTAAACATGCCCACCCGGTGTTCAGCATTTGATCTCCAGTCTTGGCAGGCATGTTTAATTCGCCATGCACGCGCCGAACTGCGTCGCGCAGTCCGTGCCCAAACAAGCGTCAGAGCACGTCTTGTCGCCGTTGCACTTCGGATTGCAGATGGTGACCATGCAATCGCCCAAAGCGTCGATCGCTTGGCGTCCCGCGGGTGAAGCGGAGCCCAAGCACGTCCACACACAGTCCTGCGCGCCCGCGCAGTTCTGCGTGCAGGTGATGGTCTGTGCGCACGAGTTGGTCGCCGCTGCGCCCTGATCGTAGCAGTCGCCGATCGCCTGGAAGCAGCTGTCCGTGTTCGGCTTGGTCTCGCAGGAAATCAGTCCGCCGACCTGCAACTGCGCGTCCAGCGTGCCGTTGGCGTAGCACTTTGCGCCGATGGTCAGCAACTTGCCGGGGTAGCCCATCGAGCAACTGAACGTCGCTTTGCAGTCCGCTGCCCCGTGCTGGTCGTTGGAAACGCACGAGAGGAATTGGTTCGGGCAGTTCTTGCCGATGCACTGGTTCATGCACGTTTCATCGGTCGCGGTCGCGCACAGGTCCACGCAGAGCGCGTTTTGGCACGCGCGCACGGGTTCAAACAGATAATTGGCGTACAGCGAACCTTGGCCCGCCACGTCGTCGATGCACGCAGCGGTGGGGTTGTTCTTGCCGCAGGTTTCCTGTTGGTACAGGTAGAGCGAGAGGCAGCTGTTGATGGCGCCGCCGTAGATATCCGCGTCGTCGGGGAAGCTGGCGTCGGGGTAGCCCACCCAGTCGAGCCCAGTCAAGCCGTCCGTGTCGACGTCCGCGGCGCTGTCGCTTGTCGCGTCCGTCGCAAACGTGTCCACGAGCTGCCCGTCGGGAATCTGTACGTCCGCTTGATCCGTTACGGCGTCTGCGTCTAGTTGGGCATCCAAATCAGTCGCGTCGACAACGCCCACATCCGGATCCGGTGCGTCCTGCAGCGACACGTCGCCCACGCCCGCGTCTTCGGTGCCACTATCGGGCTGATCGACGTCGCTGACTACCGCATCGGTCGCGGCATCGACAGCTTGCCCATCTGCTACGGTGTCCAGAGCGCCGGCATCGTCTGCACTCACGTCGGAACTCACGCTGTCTGGCAGCAACTTGCACACCAACGCAGGCATGCTGCACGCCCAGCCCGCGGGACAGACGACGTTCTTGCACGTTGGGCTGCACACCAAGCCGGTCGCTCCGTAGACGCACAAGCCGCTCGCGCATGATTGGCTGTTTTCGCACGCGCAGCCGATGGGGCGGTTGGTGCCGGCGCAAGCATCCGCGACGTCCTGAATGGCGATGTCGAGAAGCCCGTCGGGCGCAATCAACGCGTCGCTTTGCGCGACTTCTTCGCTTGCGTCAGGCGTTTCGGCATCCGTGGCGGCCGAGTCTTCACCGAGGATCTCGACCGCGAGCACGTCGTCGCTGCCCGGCGTCACGTCTTCCAACCCGCCGGCGTCGTCCACGGTGTCTGCGGCGTTCCCCGCGTCGGCGCCTGTTGAGCCCTGAGTTTCCCACCAGACCAAGCCGGTGTGATCGACGTCGGCTACCTGGCGCGGATCGTTGGAGACTGCGATGTTGCCGTTGACGCCTTCGTCCCAGCTCGTGCACGCGGATTGCGCGAGCAAAAGGAGGAGGCCGACAATCGGGGCAAACCTGAGCATGGCGTCACCACATCGCGCACACGCGACGCGCCCATGCTATGCGAGTCGCGGAGGCCGCGCCAGTTCAGTCAGCCAGGTTTTTTGTCAGGTATCGCTTAGCTGATGACTGGCTTGGTCGCGCCGTTCTTGCGCTGACGTTCGCGCCCAGTCCGCTTGTCGGCTTCGGCTTCAAACTGGCGGGTCACGCGCTCAACGGCCGTGTCTACCGCTTTTACCAGCGTTTCCGCATGGCCGTGTGAGATGAGTTCCGGCGTTCCGTGCAGCGTGATCGTCAGCGTGCAATCGTAACCCACGGCGACTTCTTCCAGCGCCGCGCGTGCCGTCACCGGCTTGCCCCAACGCACTTCCAATTTCTCCAGCTTCTTGCCGAGGTGCTCTTGAATCGAACCATCCACCGTGACGATGTTACCTTCCGAGCCCAACTTGGTAGCGACTGTGAGTTCCATTCTTACCTCCTGGATGGTCTTGCGCCATGGTCTCAGCATAGCCCGTCATTGAATCCGCGCTAGTCCTTTGTGGCGGCGCAGCGTCGTTTCTGTGCGCGCATGACGCTCAACGTGTCAGCCGAGTGTCACATTCCGCTGTGCTTGCCGTTAGGCGACGGTCCACGTGCTGCGACCGTTCAACAAACTCTGCAGGTTGGCCTTCTTCACGGCCTGCTGCTCGACAATCTGCGCGTTGACCAGCGCGTCGTACACCGGGCGCTGCACCGCGCGAATCACGCCGACCGGCACGGGAAACGCGGGGTATTCCATGCGCGACAGCAAGAACGCGCGGGTCGGATCTTCATCGTGCGCGTCGTGCACCCAGAGATCGCTTTCCGTCACGCCGTTCTCGCCGATCGTCACGACTTCCGGACGCAGGCCGTTCAGGCGAATGCCCTTGTCGCGGTTCGCACCAAAGATCATCGGCTTGTCGTGTTCGAGCAGAATCGTCATGTCGGCGCGGAATTCCTTGCTCGACAGGTGGTCCCAGGCGCCGTCGTTGAAGATGTTGCAGTTCTGCATGATCTCCACGAACGCCGTGCCTTTGTGCGCCGCGGCCGCGCCCAACACGTCGCCCAGCGTCTTTCCGTCGACGTCAATCGACCGACCCATAAAGCTCGCTTCGGCGCCGATCGCCAGGGACATCGGCAGAAACGGGTTGTCGACCGTGCCCTGCGGCGATGACTTGGTCTTTTTGCCTAGTTCTGACGTCGGCGAGTACTGGCCCTTGGTCAAGCCGTAAATGCGGTTGTTGAACAGCAGCACCTTCACGTCGACGTTGCGACGCACGGCGTGAATGAAGTGGTTGCCGCCAATCGAGAGCGCGTCGCCGTCACCGGTTGCGACCCAGACCTGCAGGTCCGGGCGCGCGACTTTCAGGCCCGTCGCGACCGCGGGTGCGCGCCCATGAATCGTGTGAAAGCCGTAGGTCGCCATGTAATACGGAAACCGGGACGAACAGCCGATGCCGGCGATGGTGGCGATCTTGTGCGGCGCAATGCCCTGCTTGGCCAGTGCGCGCTGCACCGAGTTGAGGATCGCGTAGTCGCCGCAGCCAGGGCACCAGCGTGGGTCCTGATCGGTGGCGAAGTCCTTGGGCTTGAGCAGATTTTCAGTGGCGAGAGTCATGGCGACCGCTCCTCATCAGGTAGTGGATGCTAGTGCGGAAGGACGTTCACGATCGCGTCGCGCAGCTCGGCGACGCTCAGCGGCAGTCCTGAAATCCGGTTATACTGCTGGATGTCGAGCGCGTACGCCGCACGCAGCACCTTCACCAACTGACCATTGTTGATCTCCGGCACCAGCACCACGCGGTACTTTTGCAGGATCCTGTGCAGATCCGGCGGCAACGGATTCAGCCACCGCAGGTTCGTATGCGCGACTGAGAGGCCCTGCGCCTGAAGCTCGCGCACCGCCGTCAGCGCCGCGCCATACGGCGAGCCCCAGGTCACCACCAGCACGTCGCCCGTTTCTGGACCTTCCACGTGCGATGGCGGGATTTCCGCAGCGATGCCGTCGACTTTCGCCTGCCGGACTTTCACCATGTTGTGGTGATTCTGCGGGTCGTAGGCGATGTGACCGGTCTTGTCCCACTTCTCCAGACCGCCGATGCGGTGCTCGAGGCCCGGCGTACCGAGCTTGATCCACGGCCGCGCCAGCGTCTCCGGATCACGCAGGTAGGGCAGCAGCGGCTCGCCGTTCAATTTGGCCGCGTCATCGAGCAAGTTCGGTTCGATGATCGGCAGGCTGTCCACGTCCGGGATCTTCCAAGGCTCGGCGCCGTTGGCGATAGCGCCGTCAGTGAGCAGCACAACCGGCACGCGGTACTTGACCGCGATGCGCGCCGCTTCAAAAGCCGACTCAAACGCGTCCCCCGCACTGCGGGCGGCCAGAACCGGCATCGGCGATTCACCGTTGCGGCCATAGAGCACCTGCAGCAGATCCGCCTGTTCCGTCTTGGTCGGCAGACCCGTCGAAGGGCCGCCGCGTTGCACGTTCACAATCACCAGCGGCAGTTCCGTCATCACCGCCAGACCCATCGCCTCCGACTTCAACGCGATGCCCGGACCGGACGTGCCCGTGACCGCCAGCTGGTTGCCGTACGCCGCGCCGATCGTCGCGCAGATCGCCGCGATCTCGTCTTCCGCTTGAAACGTGCGGACGCCGAACTCTTTCAAGCCCGCGAACGTGTGCAAGATGTCCGTTGCCGGCGTGATCGGGTAGCTGCCGTAGAAAAGGTCCAACCCGGCACGGTGCGATGCCGCGACCAGCCCCAGCGCCACGGCTTCATTGCCCGCGATGCTGCGGTACGTGCCCGGTGCGATGTCCTTGGCCGACGGAACCGAGTAGCGCAAGGCAAAAAGCTCGGTATTCTCGCCGTAATCCCAGCCTGCGTGGAACACCTTCAGGTTCGCGTCGAGCAGCAGCTGCTTCGTGGCAAATTTGCGGCGAATCTCGTCTTCGACCAGCCCGCCGTCGCGCTCAAACAGCCAAAACACCAGTCCGAGTGCGAAGTAGTTCTTGCAGCGCTCCACCTCCTTGGCCGACAAGCCGTAGCCCTGCAGCGCGTCGTTCGTCAGGCGGCTCAGGTCGAGCTGAAACAGCTGAAAATCGGCCAGCGAGCCGTCCTCCAGCGGGTTCTCAGTGTAGCCCGCCATCTTCAGGTTCTTGGCCTGAAACGAGTCGGCGTTGGCGATCAGGATGCCGTTTGGCTTCAGCCACTTGCGGTTCACTGCCAGCGCCGCCGGACTCATCACGACCAACACGTCGGCGCGATCGCCGGGTGTCAGGATGTCGCGACTGGCAAAGTGGAGCTGAAAGCCGGAAACGCCGAAGAGCGTACCCGTCGGCGCGCGAATTTCCGCGGGGTAGTCGGGAAACGTGGCGGTGTCGTTGCCCGCCAGCGCGGAGGCGGCGGAAAACTGGTTGCCGGTCAACTGGATGCCGTCGCCGGAGTCACCGGCAAAACGGATGATGACGGACTCACGAACTTCACGTGGCTTCGCAGAGGTGGCGCTTGCGGTCATCTCAGAACTCCCTGACGGAAAATGACTTCCTGCTCGTTTGGAACGCGATTCTGCTTCTGCGCGTGACACCGCGGGTCGCGGGAGTGCCGCCAGCACGGCACGCCGGACAAAGCACCGGTTCAGTCGCGGCTATTCCGCACCGATCTGCGTGTGCTGCACACGGTGACGCGGAAACCTACTCGACGACGGACTTCGCGGCCTGCTCGCGCGCGATGGCTTTGCGGCGGCGATTCAGGCGCTGCGGCGTGGGCGTGCCCGTCGCTGACGACAACGTGCCCGAGTTGGCGACGTCCGACAGGTCGGTCTTGTGGCCCTTCAGCAAAAAAATCGAGCCCGCGATGTAGAGGGCGGCGAAGCCAGCCAACACACTGAATTCGCGAATGAAATCTGGATCCATCAGTCTCTCCCTACCGGCGCGCGGCGGCGCACATCTTACGCGCGTGTTATCGCGGCGTCTAATCTGTTTTTTCTTGGTCAGTCCGTCAGCCGCGGACGCCACACGGTGCCTTGCGGTCCGTCGCGCACTTCCGCGCCTGCCTGAGTCAGCGCCTCGCGCACTTCATCGGCGCGTTTCCAATCCTTGGCGGCGCGCGCCTCCTGACGTTCGGCGAGCAAGCGCTCGACGCTCGCCAGTGCTTCACTGCCCACCGGAAACAGCCGATCGCGCGCCTGCGCGACGATCGCCTCGGCCGTCGCCGCGGGCGGATGCTGAAACAAGCCCAGCCAACCCGACGCTTCATGCAGGAACGCGCGTACTTGGGCGATCACGTCGATCGCGCCCGCTGCCTTGGGTTTGTCCAGTGCCAGCGACAGCGCCGCGATCGGTTCCGACAACGCCGCCAACGCGCGCGGCGTGTTGAAGTCGTCGCACAGCGCTTCTTGCAGTTCGTCGCGCGCCTTGGACACGACGTCCAGCACGGGCTCATCGATCTGCCCGCCTGCCAACATGCCTTTCGCTGCCAGCAGCGTTTCCGCAGCGGCGAGCTTCTCGTAGATCGACAGCACGCGCTTCTGCGCTTCTTCCAACGAGCGATCGCTGAAATTCAGCGGGTGCGTGTAGTGCGCCGTCAGCAGGAAGTACCGCAGGACTTGCGGGTGGAAGCGCGCCAGAACATCACGGATCGTAAAGAAATTGCCCAAGGACTTGGACATCTTCTCCGAGTCGATCGTCACAAAGCCGTTGTGCATCCACTGCTGGGCGAACTCTGCGCCATTGGCGGCGCGCGCCTGCGCGATCTCGTTCTCGTGGTGCGGAAAGACGAGGTCCTTACCGCCGCAGTGCACGTCAAACGTCTCGCCCAGGTGTTTGCACGCCATCGCGGAGCATTCGATATGCCAGCCGGGACGGCCGTTCCCCCATGGCGAATTCCAGACCGGTTCACCCGGCTTGGCCGACTTCCACAGGGCAAAATCCGCCTGACTGCGTTTGCGTACATCGTGTTGCACGCGCTCGCTCGCCCCGTCCGCGTTGTCGTCCTGACTGCGACCCGACAGCGCGCCGTACGGTGGGAACGTCTTCACGTCGAAGTACACGTCCTGCGCGATCGTGCCGTCCGCCTGCGTTTCACCGGGCACCACGTACGCATGTCCGCGCTGGATGATCTGCTCAATCATCTCCACAATTTCGGTCATGTGCGTCGTCACGCGCGGCTCGATCTGCGGCCGTTCGCAATCCAACTTGTCCATGTCCTCGTGGAACGCGGCGATCATGCGGTTCGTCAACGTTTCCGTCGTCTCGCCGTTCTGGTTCGCGCGGTTGATGATCTTGTCATCAACATCTGTGAAATTACGCACGTATTTGACGTCCAGACCCATGCGCCGCGCGGTGCGTTGCACCACGTCGAACACGATGTAGACGCGGGCGTGGCCCACGTGGCTGAAGTCGTAAACGGTCACGCCGCAGACGTAGAGGCCCAGCTTGCCGGGATGGAGCGTCCGGAGCGGCTCTTTTTGACGGGTCAGGCTGTTGGTGATGCGAATTTGCACGGTGCCACAGGTGCTTGAAAGGGCGCACAGTGTAGCGCCCGATTGACCGGATCACAAGCGTTCGCGCCGGACGTTGTCGCTGACACTTTCGTGGCAAGACGACCGCGACTTTCAGTTGACAGAGCCGTTACGTCTGCGTTATCTCCACCGCGTCGAATCGACTTCCACCGGAGTTGCTGGCCTTGAATCGCCTGAGTCTGAGTCATCGTTACGAGAAGCGCTCCGTGCTGCCGTCCATCGGCGCCGTTGCGGTTATCGCGGGCGTGCTCGTGGCGAACGGCTGGTCGATGTGGCACGCATCGCCGGAACTTGCGCCGATGGATCCGATGGCGCGGCTGACGACGCTGCAAGAAGCGAGTGAGAAAGCGTCTTTGCCGGATTCGGCGGTGGCCTCGGCCGCGGCGGGGCAGCCCAGCGGTTCGCGCGTGGACGCGGTTCTGGGCAAGGCGCAACCGGCGGTTCGCCTGTCATCCACGCGATCAACGCCTGGTGGTCAGCCGGAATCCACGCCGGGTGTCTCGCGCTCGGTGCTCGTGGAGCAGGGTGAGAGCCTTTCCCAAGCTCTGGCGCGCCTCTTCATCCACGGCGAGACGTCGCGGAAGGTTGTGGCGGCCTACAGCCAACTGCGGAATCCGCAGAAGCTTCAGGCTGGTTGGCGCCTCTGGGCGCGCTTTGATACCGCCGGCGTGATGGACGCCAGCGCGCTGCAGATTCTGGTCGTCGCGCCGAGCCATGCGGAAGGCCTGACGATTCAGCGCACTGCGGACGGGTTTGACGCGAGCGAAGGTGGTTTGCCCGGCACGGTCGTTCGCACGGCGCTGCGCTGCGGCATCATCGGCACGCTGGAGACTTCGCTGCGTCGCTGCGGCGAGGGCGAAGGTCTCGTTGAACTGCTGCAGCCCATGCTGACCGATCGCCTGTTGCGACCGATCGAGCTGCACACGGGCGATGAACTGCGGATCGTGCTGGACAAGCTGGTCGATGGCGATCACGTCGAGCGTTATCTGGGCGTCGCGGCGCTTGAACACCGCAGCGTGCTGAAACCGAAGGACGGCCGAACGGTCGCGCTCAACTTCCACGGCGATCTGTATTCGCCCGAAGGTGAGGGTCTGGAACCGCTTTTCCTGCGCCAGCCGCTGCAAGTGGGCCGCCAGACCTCAAACTTTGGCATGCGTCTGCACCCAATTCTCCACAAGATGAAGGCGCACTTCGGCGTCGATTTCGCGGCCAACGTGGGTACGCCGGTGTACGCGGCTGGCGACGGTCATCTGGTCTCCGCAGAACGCGCAGGTGCGGCGGGCAACGTAGTGCGCGTGCGTCACGACGGCGGTTATCTGACGGAATACATGCACTTGCAGCGTTTTGTGACGTCGGTGAAGCCGGGCGATTCGGTGCACAAAGGTCAGGTCGTTGGTTTCGTCGGCTCGACCGGCCTTTCCACTGGTCCGCATTTGCACTTTGGCGTGAAGCACAACAGCAAGTATCTGGACCCGGCATCCTTGGGCGGCGTGGTTCAGCCTTCGGTCGGTTCGCGCGAGCGCTCGACGTTTGAGTCAGAATCCAAGGCGTTGCTCGATCTGCTCGCGGCGCTTGGCAAAGGTCTGGGCGACGGCGTCTAAGCCGTCACGCGCCCACGTTCCCGACACTCCACTTTCCCGCAGTATCAATCGTCAGCAGCCGTTCCGGCTTCCCCGCGCGCAGCGGCAGCGGCAGCGTCATCGGCACGCGCTCACGCGTACGTTGATCGCCGCCGTCCCACCACGCCAGCGCGCGACCCTGTGCATCGAGGATCCCCCAAGCAGAGAGCGCGTCCACCTGTGCGTCCGGTAGAGCGAGCGTCGCCTGACCGTCGGCCAGTCGAACGTGCGTTCCTTGCTGTTTGATCGTCGCCAGCGCGCCGTCCAGCGCGTCGACCTGCACCCGCGCGCCCACGCCCACCAGGCGGCCGCGACTCGCGTCCAGCGCCACTTCGCTGCGATCACCGAGAATCACGTGGCCGCCGACGCGCACCGCCGCGACTCCCAGCGTCCCCGAACCTGCCATCGGGTCCAGCGCCAGGCCGCCCGGCGGCAACGACGCGTGCACGATGCGGTCCAGCAGCGCGATCGGCTTCTGCGTCGGGTAGCCCGTGCGTTGGCTATCGCTGTTGGACAGTGTCAAATCGATCAGCGAATCCGGCCAAGCGCCCGTGATCGCCGCGTCGTGGCCTTGATGCGGCGTCTGCCAGACGTCGGTCGCACGCTTGGACTGCCCCTTCATGCGCTGCGACGTGGCCTTTTGCAGCGGCGCTTGAAAATACGTGTGGCGCGGGTCCTTCGCGTAGAACTGGATCACGTCGTGCTTGCGGCCAAAGCGATCCTTGCTCGAACCGCCGAGTCCGTATGCCCAGACGATCTCGTTGCGCAGGTTGTCGGCGCCGAACCGCTCGTCCAGAAGCAGTCGGGCATGCGGCGCGCGACGAAAGTCGAGATGGACGTACACGGAACCCCGCGGCGACAGAAGCCGGTGCACGCGGTCCAGCACCGTCTCGAGATGCTGCAGCCAGTCCACGAGGTCGTCGGCCGGGTCCTCGTACGCCACGACATTGTGGGTCGCTTGGCCGTCCGCAGTCTGCACGTCCCGCCGTCGCGGCCACGAAACGCCCGCGCCAAAAGGCGGATCCAGATAGACCAGATCGACCTGGCCAGCCCGACCTTCCTGCAGCAGACGATCCAGCACCGCGATCGCCTGGCCTGCGATCAACCGCGCCGCGCCGACGTCCGCCCGCGTTTCCGGCACCGTGAGCAGCGTCTCCAGCCCGTGCTTCTGCGGCGGCTCCGGCGCGTGACGCCCCGGCCAAGTCAGACGAACTCCCGTCATTTGAGGACGATGTCGGCGTCAGAGCGGGCGCGCACGACCCACTGGCCAAAGGACCATTGCACATTGCCGGTGATGCTGGCGAAGGCTTGACCCGCTGCGAACGTCGTCGTCGCGCCGTTGGTGCTGGTGCCGAGGTAGGCGGAGCCGTAGGCGGGGGCGAAGAGCACGCTGACGTTGCCGCCGTTGTGGTTGATCGTGGCTTGGCCGTGCGTTTTGCCGTCGGTCGCGATCGGATTTGGATCGCCGATCTGGACGTTGGTGATCTTCACGAGGCCGCCTTCAAACGGCTCTGCGGTCGCGTTGTCGCCGAAGATGCTGACAAAGACTGTGTGCGCGGGCACGTCGGGGCCAAAATTGCCGGTGTTCACGACGTCGCCCGGCGCCGCGCTGATTTCCGTCATGCAGTAGAATTCCTTGACCGTGCCTTTGATGTTGAGCACGTCACCGACGCTGACCGTGAACGGGCTCGCGGTGACGATGACCTGAATGCCCATCCAGCTGCCGTCCGCCGCGCCACCGCTGTTGGATTCGACAAAGAAGCTGGTGAAGTAGACGCCACCCGAGCCCTTGAGCGCGATCGGTGGGCTGGTTACGACGACGGCTTCCAAGCTGACGTCGCTCGCGGAGTCGGTGATGCCGTCCAGCGTCGCGCAGTTGACGCTGGATTCCGCTTGTTCGATCTCGGACACGGTCTGCGCGCCAGTTTGCACGTCAGGGCTGGCGATGTCCGGGACGAACGTGTCGGGCTTGCTGGTGTCGACCTTGACGTCGATGGGCTGCGGCGTGTCCTGCACGGCAGCGTCGGTTCCGCCACTTGTCACGTCCGTGCCGCTTGCCGTCACGTCGGGTTCGTTGATGCTGTCGGTCACTCCGGCGTCGCCAGTCGTGCCCGCGGGCACACAGAAATTCTGCGCGCTGCACTTCAAGCCGGTGGGGCACGCGCCGCCGACGCCGCAGTAGACCAAGCTGCTGCCGCCGCCGCCACCGGTGCTCGCGCCACAGCCGATGAGGCCGAGAAAGGTGACAAAGGCCCACAAACGCGTTCTCATCGGGATCCCCACGCCGTACTGCGGCGAACAGAGGCTAGGGATGCCACCCCGTTCGCGTCAAGTGCCGCCCGCAAAAGCCCGAAACAAGCAGCAACCGTCCGAAGTCGCGCTGGTCGACGTGACCGCGCTGGGTGGTCTCGGTGATGGCATCGCGCGTCTGACCGATGGTCGCGTGGTGCTCGTGCCGGACGCCGTGCCGGGCGATCGGCTCTTGATCGAGCTCCTACCGCAGAATCGCGGAATTTCGCGCGGAAAGATCATGGAAGTGGTGACGCCGTCGTCCCATCGCGAGGAGCCGCCGTGCCCGGTGTTTGCGCGCTGTGGCGGCTGTACGTGGCAGCACATCGCTTTGGAAACGCAGCACGCGGAGAAGGCGAGCTTTTTGCGCCACGCGCTGGGGCGCACCGTGGACGTGGCGATCGCCAAGCAGCCCATTGAGCCTTGGCGCCACCGTCGCCGCGTGCGGCTGCATCTGCAAAGCGACCGCGGCAAGCTGGTGGCAGGAATGATGGCGCGGGCTTCGCACGACATCGCGCCGGTGCAGGATTGTCTGGTGCTGACCGAGCCGCTGAGTCGTTTGCTGCAGGTGCTGCCCGCAGTCGCGCAGCCGTGGCTGAAAGTGGGTGAACTGTACGCGGTCGAAGGCGCGGAAGGCGTTCTACTGGCGCTGCACGGCTTGCCGCACGATTTTCGCCTGATGCCCAAAGCGCAGCCGCTGCTGGCGGAATTGGGCGTGGCCGGGCTGACGCTATCGCTCGGACGTTTTCAGGATCAGGCGGGGCTGACGGAAGTGACGCTGCCGGAGACCATCGGCGAGTTTCCCATTCACGTCGACGCCGCGGGCTTTTGCCAAGCGACGGAAGGCGGCAATCGGGCGATCCGTCAGGCCGTCGCCGACGCCTTGGAAGCGGTGGGCCCGGTTGCGCGCATTCAGGAATTCTTCGCCGGTTCTGGTAACTTGACCGCGCTTTGCCTGAACCGGGCGCCGACGATTCGCACGGTCGAGCGCGACGCCGACGCCGTGGCGCGGGCGCGGGTCACGTTGACTGCCGCGCCGCAGGTTCAGCTCTTTTGTGGCGACGTCGACGAGCTGGTGGACGCCGCGGTGCCGGGCGAGCTCTGGCTGCTCGATCCCGGTCGCACGGGCGCGCGCGGCGTCTGTCAGCAGGCGACCCAAGGCGGTCCGGCGCACATCATCTACGTGTCCTGCGCGATGGACACGCTGCGCCGCGACTTGCAGGTGCTTCAGGGCGCGGGCTACACGGTGCAATCCGCGGTTGTCATCGACGCATTCCCGCACACGCCGCACGTGGAAGCGGTGGTGCGCCTGCACAAAGCCTGAAGGTTGGCGCACACGCTGGATGTTGCTACTGTTACCCCGGTTAGATCGAACGGGCGCCACGCGCGTCTGAGGTGACGGGTGCTGAGTTGGCTCCTCATGGTCATCGGCGAAGAGCCGATCAGCGATGAAACGCTGTTCGCGAAGTTCCAAAATGGGGACGCGCGGGCCATGACGACGTTGTACGACCGCCACGCGCGTGCCCTGCGGGCTTTTGCTTCGCAACGCGGTGCGGCGCGACCGGACGACATCGTGCAGGACGCGTTCCTGCGGGTGGTGCGTAATGCTGCGGGTTTTCAAGGTCAGGCCAAGTTTCGCACGTGGCTCTACACGATCGCCCGCAACCTGTGCGTCGATGCATCCCGGCGCGATCGCTTTCGCGCGGGGCCGTCGCTCGACGCACCCACGGGGAGCGAGGACAATCGCACGCTGGGCGATCGCATCGCCAATGACAGCATCGGCACCGACGCGAGTCGCAATTTGGCCGACCGCGAGTTCCAGGTGGCGTTTGACGCCGCGATGGCGGAGTTGCCCGACGAGCAACGAGAAGTGTTCGCCCTGCGCGAGCTTTCAGGCCTCAGTTTTGCCGAGATCGCCGAGGCGACCGCGTGCAATGAGAATACGGTGAAGAGTCGAATGCGCTATGCGCTCAAACAGTTACGCGAGGCGCTGAGTGACTTCCTGTAAGCAGGAAGGCGGAAATGCGCTACACTGATGCCAGGGACCCGGTCGCGTGAACCGGCGCCAGAAGGAAGAGAGGGGACGATGACACGGCGGCAAGCCACGGACAACACAGCGCAAGAGCGTGTGGATGCGGCTGTTGTCGACGCCTACGAGCGTCGGATTGCCGGATTGCGTGCGACGGCCGAAGACGACGCGCTCGAAGCGGAGATCGCCGCGGCGGAGCTGAGCGCGTATGCGTCCTTGCACCAACGTGTGGCCGCGCTGCCGCAGGGGGAAGTTGCGTCTGGCGTGCGGGCCGTTGTGCTCGCTGCCGCGGTTCAAGCTGCTGAGGAACACGCAGCGGCGCAGCGCAGCGATTCGCCGCTGGCGCGTCTGTTGATCTGGATCATGCGTCCGGGACCGCTGCTCGGCGCCGTTACCGCCGTTGCCATACTCGTGGCGATTTCTGTGCGCCAAGAGCCGGCCCAGTCGGCGTCGGCAAAGCCTGATTCTGCAGTGGCGATGGCGGAACCGCCGACGCTTGCGCTCGCACCCGCTCCCGAACCTGCTGCACCAGCGCCCGCTGCTGCCGCGCCCGCAGCGGTGGCACCTACAGACCCAGCACCCGCTGCAGTGCCCGCCGCGCCCGTGGCTCCTCCGGCTGAAGCGCCGGCGGCACCGGCGATGCCGCGACCCTTGCACACGATTGCAGCGCAGGCCGCGTCTCTCGGCCCTGTGGATGCGCCGGCAGCAAAAGCGGAAGTGGCCCCGGAACCTGTGAAGGCGCCTGCAGTCATTGCCGACAATGAGAAGCGTGCCGAGCGCAAGCCGGTGGGCAAGGCGGCTAGTGCGTACGACGAGCAGCTCGACGACAAGTTCGTTGCAAACGGGGATTCTCTGAGCAAGCGTGAGATGGCCAAGAACATCACCGATTCGCTGCGCGAGGAGACGCAGAACCAGCGGCCGAGTGGCGGGGCGGCGGACCGACCGCAGGCGCAGGCCAATGCTGCCCCCGCGCCGCCGGCGGAGCAGGCGCAAGCGGCGAATACCTACAAGGACGTGGGCACGCGCAATCAAGTAGCGGAGAAGGCGAACGCCGACCTTCTGGCGCGCTGGCGGCAGACCGTAGAGGACGCGCAGACGCCGGACGAGCGCATCGCCGCGCTGAAGCAGCTCGTTGCGGCCGCTCAAGCAGCGGGGGATGACAAGACGGCGAAGCTGGCGCGACAAGCGCTGAAGGCTGCGGAAGCCGCGCTTGTGGCGCGCAAGCGGGCCGAATCGTTGCAGGAGACGCCGCCGTCGCAGCGGGCCAAGGCCGCGCCGTCGCAGGGCTCAGGCGAACTGAAAGCGCAGAAGCCGAAGAATTAACGCTTGAGCAAAGACCGCAGCCGTTTGATCACAGGCAGCGCACGCGCCAGAAGCTGCTCAGCCTGTGGTGCGTGCAGCAAACGCGGGACGAAAGCGCCGGTCGCCTGCAGGAGCGGAGACTTTCCCGGAAGCGCGCGTTGGCTCCACGCTTGCAGGTCCACAGCGCGGCCAAATCCTTCCGCTTGCCACGCCGTTCGATCGATCGCCAGCACGCCCGGACGATCTGCCGGCGCTGCTGCGACTTTCTTGCCCGCGCGCACGTCCGCCAACACGCGCAACGACCGGCGATCCGGTAGCGCATCGGCGTCGGCGATCAAGATCGTGTCCGCATCCACGCGGCGCAGCAGCGCAGCGAGCGTCGCCATCGGTGCAACCGCGCCGCCGGGCACCAGCACGACTTGCGCGTGAGCAGCCTCCGCGTGCGCGATGCTTTCGTCCACCGAGCCGAGGTCCAGCAGCCACCAGCGCACGTCCGGCGCTTCCACCAGCGCGCGCCACGCGTGCAGCCGGTCGGTCACGCGGCCCCCATCGTTACGGCTCACGAGCACAAACGCCGTCGTCGCCAGGTGCAGCGGCGGTGACACCATCTCTTCCGTTGTCGTCGCCTGCAACGGGCCGCCCACAGCGTCGCGACGCCGCTTCGTGGCATCGGCGGCACGCTCCACCATCGACTGCTCGTCGGGCTGCGGTTTTTGCCGCTGCGGCACAGGCGTCTTCACTTCCACCGGCTTCTGCGCGAGCGCTTGCGTGCGCTCCTGTTCATCGCGCAACAACGTGTTGTGCCGCGCCGCGCGCGCCAGCATCGAATCATCGCGCGGTCGTTCCGGCACCGGCTTGACCGGCACAGGCACAAGCCGCTCGGTGCGCGGACGATTCGCTTGAACCGGAATCGGCGCTGCCACTGGGCGTTCATCCCGGGCCGCATCGCGCGCCTGACGATTGCGCGCCGCGATTGCGGCCATATCCAGGTTCTTGGGCCGCGCGTCGACTTTGGGCGCTTCCGTCGCGGGTGGTTCCGGCAAGTGACGGTTCACATACGGTCGCGTCGGCAGCACCGGTCGTGGCGGCGGCGGCGCGGTCACGCCTTGTTGAGTCAGGGGCCGGTCATCCAGCGGCGACCGATGCCGATTGTACCGCGCGGCGCGATCTGCCAACGCTGGCGGCGCCGTGATTGCCGGCGGCGGCGCGGGTGGCGGCGTCTCCACCAGCGGCAGATCGACCTGACGTTTCGCGTCCGTCTTGGGCTTGGCCTTGGAACGCGTCGGCTTCTTTTGTGGCGGAATGTCTGTCACGGTTCTCAGTAGCCCGGCGAATTAGCGCGGGATGTCGACAAAAACGTACCTGCCGAGGTGTGCGGACAGGTAGCTGCGCTTGTCCTTCAAGGAAATCACGATGCGCGTACCGCGACCGACGACGTCTTCCGCGCGGATGAAGTCGATTTGCGTCGGGAACGCGCCGGTCAGAATCTCGCGGCGCAAATTGGAATTCGCGATCGCCACCTGCGGCAGGTCGATCACGATGTGACTGTCGTCCGGGCGGTACACGTACCCGCAGGCCTCGTGTTCCAGTTGCACGTAAACGCGCGAGGCGTCCGCGGTGTTCTGAAAGCCGACCCAAGTCAGCATCTGCGGCTCAACCTTGCATCGCCCCGTCAGGTTCGACGGCACTTCGGTATTCCAATCGGGCACTTGACCGCTGTACGGGCGGTCCTTGTAGAGCTTGCCATCGCGATCGACGAACACTTCCTTCTGCCGTTCATCGCCCAGCAGCGGGAACGGAAATGGCTTGGGCGGCGCGACAAACGGCCCCAAACGCAGCGCGTCTTCCCCAACTGGCGTGCCAATCGGCTCGTACGCCGGGCCATCTTGCGCTTCCACCGACGGACCGTATTCGGCATCGGCATCGACCGGACCTTGCGCTTCAGTCTTGGCGTCAGTCTTGGCGTCCGACTTGGCATCGGCCTTGGGATCCAGCACGGGCTTTTGCGCGGCGGCCTTGCCCTTGGCCTTGCGGTGCGCCGCGAAACCCGTCACGGGCAGCGCCATCAGCACCAGCGCCAGAATCAGGTTGTGCCAGAAAATCCGCCGCACCAACACCTCCGACCGCGCGCGCGACCGTGTCTGCATGCTAACGCGGTTCTGGCGCATGTCCAGCCGTTGCGCGCCCGGGTGGGCAAAAACACGAAGGGCACCGTTGTTGCCAACGATGCCCTCCGCTGCGTTAGACGCTGAGGTACTGGTTACGGGACCTTGATGGTCTTCGAACCCTTGTTGTAGTCGGTCGCGGACGCGGGAACGTAGACCGAACCGGCCTCGCTGCCCATCGTCGGACGCAGGTCCAACTGGTACTCGTCCGCGTAGCAGGCGCAGCTATTGGCCGTGCCCGGCGCGTCGGTGAAGTTACCGTACGCGTTGCCATCGGCGGGCGTGCTGCTGCCAGACTTGTACGCCGCGTCGACTTCCCACACATCGATCTCGTCGCCCGACTGAATCTCCACCAGCGCGCCCGCGCCGTCGCAGTCGGTGATCTTCGTGCCGGTCTTGCACGCGGCGAATTGAATTTCCAACGAACCGTTGTTCAGGCTGATGTAGCCGGTATCCGACTTGGACGCGTACACGTGTGCATCCAACGGGCCTTCCGCGGAGGCGGCCGAGTTCTTGCCGTCACCGGCAACGCAGGAAGTTCCAGCCTTGTCCTTCAGCGGCGTCACCGGGGCGGTGTATGCCGCCGTGCCGGTCGCGCCGACCGCGATCAGCTTGCCCGCGCGGTAGAGGCCCACCGCGTCGAGATCCGTGCCCGGGCCGGTGCCGCACTTGTCGACTTTCTCTTGCGACTTGTCCCAAATCACGATCGACTTGAACGTAGCCGTCGCAACCGTGTCGCCGGTCGTCGTGTCGCCCGTCGTCGCATCGCCCGTCGCCGTGTCACCGGTCGTGTCGGCGCCAACCGTGGCGTCCGAGCCCGTGCCGTCGGTGGCGTCGCCGTCCGCAGACGTCGTCGTGCCGCAAGCGGCGAGAGCGGTCATCGAAGCGATGCCCAGGATCGTCAGGATCTTCTTGAAATTCAACATTGTCGTACTGCCTCCAGGTAATAGGTGCGGCCAAGTGTGCACACGAATCTGCATCGTGTCTTGTCCGTTCGCGCAAAAGAATAAGGTTCTTCGCGAGGTTGTCAACAGAGATCCCACGTCGCGGGCGGGGTGATCGCAATGTCAGGCCGATTTGCAGTCCTTAACATCTGGATCACACAAGCGTATGGCCATTCTGGCACGAAGCACGGCGAAAAGTCGGCGTTTGGGCATGACATTGGCGTCACTTCCGCGCCGAGGGATTCGCGAGGATTCTGCGGCGTGAAATTTCAACTATTGAAGATCGCGCGTAAATTGTGATTGTTGATCGATTTGGCAAGGGGTTTGCACTGTTCATTTCACGTGCCGTAAACACGGCCACCCACGGCGACACACATCGCCACCTTGCAGGAGTCGACCATGAACGCGCTCGCCACCATCCAGACGGACTCTTTCGCTGAAGACGAAATGCTGCCGATTGATGACGAAACCGGGATCAGCGAAGGCTACGCTGCGGAAGAGGTGACCGGTCGTCGGCGCCCGCGTCAGGGTCACGAGAGCGTGCCCACGCAGGAATTTATCGATCCGACGATGCTGTACTTGCAGCACATCGGTCGCGTCTCACTCCTGACCCGTGAAGGCGAGGCGGAGGTTGCGAAGCGCATCGAAGACGCGTCAGCGGCGATTCTGGATCTGCTGATGCGCGTGCCGGCGTGTCGACCGCTCTTGTCGGAACTCCCGATCGCGATGGCGACGGACCACGACCTGTTGAAGCAGTGGACCGACGCGGACGGCTGGCGGGATCGCGATGCGCGCATCACGACGCTGGCGCGCGCCGAACGGTTCCGTGATCGCGTGATCGAGTTGGACGCCGAGATCGCGCGTCTGACCGTCGAAGGCGAGGCGGATAGCCCGCTTTTGGTGCAGGCGAAGCGCTCCAAGTACCGGACGTTCTGGGAAGATCGCACGGGTGAGAAGCTGATCCAGACGGCGCTCGATCTGTTCAATGAGCACGCGCGCAACGCCGTTCGCTCCGAGCAGCGCGTGCGGCGCGGCGATGACGGCGCGACCAAGGAAGGCGCGCGTAAGGCTGCGAAGGCGTACGGCTTCTCGGCGGAACAGGCGTCGCGTGACATGCGGACGCTGCGCAACAGCCAGCGGATCATCGCGGAGAGCCGCTCCGTCATGATTCAGGCGAACCTGCGTTTGGTGGTGTCGATCGCCAAGCGCTATTTGAACCGCGGCATGGCGCTTCTGGATCTGGTCCAGGAAGGCAACATCGGCCTCATCAAGGCGGTCGAAAAGTTCGAATGGCAGCGCGGCTACAAGTTCTCGACCTACGCGACCTGGTGGATTCGTCAGTCGATCACGCGCTCGATCGCGGATCATGGCCGCACGATTCGCATCCCGGTGCACCTGATCGAGGCGCTGAACCGAATCCTGCGCGAGCGCACGCGTCTGGAGCAGCTGCACGGTCGCGAGCCGTCCGTGGAAGAACTCTCGGTGGCAACGGAGCAGCCGATCGACCAGGTGGAAGTGATTCTGCGCATGGTCAAGTCGCCGCTGTCGCTCGACGCGCCGGTGGGTGAAGATGACGCGCAGCTGGTTGATTTCGTGGAGGATCACGGAGCGGAAAAGGGCATCGACGTGGTGCTGCACAAGGACCTCTGTGACCAGACCCGCCGCGCGCTGACGCGTCTGCATCCGCGCGAGGAAGCCGTGCTGCGCTTGCGCTTTGGCATCGGCAACGACGATTGCCTGACGCTGGAGCAGGTCGGCGAGATGTTCAACCTGACCCGCGAGCGCATCCGCCAGATTGAGACGGGCGCACTGCGCAAGCTGCAATCGCCGGCGCACCGGCAGATGTTGGAATATTTGGTCGAGAGCTGAGTTCTACCTGTGACGGTCCGGCGGCCTGATCCACCGTCGTCGCCGCCGTCGCTTCCACATGTCCGGCCTTTCTCGCAGTAGCACCGATAGCTGCGGGGAAGGCCGCTGACATTTTTGTCACGCCCATGACATTCGTGTCATGCCCGGCGGCGATTGAACCGCCGCCCGAGTTCCGCTATCCTCTCGGCCACGTTTGGCCATCAAGCGCCATTGCACACACGGAGTTTCTGGCATGCGCACCCTTCGCACCCTCGTCCTTTCGATTGCCACCCTCGCTGTTGCCTTTTCGGTGACCGGCTGCAAACGCCCGTCCGCACAGGCGATTGTCCTGACCAAGGACCAAGAGCAGCAGATCGCCGCGTCCGTTCTGACGGCCCCGCCGGCGGATCTCGATACGAAGCTGGAAGTGAAGTTTGAGGACAAGCTCACGCTGCTCGGCTACAAGCTGGAACCCAAGGACAAGGCTGCGGCGGGTGGAAACCTGACGCTGTCGCTGTTCTGGCGCGTCGATCAGCCGCTGCCGGGCGACTGGAAGATCTTTGTGCACATGGAAGCGCCTGGCCTGAAGCGCCAGCCGTTTGACCACTACGGCGTCGGCGGTCTGTACCCGCTCAGCCAGTGGAAGAAGGGCGAGATCATCAAGGATACCGTGACGATGGAGATCCCCGGCGATTGGCCGAAGAGCAACACGCAGTTGCTGATCGGCGTGTTCGATTGGGGCGCGTGGAACAAGGCGCAGCAGAATCGCCGCTTGAAGATCAGCAACGCTCCGGCGGGCGCGGCGCAGGCGGAAGATCGCCTGCTGTTGGCGACCATCGACATCGGCGGTGCGGGCGCGCCGGCGGGTGGTGCGGGCAATGCTCAGCCGCCGCAGCAGAAAGGCCCGGAGTACACGGTGGGTCAGGCGACCGACAAGGTCACGATCGACGGCAAGCTGGATGAAGCGGTGTGGTCGGCGGTGCGTTCCGTGGGCGCGTTTAAGCAGCCCAACGGCGGCGCGTTTTCCGAGGCGCTGGCGGCGGACGTCAAGCTGGCGTGGGACAACGAGAACCTGTATCTCGCCGCGAACGTGAAGGACGACGATGCGCGCAACACGCACGTGAAGAACGACGACACGACGTGGGAAGGCGACGTTGTCGAGTTGTTCCTGCAAGTCGAGGGCAAGGAAGACTACTACGAGCTGCAGTGGACGCCGGCTGGGTCGACGTTTGACGCGCACTTCACGGGACACCGTGCGCCGGCGTGGGAAGAAGCGGCGAAGTTCCAGTCCAACTTCACGTCCAAGGTCGTGGTCGATGGCGACGTGAACGTGGACGGCGCGGATAAGGGCTGGGTCGTGGAAGCGGCGATTCCGTGGAAGTCCTTGGGCTTTGAGAAGGCGCCGGAAGCCGGTGCGAAGTTCGCGGCGAACCTGTACCGCATCGACGACAAGGGCACGCACGACTTCCAGCACATGGCGGCATGGGCGCCCGTCGGCGGCGACTTCCACCAGCTGAAGGGCGCGGGCAAGCTCGTTCTGGGCAATGGCACGGCGCCGACGCGTCTCGGCGTTGCGCCCAATGGTCGCGCGATGCCGATGCTGCCGGGTGCCGTTCAGGCGATTCCGGCCGCGCCCGCGGTCAAGCCGTAATCGCCGCTGATGTCCGACACACGCTTTGATCCCGCACACCTGCCGCAGGACGGCTTTGCCCGCCTGACGGACGTGATGGCCTCGCTTCGCGCCAGCGCTGGCGGCTGCCCGTGGGACCGCGAGCAGACGCTGGCGAGCTTGCGCGCCTACCTGGTGGAAGAGTCCTACGAACTGCTGGACGCGATCGACGCGCTGGGTCCCGCGGCGAACGCGCTACCGGCCGATGCGCCATTCGAAGCCGATCCGGCGGCGCTCGAACACTTTCGCGAGGAACTGGGCGATGTGCTCCTGCAGATCGCGTTTCAATCGCGCATCGCCGAAGAAATGGGCTGGTTCACCGCGGATGACGTCGCCCGTGGCATCGCCGATAAGATGGTCCGCCGCCACCCGCACGTCTTCGTGACGGCGGAAAACGAGCACCATGAGACGTCGGCGCAAGTGCTGAACGCCTGGGAACAACGCAAGCGCAAGGACGGCAAAGGCGCGCTGGACGGCGTGCCGCGCAACATGCCGGCGCTTCTGCGCGGTCAGCGGATGGGTGAAAAGGCGGCGCGCATCGGCTTTGACTGGCCAAACGTCACGAGCGTGCTGGCGAAGGTCGATGAGGAGCTCGCCGAGCTGCGCGAAGCGCTCAAGGCGGACGACAAGGCGCACATCGCGGAAGAACTGGGCGACCTGCTTTTTGCGCTGACGAGCCTCGCGCGTCACGCTGGCGTGGACGCAGAGCAAGCGGCGCGCGGGACGCTGGACAAGTTCACACGGCGCTTCAGCCACGTTGAACAGGGCGTCGAAAAGCGCCACGGCAAGTCTTACCGTGCCAGTTTGGACGAACTGGAACGGCTGTGGCAGGAAGCGAAAGCGCTTGAGCGTGCCTGATCAGTTGAGCAGTGCCGCTTCCTTGCGCAGCAGTTCCGCCAGCTGATCCTTCAGCGCCAACTTTTTCTTTTGCAGCTCACGCCGCGTTTGCTCTTCTTCCGGGCTGAGGTAGAGGTGCAACTCGTAGCGCATCAACTCGTCGTCCAGCTTGCGGTGGGCGAGTTCCAGCTCGGCGTAGATCGGGTCCTGCTTGCGCAGCTTCAGCTTCAAAGCGTCTTCGGACACGTGCATCTGGTGCATCGGTGACTCCTCCATCACATGGGGTATGTGTTTGGTTCACGCGTTGCGGTCGACTGCGCGCCTGTCCGCTCGGGGTGCGCGCGACGCGACCGTGTGATCAGCTAACGCCGATTTGCCGCGTCGGTCAAGCCAAAAGCGCGCGGTGAATTCGTGCAAGTATTCAAAATCACGCAGAGGCGTCGCCAGGAATCGCGCACATCTGTCATGCCCGTGTCACACGCCGGGGCGCGGGCCGAAGAAGCCTTCCCCGCCTGCCTCAGTCTTTTCCGCCGCAAAAGCGAGGACAGCGAGCTTGGACGCCACGCGCCCGGCGATCTGCTTGTACTTGGCGGTCAGCGCGCCGTCCGGTTCAGCCGCGACGATCGGCCGACCGGCGTCCGCGTTGGCGGAGAGCGCGAGGTCGATCGGCAACTGCCCCAAGAATTCAACGCCGTGTTCCTTGCAGTGCTGTTCGCTGTGACTCGGTCCAAAGATCTTGTATTCCTTGCCGTTATCCGGGCAAAGGAAGTAGCTCATGTTCTCAACCAGGCCAATGACGTCCACCTTCAACATGCCGAACATCTTCACGGCGCGGAGCACGTCGGCGAAAGCAACGTCCTGCGGCGTCGACACCACAACGGCGCCCGTCAGCGGCAGCGCTTGGCACAGGCTCAGGATGACGTCGCCCGTACCCGGCGGCAGATCGACGATCAAGTAGTCCAGCGGACCCCAATCGACGTCCTCGACGAACTGCTGCACTGCGCGACCGACCATGGGACCACGCCACGCCACAGCGGTGTCGTCACCGACCAAAAAGCCCATGGAAATGCAGCGGATCCCGTGGGCTTCGAAGGCCACGATCTTGCGATCTGCGTTGACGACCGGCTTGTGGCCCTTCAGGCCGAGCATGATCGGCACGCTGGGGCCGTACACGTCGGCGTCCAGAAGACCCACCTTCGCACCCGCTTTGGCCAGTGAAAGCGCGATGTTCACCGCGACCGTCGACTTGCCCACACCGCCTTTGCCTGCACCGACGCCCAGCACGTGACGCACATTGGGCAACTTCGACCGACCTTGCGGCGCGTCAGCTTGCAGCGTCAGGTCGAGCTTTCGCTCGCCCAGCAGCGGGCGCAGCGCGCCTTCAATCAGCGCGCGAAGACGCTCCTTGTGCGGCGTCGCCGGCGTCGTCAGCGCGACGGTCACAGCGAGCGCGAAGTCGGAGATGTCCATCTCACGGATGAGCTTGGCTGAAACAATATCCAAGCCGAGGTCGGGTTCGACGACGGAAACCAGCGCTTCCAGCACGTCATCTTGGGTCAAAGCCATCGGGATCTCCAGGCGCACACGTTGAGGCCGCGTCAGGCGCGACAGCGCGGCGGTATAGGGATGACAGTGGTGGAGTGTCAATCGGCCGACCTTAACACCGCGCCGGAACTGATAAAACCGTGACACAGCTGGCACGGCTCGGAAGTTTTGCGTTGACACGGACCGTGCCGAGACCTAATCTGCGACTTGGATGGTCGGACTTGAGTTCGGCCTCAGGACGCGCACCGATGATTCGACTTTCCCGCAAAGCAGACTACGGCCTCGTGGCGCTCAAGGCGCTCGGTGGTCTGCCGGTGGGCGATTCGCTCTCGGCGCGTGAACTGGCTGAACGCTACCATTTGCCTTTGGATCTGACGCCCAAAGTCATGGCCAAGCTGGTGACGGCGGGCATGGTGGACGCGTCGATGGGCAAGATGGGTGGCTATCGACTGGCGCGTGAGCCTTCGCTGATTACGGTCGCGGAAGTGGTGCGGATTCTGGACGGCGAACAGCACATCGCGCCGTGCCAGCAGGGCGACCTGATGGGGCAGTGCAGTCGGCTGGAAGGCTGCGAAATCAAAAGCCCGCTGGACACGTTGAACGCAGCCGTCATGGCGGTGCTCGAAACGATGACGCTGGCGCAACTGTAGGAACGAAAGATGACTGTCAAGCTGCCGATCTACATGGATAATCACGCGACGACTCGGGTTGATCCGCGCGTCGTGGACAAGATGGTCCCGTACTTCTCTGAGATCTACGGCAACGCCGCGTCCAAGACGCACGCGTTTGGTCGTCAGGCGGAAGAAGCCGTGGATCACGCGCGCAAGCAGCTGGCCAAGGCGATCGGCGCGTCGTCGGACAAAGAAATTGTGATCACGTCGGGCGCGACCGAGTCGGACAACCTCGCCATCAAGGGCGCGGCGCACATGTACCGCGAGAAGGGCGACCACCTGATTACGGTCTGCACGGAACACAAAGCGGTGCTGGACAGCCACCACGCGCTGGAGAAGGAAGGCTTTCGCGTCACGTTTCTGCCGGTGAAGACGGACGGCTTGGTCGATCTGGCGCAGCTGGAAGCGGCGATGACGGACCAGACGATTCTGGTGTCGATCATGGCCGTGAACAACGAAATCGGCGTCGTGCAGCCGCTGGCTGAGATCGGCAAGCTCTGCAAGAAGCGCGGCATTCTGTTCTTCTGCGACGCGGCGCAAGCGATCGGCAAGATTCCGCTGAACGTGGAAGAGCTGGGGATCGACATCCTCGCGTTCACGGCGCACAAATTGTACGGGCCCAAGGGCATCGGCGCGCTCTACGTGCGCCGCAAGAATCCGCGCGTGCGCCTGGAAGCGCAGATGCACGGCGGCGGTCACGAGCGCGGCCTGCGTTCAGGTACGCTCGCCGTGCCGCTGATCGTGGCTTTTGGCGAAGCGGCGGAGCTGATTACGACGAATCAGGCGGAAGAAACGGGGCGTCTGTTGGCGCTGCGTGAGCGTCTCTGGGCGGGTCTGAACGCGAAATTGCAGCACATCTACCTGAACGGTCATGCGACGGAACGCGCGCCGGGCAGCTTGAATGTGTCGTTCGCCTACGTGGAAGGCGAATCGCTGCTCATGGGCATCAGCGACATCGCGGTGTCGTCGGGCAGCGCTTGCACGTCATCGTCCTTGGAGCCCAGCTACGTGTTGAAGGCGCTGGGTGTCGACGATGAACTCGCGCACACGTCGATCCGCTTTGGCATCGGTCGCTTCAACACGGAAGAAGAGATCGACTACACGATCGCGCGCGTTGTCGACGTGGTCTCCCGGCTGCGCGAGATGTCGCCGCTGTGGGAAATGGTGCAGGAAGGCATCGACCTGCGCACTGTGAACTGGACCGGTCACTAGTATTTTCGCAAGAAAGGGCGTGTCACAATGGCGTACTCGGAAAAAGTTCTCGATCACTACAACAACCCGCGCAACGTGGGCGCGCTGCCCAAGGACGACCCGACGGTCGGCACGGGCGTCGTCGGCGCGCCGGAATGCGGCGACGTGATGAAGCTGCAGATCAAGGTCGGCGCCAACGGCGTGATCGAAGACGCGCGTTTCAAGACGTTCGGCTGCGGTTCGGCGATCGCCTCGTCGTCACTTGCGACGGAATGGGTCAAAGGCAAGACGCTGGCGGAAGCCGCGGCGATCCGCAACACGGACATCGTGCAGGAATTGAACCTCCCGCCGATCAAGATTCACTGTTCGGTGCTGGCTGAGGACGCGATTCGCGCCGCGCTGGCCGATTTTGCCGCCAAGCAAGAGAAGAACGCGTAAGCGAGAGGGGGTTGCGATGATCGTTGTCACGGAAAGCGCCATTGAACGGTTGAAGATCGTTGCCTCAGAAGCGAGCGTGGAGCTCGTCGGCATCCGCGTGGGCGTCACGGGCGGCGGCTGCTCGGGCTTGAGCTATGTGCTCGACTTTGAAAAAGAAGCGCGTCTAGGCGATCGCGTCTTTGGCGACACGCCGAAGATCTACGTGGACCGCAAAAGCCTCGTCTTCCTGGACGGCACGACGCTCGATTTTGAAGGCGGCCTGAACGGCAAGGGCTTCACGTTCAAGAACCCCAACGCGACTTCCAGTTGCGGCTGTGGATCGTCGTTCGCTGCCTGATCCTTCGCCCCGGACACTTCCCCATGGCCGAGCAATTTGACCAACCTGCCGCGGATTCGCCTGACGCGCCGCGCGCGGTTCGGCCGTGGGTCTTCAACCCGCAAACGGGTGCGATTGACCTGCATCGTCAGCCGCAGCCCGGTGAACCTGACCCCGACCACTTCGGGATTCTCGGTTTGCCGCGGCGGATTCTTCTGGATGCCGACGCGATCGAGATCGCCCATCGCAGCCTGATTCGCGGTTTGCATCCGGACCGCTTCCACGCCCAAGGTCCGGAAGCCGTTGCGCGCGCACAGTGGCATTCGTCGCGGGTGAACGACGCCTGGCGTGGGCTGAAGACGCTCGAACAGCGCGCCGTCTACGTGCTCGCGTTGGCGGGTGAGAATCCCGATGAGCGGTATCGACCGCCCGCCGCGCTCTTGGCCCTGGTGATGGACGCCAATGAGGCGATCGACGAAGCGGGACAGGATCCCGCGGCGTGCGCGCAGTTGACCGAACTGCTCGGTGACTTGGACGAACGCCGCGCTGCGCTGACCGCAGAATTGGCAACGATGGCCGCGGCGTGGGATGCTGCGGAAGCGTCGGCTGAACCTTCGGCCGCAGCGCACGCACGCACGCAGCTGCGCGCAACGCTGGGGCAAGCGCGCTACGTCGACAACTTGATTGGCCGTGCTCGCGCGGCGCTTACTTCTGCGGATCCGGCTGATTCAGCCAATTGAGCAACGCATGTCGATTCAAGTCTCGTTTGGCGGCGACAAGCGCCCGGAAAAGAAGGTTGTGGCGGTCGGCATCGACTTGGGCACGACCAATAGCCTCGTGGCCTACGTCGCCGCGGACGGTCAGCCGCACGTGATCGCGGGCGATGAAGGCCCGATGGTGCCGTCAGTCATCGCTTTTGACGCGAACGGCCAGCTGGAATCCGTCGGGCATCCCGCCAATCGGGCGCTGCTGACGCACCCGGAACGCACGATCTACTCAGTCAAGCGCATGATGGGCCGCAGCGCGCTGGAAGTGGTCGATGAGCTGGGAATTCTGCCGTTTCAGGTGCACACGGCCAAGGGATCGGCGGCCGTGCGGATCGAAGTCGCAGGCCAGAAGCTGAGTCCGCCCGAACTGAGCGCCCACGTGCTGCGCGAGCTCAAGCGACGGGCGGAGGCGCATCTGGGGCAGCCGGTCGAAAAAGCGGTGGTGACCGTGCCGGCGTACTTCAACGACGCGCAGCGCCAGGCGACCAAGGACGCGGGGCGGATCGCCGGGCTGGAAGTGCTCCGCATTGTCAATGAACCGACGGCGGCGGCGCTGGCGTATGGCCTGGACAAGAAGCCTGAGGGGAAGATCGTCGTCTACGATCTCGGCGGCGGCACTTTTGACGTCTCGATTCTGGCGATGCACGAAGGGCTGACCGAGGTGCTGGCGACCAACGGCGACACGCATCTGGGTGGTGACGACTTTGATCGGCTGCTGGTGGAAACCGTGGCGGCGCAGCTCGCGCAAGCTGGCGTGCCTGTGGCCGGTGACGCGGCGCTTTTGCAGCGGCTCCGCAAGGCATGCATCGACCTGAAGATCGCGCTCTCGGACGCGCATCAGGCGACTGTGCAGCTGGAACTGTCCGCCGGTCAGCGCGTGGAACTGGCGTTTACGCGCGCCGATCTGGAAGCGCTCATCCTGCCGCTGGTCGAGAAGACGCTGGGGCCGTGCCGACAGGCGCTGCGCGATTCCGGGGTGAAGTTGGCGGAACTGGATGAAGTGCTGCTGGTCGGCGGATCAACGCGGATTCCATTGGTGCGACGCAAGGTCCAGGAGCTTTTTGGCAAAGTGCCGCGCGGTGACATTGATCCGGATCAGGTCGTCGCGCTGGGTGCAGCGGTGCAGGCCGACATCATGACGACGGGACGGCGCGACATGTTGCTGCTCGACGTGACGCCGCTGTCCTTGGGTATGGAGACGGTCGGCGACGTCGTGGTGAAGATCATCAACCGCAACAGCTCGATTCCCGCTTCCGCGACCGAAGAATTCACGACGTCAGTCGACAACCAGACCGGCGTGGTCGTGCACATTTTGCAAGGCGACCGCGAGCTGGTGAAAGACTGTCGCAGCCTGGCGAAGTTTGTCATCCCAATTGAGCCGATGCCGGCGGGGCTCGCCCGCGTCGCGGTGACGTTCCTGATCGACGCGAACGGCATTCTGCACGTGACGGCGAAGGACGTGCGGACGGGGCTGGAGAAGACCATCGAAGTCAAGCCGACCTACGGGCTGACCGATGACGAAGTTGTGCGGATGCTGGAAGACGCGTTTGACCACGCGGAAGAAGACCTGAACTACCGCATGTTTCTGGACGCGAAAAACGAGGCCGATCAGATCCTGGAGGCGACGCGGCGTGCGCTGGCGGGCGCGGCTGGTGGGCGGCTGGACGCCGACGAACGCGAAGAGATCGACGGCGCGATTGCCGGACTGATCGCAGCGGTTCGCACGGAGCAGTCGGATCCCGTGCGCAAAGCGCAGCGTCGTCTGAACGATGCGACGTGGCGCTTGGCGGAGTTGTCGTTTGCAGCCGCGCTCAACGACGCAGTCCACGATCCACTTTTGCCCGATGTGTTGGCGCAGGCGCCGGATCCGGCGGCGATCAAGCCGGACCATCATGGCAATCGCCTCAAGTAGAATCAGCGTCGATCACCTGGATGCCGCTCGCGTGAGCCTGCGCGCGTGCTCCTTGTGTCCGCGTGCCTGCGGCGTTGACCGCACGCGAAGTCGCCACGGCGCATTCTGCCGTCTGGACGCCACCGCGCACGTCTACCGTGAACTCTTGTCCGTCGGCGAAGAAGCCGAGATTTCGCCCACCTGGCTCATCGATCTCGGCGGCTGCAGCATGCGCTGCCTGTACTGCTCCGAATGGGCACATGTCGCGCGACCCACGGCTGGATTGACACTGCCGCTGGAGCCGGCGTGGTTCGTCGAGAAGCTGCGTAGACGCCGCGCGCAGGGTGCCCGCACGGTCTCGTTTGTCGGCGGCGATCCGACCGTGAGTCTGGTGGGCGTGCTGGAAGCTCTGGCCCAGGTGCCCGACGACGTGTGGCTGCCCGTTGTCTGGAACTGCAATGGCTGGATGAGCGACCTCGCCCGCGCGTTACTTGCCCCGGTCGTCTCGAAGTGGCTGATTGACTTGAAGTTTGGTAACCCGGCCTGCGCGACGCGGATTGCGGGCGTCGATGGCGAACTGGACGCGCGGGAGGTGAGCAAGACGCTGGAATTCGCCCGATCGCGCGGACTGATGCTGCGCCACCTCGCGCTACCTGGGCATCTGGACTGTTGCACGCGCCCGGTCATGGAGCGCCTCCGCCGTGACTTTCCGGACGTGCCGCGCAATGTCATGGCGCACTACCTGCCGTTTGGTCCGGCGCAGTCCCACCTGTTGCCGCACGCGCCTGAGCTTTCCCGTCTTCTGGACCGCGACGAACAGGTCTCACTGGTCTCATTGGTCTCGCCGCCGACCCAAATCCTGTGAACGAAGTTCGGGGCCAAACCTGCCCGAACCGCGCTGGATCAGGACGAAAGCCCAGAGGTCGGAAATTCGTGGACCTTACGACCTGAGACTTGTGAGACTGCATTCTGGTCTCACTTGACCGACTCCCAAACACGCAGTGAGTTGCAATGACTTGTTGCATAACGACATTTGCCAGAACCGGAATTTGGCACGTTCCCTGCACAACGCGCTCCAGCGACACATCGACCGTTCGCATCTGGAGTTCGCATGTACAAGTTTCTCTCGCTTGGCGCTTCGCGCGTGCTGATCGCGGCGCTGTTTTCGGTTCTTCTCGTCGCTTGCGATACCGCGCCCGCCAATCCACCCACAGCGCTCGACGCGCGGGTGGCCGAGGACACGGCGGCAGACGGCACGGACTTTTCACCGAGCACGCTTGCGGCTGCGATGCCACAGCAGGCTGATGCGGCGCGGCCGTTCATCGTCAACTTCAAGCTGGACCTCGACGACGCGTTGGACGACTCCGAACGGGAGGCGCGAATCGCCGCGGCTCGACAGTCGGTGTTGAATCGGCTGCCGGGTGCAGAAGTGCGTGTGCTGCGCGTGTACACGCTTTTGCCCGCGCTGGCGCTGCATGCGCGAGGCGCTTGGCGTGACGCGATCGCGGCGATGCCCGAAGTCGAGTCGGTTCAAGAGGACCTGCGCATGACGACCGTGCTGAAGTACGCCGGGGCGATGGTGCAGGCGACGGACGCGCACAAGCTCGGATACACCGGAGCAGGCGTCCGGATCGCCGTGATCGACACGGGCATCGACCCGCTGCACCCGGATCTCGCGACGCATGTGGCGGCGCAACATTGCTTCACCCAAGGTGCGTGTCCGCCAAAGTGGACAAGTGAATCGAACTTCGCCACGGATGACGAAGGCCACGGGACACACGTCGCGGGCATTTTGGTCAGCGCAGGCAAAGTCGCAGCGCCCGGTATCGCTTCTGGTGCTGACGTTGTCGCCGTGCGTGTGCTCGACAAGTCGGGCGCAGGCAGTCAGTCGGACATTCTCGCGGGGCTTGACTGGGTTGCGGCGCACGCCAAGGCGCTGAACGTCCGCGTTGTGAACCTGAGCCTCGGTTCGCAACAGACTTGGGCGGCGGCGTGCGACAAGTTTGACTCTGCGACGGCCAAGGCCGTCAAGCTGCTGGGGCAAAAGGGCGTCGCAGTTTTTGCCGCTGCCGGCAACGGCGGGGCCTTGAACGGTCTTGGCAATCCGGCATGTTTGTCGCAAGTCCGCGCAGTTGGTGCTGTGTACTCCCGCGACCTGCCGTCGGCGAGCTATCCCGGACTGTGCGCGGACAAGTCGCCGAAGGCGGGCCAGCTCACGTGTTTCTCCAACCGCGGCACGAACCTGAAGTTGGTCGCGCCAGGTGCGCCGATCGTGTCCGTTGGACTGGGCGGTGGAACGGCGACGATGTCGGGCACGTCTCAGGCGTCTCCAGTCGCCGTGGGCGTGGGCGCGCTGCTGATGGCATGCAAACCATCACTGACGAGCGCCGCGTTGTACAAGCTCCTGCAGCAAACCGGGAAGCCGGTGTACGACGCTGCGACGGGGCAAACGTTCAAGCTGGTGCAGGGCGTTCAGGCGCTCAAGAGCGCGTGCCCGAAGTAGCCGCGTTTCGGCGTCGCCCAAGAATAGCGGCCGAACAAGCGAAGAGCGCTAGCCATCCCGCGTTCTCAGAGCGATGGGGGCTTGCCTTGCAGCCACTCGACGCTCGGGGCGCTGCGGCGTCCGCGGTTGTGTCATCGCCCCCAACGTCCGCGCCAAGACCGTCGCCGGCTGCGTCTCCCACCGCGTCCGGCGCGTCGACACCTTTGCCGGTCGCGCCTTGACCTTCCGTTACCCGCAGCACTTGGTCGGCTGCAAACGGGCCAAACGTCTCGGCGGGCAATCCTGGCCAGTGCACGGTCACGCCTTGCACGACGGTCTGTTTGCCCAGGCCAAAATGCAGCGTCAGCGAGTCCTGACAACCCACCCCGTGGCCGCCGTGGACCAGCCGCGAACGCATTTTGCCGTCCCCTAGATCGATCGTGACCCACGCGCCGATCGCCGCGCCGTTGACCTTCTGGGTTCCGTGCAACTTGACCTTGAGCCAGTGTCCATGGTCGCCGCTGACGTCGCCATAGTCGTTGCGGAAAACCTTGTTGACCACTTGATCGAGGTCGCCGTCGCCGTCCAGATCGCCCCACGCGCTGCCCCACCCGTTGTCGACGATCCAGCCGGTGGAATAGGTTGCGTCGGAGAACGTCAGCCACGTTGCGTCGCTGCGGCCGTCGTTGCGCCAAAACTGCCCGAGGCGGCCCTTGTAGACCGCGGTGAGCGACAGGTCGAGGTCCCCGTCGTTGTCGAAGTCGGCAAAATCCGGATTCGAGTGCGTTTCCAGATAGCCGATTCCGCTCATCTCACGGTGTTCAGAGAACGTCCAGCCGCTGTCCGCGCCGAGATTTTGGTAGAACTTGGAGCGATCGGAAAAGCCGATGAAGCGCGGATGCGCGAGATTGGCGACGAAGAGATCGAAGTCGCCGTCGTCGTCCGCGTCGACCCACGTCGCGCCGATCGTGTGACCAAAGTCGTTGTTGGTCCCCACGCCGCGCGTGCCGGTGGCCTTGCCGGTGTCGGTCATGTGGGGCTGCTCGAAGTCGTTCTGCCACAAGTAATTGGGATTCAGCCGGTAGTTGCCGACGTAGATGTCCTGATCGCCGTCCTGATCCCAGTCGTTGGCGGTCACGCTGCGGCCGCACTCCTTCTTGGTGTGCATGCCGTACGCTTTGGCGACGTCGTGAAAGTGCCCAGTTTCGTCCTGTTTCCAGAGGAAGTGCCAGTCGCAGATGCCGAGGATGTCCACGCCGTTTGCGTCCTTGGCGAGCACTTCGTAGTTCGCTGTGTACACGTCCAAGCGCCCGTCGTTGTCCACGTCGACCCAACTTGCCGCTTCAGTCGGGAAGTCGCGTGCTGGATCCTCGATGAACTCGCCTGCGTTGGCTTCGACAAATGTGCCGTCGCTGTTTTGATGAATCAGGTGTTCGCGTCCACCAAAGACGAAGATGTCCAGGCGGCCGTCGTTGTCGTAGTCGCCCCACACGCCGCCTGCGCCGCCCAAACCACTCAGGCCGACCTTGGCCGTGACGTCGACGAAGTGAGCCTTGCCGTCATTTCTCCACAGCTGCGCGCCGCCGATGAGCACGTCGTCGTCGCCGTCGTCGTCGTAGTCGGCAATCGCCACGCGACCGCTGGACGTGATGCCCGCGAGCGTTGTGATGTCGGTGAACCAAGTCTTTGCGACTGGATCGACGTAGACGCCCTCTGCGCGCAAGAGCAGGTTGCCCGGGATGCCGCAGCCATCGACGCACTGCGTGACGGCTTCGGGCGTCTGGACCATGCCGGTGACCGTGCCTTCAGGCGGCGGAATCGCGTCAAACGCGACGCTGGTTCCTTCCTTCAGGGTGCGCACCCCGACCCAAAACAGCTCCAACGGTTCAATCTCAATTGGGTTATCGCTGAGGTCAACGTCGACCCATTCGCCATTGGCGGCAGTCGGCACTTTGCGCGGCGTCATGCGATCGGCCGCGTCGCTCGTCGCGAATTGGCCTTCCGGCGCGCCGGGCTGATTGCCGCCATCATCACGCCACACGTGCACTTCAAGCGCGCCGGGCGTTCCCCAGCCTGCGATCGCCAGCTTCGTCAATCTCAAACGGTGTTCGGCACGAAAGCCGCTCGCCAGCAGCGTACCTACGGGCAGCGGCTTGCCGAGGATGGTCAGTCCCTTCACGCCCGGTCCCGCGTCAAACTGGAACGATGCGGGCACTTCCGCAGCCCAGACCGCCAGTGGAAGCGCCAACAGGCTCCACGTCAGGAGAAGAAACGCCAAGCGCCGCATGCTCACCTTCCTTGCGCCGACGCGACATCCGTGTCTTTTGCGCCGCGTCGTTTGCGCGGAGATTTGCACAGTCCCTCGTGCGCCGCTACCCTGCCGCGCGTGAGAGGCGACTTTCCCCAACCCTTTGGTCCCTACGAGCTACTCCGACGCGTCGGACGTGGCGGCATGGCCGAGGTGTTTCTCGCAAAAGCTCCGTCGATTCAAGGTCAACCGCGACTCGTTGCGGTCAAGCGCATGCACCCGCAGTTGGGCAACGACCGCGCCGCTGTGGACATGCTCGTGCAGGAAGCCAAGCTCTGCATGCGCTTTGATCACCCGGCGATCGCGCAGACGTTTGAGTTGGGGCACCACGATGGCGTGTGGTACTTCGTGATGGAGTACGTCGACGGCGTGGATCTGGGCGCGCTCGTGCAAGTTGTGTCCGCGATGGGTGAGCGTCTGGACCCGGTGGCGGTGGCGTTCATCGTTTCGGCGATGGCGCGCGGGTTGGATCACGCCCACACGATGCGTGGCACGGACGGGCGGCCATTGGGGATCGTCCACCGGGACGTTTCGCCGCAAAATGTCCTGATTAGTACGCGCGGCGAGGTCAAGCTGATCGATTTTGGCGTCGCCAAGGTCGCGGCCAAGGTCGAGCAGACGATCGCCGGCGTGATCAAAGGCAAGTACGCGTACATGAGCCCGGAACAAGCTGGTGCACAACCGCTGGATCCGCGATCGGACGTGTTCAGCTTGGGGATCTGCCTGTTCGAGTTGCTGACGACGCAAGGCTTGTTTCGCCAGAAGGAGACCGCGTCGCCGTTCGCCGTGCTGCACGCCGTGCGCGAAGGCGTCATTCCGCCGGTGCGTTCGATCATGCCCGACGTGCCGCAGCCGCTCGCGGACATCACGGCGCACTGTCTCAATCGCGACCGCAATCTGCGTCCAAGCAGCGCTGCGGAAGTTGCCGATGCGCTCGACCGCTGGTTGTCGTCAGCAGCACCGGGCTTTGACGCCGCGGCCTTGGCGGCACTTGTGGCGGGCATCCTCGCGGACGCGCCCGAAGGCACACGCCAGCCGTCCGACGTCGAAACCCCGCCGCTGCCGCACTTGGACCGCACGTCGTTTCTGCAGTCGCCGTTCACGATTGTCAGTCAAATCCCGCTGGCGCCGCCCGCGATCGCGTCGCCTGCGCGGCCCGACTGGTGGCCAACGCGGCGGGCAACCCTGCAGTTTCTGGCGGTAGGCGCCGGAGCGTTGGTTTTCACGCTCGCCTGGATGATTGTCGCGGCGCTCGTGCGGTCGGGCAGCTTGTAGCCGTCACAGCACGCGCAGATCTGCGACCGGAACGCGCACGTTCATCAAGCCCAAGAGCACTTGCACGTGCGTTCCTGACACTTCCGCAACCGTGCCGGTTTTGCCTGCGAACAGGCCCTTCTGTAGCTCCACACGCGCCCCGGCAGCCAGCACGCCCGAACTCGCAGCGGGCTTCTGCGGGTTTGGACCCAGCTCAAAAGTGCGCCCAGGCGAGAAGCTTGGCTGATGGGCGGGGCGCTGCGGCGGCGGCTGAAAATCGGGACGACGGAACGGCTGGCGTTGCGGTTCCGGGCGCCGCGGCGGCTCTGGGCGTCGGATCGGCTCCGGATGCCACGTCGGCGGCATGATGCGCTCGATCGGCGGACGCACGTCGTCGGCTTGCTGAGTCTTTCCCTGTGTTTGTGGCGCCCACTGTGGTCGATACCCCCGCCGCGGCGCTGGATCCCGTTCACCCGGGCGCGCTTGAGACGCAACCGGCGGCTCGGCGCGTTCATCGAGAACGGCGATAGGCTCCGGCAGCGGCTCCTCTGGCGGCAGCGTAGGTACAGGCGCGGCCTGCAGCGTAACGCCAAGCAATTGCGCCAGGAGCGGCAAGACCACCCCGCTCCACGCCGCGAGCTCGTCGATCGTGAGTAGACCACCGATCGCGTCTGCGCGCGTCAGCACGCGTTCCAACACCAAGTCGCCGTTCAACTCGGACTGCGACAAGGCGTCGGCCGCCACTTCGGTCGCACCCACCTTCACGGCCATGCCACAGAGCGCGGCCAGTTCCCCCAGCGTTGCCAGAAGCGGTTGCCACGCAGCCTGTTGCTCGCCCGGAAGCCGCAGGCGCAGCGTCACCGCGGATTCATCCACAGCGATGCCGGCGTAAATATGCGAGGACTCGACGTTTTCAGCGCCAACCCGTGTCCACGCGACGGTGACGGCGCGGACTTCATGCTGGTTGATCAGCGCCGGTTCGACGCGGCTCGACCACAATTCGAGCCCGGCGGAACTCAGCCCTGCAGCCGCAACCGCGCCCTCGAGCGCTGCCGACAAGCGCAAGCGCACCTTGGTGCGTTCCGGCGTAAACCGGTTCGAGCGCCACTTGATCGGTGCGAATGCGTCAAAGTCGCTGTCTCGCCAGCCAGCGAATTCTTCAGAGAAAAGTGCCACTGTTCATCCCAATGCTGTGCTGCCTGACGCCTGCCGCGGCATCAGACACCGAACTTGCGCCGACCCGTTCGTGCGTCAGACGGGCAGGGCGATGCGCGCGTTTGCCACTTCGCCATCCGCCGCCGGTGTCAGATCAAAAGGCGTGAGCCAGTGCGCATAGTCGTCGTTGCGACCGCGCACAATGTCAAAGAACGCCTGCTGCAATTCCGTCGTCACGGGCCCGCGCTTGCCGCGACCGATGGTGCGTCGATCGATCTCGCGCACCGGCGTCACCTCTGCGGCGGTACCGGTGAAGAAGACCTCGTCGGCGCTGTACAATTCATCGCGGGCGAAGAGTCGCTCCGAGACCCGAATGCCGCGCTTGCGGGCAATTTCGATGATCGACGCGCGCGTAATGCCGCCCAAAATGTTGGCCGAAAGTGGCGGCGTCGTCAGCTCACCGTCGATGACCATAAAAATATTTTCGCCGGTCGCTTCGGTCACGTAGCCTTGCTCATTCAGCAGAATCGCCTCGTCAAAGCCGTTGGAGACCGCCTCGCGCTTGGCGAGAATCGAGTTGATGTACTGCCCCGTCAGCTTGGCCTTGGACATCACCGAAGCGTGCCCAGGCCGCTTGAACGAGCTGATCGACGCGCGAATCCCGTTCGCCAGACCCTCTTCGCCCAGGTACGCGCCCCATTTCCATGCCGCAACCATCGCGTGGATGGGATTGCCCTTGGCGCCGATGCCCATCGCGCCGTCAGCGATGTAGATCACGGGGCGCAAGTAGCCTTCGTCCAAACCGTTGGCGATCAACGTGTCCACGCAGGCTTGCGCCAAAACCGGTACATCGTAGGTCAGCCCGTGGTCCAACGTGACCAAGTGGCAGGACGCGAGCAAGCGGTTGATGTGGTCGCCCAGACGAAACACCGCGCCACGCCCACTCTGTTGTTGGTACGCGCGGATGCCTTCAAAGGCGCCCAAACCATAGTGGAACGTGTGAGTCAGGTGGGGAAGCCGTGCCTCCTCCGCCTCAACCATCTTGCCGTTGAGCCAAACGCGTACGTCGGACATCGAAACCTCCGCTGCCGTGGATATCGCTACCGGCAGATACCGCAGCCTAGCCTGTGTAAAGGCCGCTGACAACGCCAAATGGCGCGTTGCGACACCGCCGTGACAACTTGCAAACAATCGGGCTTGAGGCTACGTATGCGGGCAGCGCGCACGCGTGGAGACGGCACATGACGCAGACAAACTTGACAGTAGTTATTCTGGCCGCGGGTCTCGGCAAGCGGATGGCGTCCAGATTGCCCAAGGTCTTGCACCCGGTTTTGGGCGAGCCGATGCTGGGTCACGTGCTCCGAGCGGCCGAAGCGTTGCAGCCAGCGCGGATCGTGGTTGTGACGGGGCACGGGCGCGAACAGGTGGAAGCGTGGATCGCGGCGCGGCACAACACCGTGCCCATGACGTGTCTCGAACAGGTGAACCCGAACGGTACGGGACATGCCATGTTGTGCGCGCAGCCTGGCTGGGACCACGCCGATGAAGTGCTGATTCTCTACGGGGATGTGCCGCTCTTGCGCGTCGAGACGCTGCACGCGTTGTTGCGTGATCGCGGCGATCGCCCGCTGTCGCTGCTCGTGGCGCGCGTCCCGGATCCGACGGGCTACGGCCGGGTGGTGCTGAATGGCGCGGAGATCGCCCGCGTCGTCGAACACAAGGACGCGAGCGATGCAGAGCGCCAAATCAACGCAGTCAACGCTGGAATGATGGCCGTGCGCGCGGACTTTCTGAAGACCTCTCTCCAGCGCCTCACGCCGAATAACGCGCAGGGGGAGCTGTACTTGACGGACCTGGTCGGGATGGCGGCGGAGTCGGGGAAGGCGGGGATTGCGACCTTCGCCGGCGACGCGAGCGAGATCCAGGGGGTGAACAACCGCGCGGAATTGGCGGCGGCGACGGCTGTGCTGCGCAAACGCGTCAATCACGCGTGGATGATGACCGGCGTGGCGATGGATGAGCCGGAGACGGCTTGGATTGAGACGACGGTGCGCATTGAACCTGATGTGAGTCTTGGCGCGTCGGTCGAATTGCGAGGCGCGACGCGGATCGCCGCCGGCGCGCGAATCGATCGCGGCTGCGTCTTGCGCGACGTGACCGTGGCCGAGCACGGTCACCTGCTGGCGTACACGGTCGCGACGGAAGCGACGGTCGGTGCGGGCGCCCACGTCGGACCGTTCGCACACCTGCGTCCCGGCACCGAATTGTCGGCGGACGTGAAAGTCGGAAATTTTGTTGAAACCAAGAAGGCGAAACTGGGTGTCGGCGCGAAGGCCAGTCATTTGAGTTACTTGGGTGATGCGGATATTGGCCCCGGCTGCAATATCGGCGCGGGAACCATTACGTGCAATTACGACGGCGTGAACAAGTTCAAGACCACGCTGGGCGCCGGCGTCTTCATTGGCTCGGACACGCAATTGGTCGCGCCAGTGACGCTGGGCGACGATGTGTACGTCGGCGCGGGTAGCACCATTATCCGGGACGTGCCTGCTGGAGCGCTCGCGGTGTCGCGCACTGAGCAGAAGAACATTGAGGGGTGGACCGCGAAGAAGAAGGAACGTCAAGCAGCAGCGAAGGCGGCCAAAAGCAGGAAGTAGGCGACCCCCGCTGATGGGAGCCCAACGCCAACGCGCGTCGGGTTGACGTGCTGCACTTCGGACTTGTACAGCGATCGAGCGCCTCCGGTAGCACGGCGCGGATCGAGAACCACTCAACTCAAACCTTGGTCAGCGTGTATTGGCGCGCACCCGAGTCCGCGTGCCCGGATTCCCGGCCAGGGCATCGGCGATCGCGTTTGGTTCGCGGAACCCCACGATCCACACCGTTTGCGCGCCGCGTGAGAGGATGCTTTGCACCTCTTGTAACTTCACTATCATGCCGCCCTGAACCGCGCCGGCTGCGATCAGTTCATCGATGTCACCGGCACACAACTCTGGGACGTGCGTCGTCGGATCGGCCAAATCGCGGAACACCCCCGGCACGCCGGTGACCAGCACGACGTCGGTAAACGCCAACTGCTTCGTGAGTCCCGTGACGAGGCTATCTGCGTTCAAATTCAGGAGATGTCCCGACGCATCGCTGACCAGAGAGGAGAGCAACGGCACAAAACCTGCGGTCCACAGCGCTTCAAGCAGCCGACCGTCGACGCTTGCGAGGTCGGCTACGAGGCCATAGTCGACGGGATCCGCCTCACCAGGCACGGGCATTGGCGGACGTTTTTGCCCCACGGCCACGCCGCCGGACGCCGCCGGAGTCGAAACGGCTGGCAAGCCTGCGGCCAAACAGGACGCCAACAGCGCAGGCCCCACTTGACCACACATCGCCATCGCGACGGCATCCAACATAGGTTCATCCGTCACGCGCCGACCCGCCCGGAAGGTTGACGTCAGGCCAAGCCGCTCCCCCAGCTTGGTGATCTGCGGCCCCGCGCCATGGACGACGCACAGGCGGCGATCCTTGTCTGCCGAGACGACCTGCTGTAGATCCGCTGCAAGTCGCGCACGGTCATCGGCGGCCAACAGCGTCTCTCCTCCCACCTTGACGAGAATCGTCCGCATGGTCGTCACCCCTCAAGGCCACTGCGCGGGCTGCAGGAGCCCCGTAAACTCATCGATGCCGAGCATCACATTGAGCGACTGGACAGCTTGCCCAGCCCCGCCTTTGATCAGATTGTCGAGCGCCGCGTGCAACACGACTGTTCGCTTGCCATCGCGTGCCTCGCCAGCCGTCCCCGCGATCTCCACGAACATGCTGCCGGCCACGGCGTTGACTTCAGGCAGACGACCGTCGAGCACGCGAATCAGCGGTTCCTTGTCGTAGGCGTCATGGAGAAGCTGCTTCAGGCGGGCACTGTCGACCTCAGCAGGCACTTGCACAAAGCAGGTCGCGAGGATTCCGCGAACCAGCGGCGCGGAAACCGGCACGAATTCGAGTGAGAGGTCGTGCGCGCCCTCGTCTGTCAGCGTCTGCACGATCTCTGGGACATGCTGGTGGCCAAGCGGCTTGTACGGACGCAGCGTTTGCGCCCGCAGCGGGTGGTGTGTTCCCGGCTGCGCGTTCGCGCCCGACCCCGACGACCCCGTCATCGCCGAAACTTGTACACGCCCAGAGAGGAACCCGGCGCGCGCCAACGGCCAGAGCGCCAGAGCGATGGTCGTTGCGAAGCACCCCGGACTTGCCACACGTCGCGACTGTGCGATGGCCTTGCGTTGGAATTCTGGGAGCCCATAAACGAAAGTCCCAAGACGTTCCGGGTGCGGGTGCTGGGCCTCGTAGAACTGCTCGTACGCCGCCAAGTCGCGCAGGCGATAGTCGCCCGATAGGTCGATGACCGCGCAGCCGAGATCGGCGTACTTGGCGCCCACCTGCGCGCTGACGCGGTGTGGAAGGCCGACGAAGACAACGTCCGCGTCTGGCGCAACGGCCTCAGGCTCCGCGTCTTCGATTGTGTGCGGCAGCTTGAGGGCTGCCAAGGAGAGGTGAATGTCGCCAACGCGTTTGCCGATGCCGTCCTTGGCGATCAAACGCGTCAAGCGAATGTCCGTTCGCGGTGCGAGTTGGCGGATGAGTTCCGCGCCGCCGTAGCCCGTTGCGCCGACGATGGCGACACGAACCGGCCGCTGCAATTGCGCGATCGAGCTCTCAGTCATGGGAATCTCCCCCTTTGTATGGGAATCGGGCTACAACTCAGACAGCCCGTCGAGTGCGCCGCGGTGACCCGGCACCAACTGCAAAGCGCGCTCATAACAGTTGCGCGCCTGGTCCAGCGCGAGGCGGCTCATCCGGCAGCGCCCCATACCCACAAGCGCGTCCGCTCGCAGCTTGGGCGACGCTTTGGTGTTGCGCGACACTGCGTCAAAAAGCCGCAGCGCGCGGTCTGTGTCGCCCAAGTCCAGACACGCGCGGCCTTGCCCCAGCATCGCGACGGGTTCATCGACACGAACTTCCAGCACACGCCGCCACGCGTCACGTGCCTTCGCATGGTCGCCAAGCTGTTCCCACAATTGAGCGGCCTTCTGCGCGTGGGTCGCCATCTGCTCCCTGTCGCCAAGCGCGTGGTGGCCGACCAGCCAGTCTTCCAGTTCCGCCGCACCGGCCGTGTCGCTCGTCGCTTCCAACATCTGCGCCAGAATGCCATCGAGGCGCACGCTATGGCCGTTCAGAATCAACGCGTCTTTCAGTACGTTGGCTGCTTCGGCGACCTGCCCGACGGCGGCGAGAGCCTCTCCCAGTTCCAACTGCAGCGCACCCAACTGCGCGAGACGCTCCGGGCTCAGCGTATTGGCATCGCGGCTATCCCCTAGCGTCTGCAGCCACTGCCGCAGCGACTCCGCGTACGCTTCCATCGACCCGCGAGCCTTGTAGAGGTCGCACAAACGGCGCCGCGCGCTCCAGCGCCGGGGATCCAACTGAACGAGGCGTACCAACTCGCGAATCGCCTTGCCGGGATTGTCCAGTGGACCGCCGTACAGGTCCGCCAGTTGCTGGTGGAGAGAGGTCTGCGTCGCCGTATCGGTCGCGTCCTTCAGCAGCGCTTCCAGTCCCGCCGCCGCTTCCCGCGGATCCGCGCTGCGTGCTTGCAACATCGTCTTGAACTGCGCCACGCTTGCGTCGTCAGGAGCCAACTTCTCCAGCGCCGCGATGTGCTCTGCCGCGGCAACGGGGTCAATCTGATCCGTCAGCGTCACACGTGCCATCTGGCGCCGCAGATTCGCCTTGCCTTCCTTGCGGGTTTCGACCGCCAAACGCTTCTGTGCGGTCTGCAGCCAGATTTCCCACTCGTGTTGCTGTTCGGCGATGCGCAGCAGTTCATCGAGAACCGCCGTGTTGCTCGGATCATCGGCGATGGCCGTTTCCAGAGCCCGGCAGGCCGTCGTGCCATCGTTCAACTCCGCGGCCGCGTTCGCGAGCTTGCGCAGCATCAACGTGCGTGAGGGGCCTGAAGCCAACGTCTCGCTGCGGCGAGAGAAGAGAGGAATGAGCCGCTCCGGGTCGGCTCCCGCCTTGCGCTCCAGGAAAACGAACGATTCATCGTTGGTCGGATCCGCGTCAAAAGCCCCCTCATAGGAAGCCTGCTGCGCATCGATGTCGCCCAAGTGTTCGTGCTGACGTGCTGTTTCAATGAGGAGTCGCGCACGATCGGCGGGTTCAGCTGTGACTTGTGCGAGCTGCACAAGGACGCCGGCAAGCTCAGCCGGGCGGTCCAACTCCCGCAGCAGATCAGCCCAGACTTCGAGCGCCGCTGGCTCGTCCGGGTCGAGATCACTCCACGTTTGCGCGGCGTCGATCGCCACATCCGTGTGGCCCAGGGCGCGGGCGAGCCCCGCGATCTCGCGCAATCCCTCGCGCCGACGTGCGGGAGTCGGCGTGGCTGCGATGCGCGCTTGCCAAGCCGCCATCAGGTCTTCACGTCGGTCGATGGAGCCAAGTAGATCACTCAACTGGCCGAACGCAGTGTCGTCTTCTGGACGCAGTTGGATGAGGGCAATCAGCGCCGCTTCCGCGTGGTCCGTCGCCCCGCGTGCCAAATCAAACGCGATCGCGTGGCGCAGGACGGTTTCCCGCTGCTCGGAGGACAGTTCTTCGCTCTGCATCAGCGCGTAGGCTTCCACGAGTGCTTCCGGAAGCGCCTGCGCGTCACACAAGCGCTCGATGGCCGCCAGCCCGTCCATCGAAGGTGCTGCACGCAGCGCCGTCATGAGCGCAGCAACCGCACTCGCAACGTCGCCATGCTGCTGTTGCACGGTCGCCAGGGCCTGTGCCAACACCACGCGGGAGGTCGGCCGGTGCGTCCTTTCCATTCGCTGTTGCAACACGCTCGCCAACTGCGGCCACTGCTCGTGGTGCCGATACTGCCGTTCCAACAATTCGAGCGTCTCATCGAGCAGCTGTGGATCGTGGAGCAATCCCTCGGCGACGCGAATGACATCGCGCCGGTCCGGATCGCTGGCGACAGTGTCCTGTAGCAGGCGGAGCGCCTCTCGCGACTTGCCGAGTTGCCGTTTCAGGTCGGCCAGTTCAACGCGCAAAGCCCCGCGATCGACGTCACCGCCCAGCAACATCGCGCGTTCGATGGCGGTCGCGAGCGGCGCCGGATCGCCGGCCCGACGGCTGTGATTCAGCACCTGCTCGCGGGCGACGGCGCTATCGGGATCGTCGTCCCAGACGAGCTGCCAAAGTGCCGCGGCACGTGCCGGCAGGCCCTGAATGACCGCGACCTCTGCAGCGAGCGTCGCTGCTTGGGTGCGCTGCTCCCCGGCAAGGTCGGCGTCCATCAGCAGATTTTCGGCGGCGTCCAGCCACAAGTCCAAACGGCCATGCGCTGCAGCCAACGACTGTGCGTCGCGAAGCGCCGCGAGGGGATCGCTATCGGGCGCGCGCTGCAGCAGCAATTCGAGCGCGCCAACGACGTCACCTGCAACCGACGCGCGCAGCTCCGCGAGCTGGCGAGTGGCCGCAGTACGTCCCTCAGGACCGGCGTTTTGGACCGCCTGTTCCGCCGCGCGCAAACGCAGAGGGGCCACGAGGGGATCGCCCTGTGCGTGGGACAGAATCGCTGCCAGCTGCGGGTTCGTCGAAACGACGTCCACGGTGTGCTCGCGCAACTGCGAAAGACCGTGCTGGTGTGCCAACGCGAGGAGGAGGTGCAAAAGCGCCGCTTGGTCGGACGCCTCGCCTGTGTGCTCCAAGCGGGTCAGGAGGTGCCGTGCGGCAACCTCGGCCAGCGCTGCCGTTCCCGTGAACTCCTGAATCTCCGTCAGATCCGCGACCGCAACGCCCTGAGCAGCAGCAACGGCCACTTCCTCCGCGACTGTCTCGGCGATCGCGCTCTGCGACGCCAGCGCGAGCGCGTGCTCCGCGACGCTCCGATCCCACGACTCCGCGAGACTAACGCGCAGGTGCGCGCAGGCGTCGTCGTATTCCCCGGCCTGCTCCAGAAGCGCGGCAAGGACGCGGCGCTCTGCTTGAGCCGCATGGCCATCCAGCCGTGAGAGGAGTGCTTGTCGTGCGGCGATTTCGGCGGGGATGTCCTGTGCAGTTGCCGCGTGGTTTGCCAGACGTGTTCCAGCGGCAATGGCCACTGTATCATCGCTTGCAGTGGCAAGCTGTGCCAAGCGCGCGATGAGATCATCTCCCCTCAGGCCGACATCCAGAACCTGCGTCAAACGCTGCCATGCTGCTCCCGCGTCGTCGTCTCCATGAGAGGACAGCCAAGCGTCGGCAGCCGTCAGACGTTCGGAGTCATCTGCGAGGATTTGCTGCCAACCGAACGCGAGATGCTGCGTCTTCCTCTCTCCGTCGGGCAGAAGCGCCGCGATCGCGTGATAGAGCGTCGTGTCGTGCGGATGGTCGAGCGCCTCGGTCTCCAGGATCGCCAGCGCCTCTGCTTGATTCCCTGCAACTTGTGCGGCATGCGCGGCCTTCAAGCTCAGGGCCAGGCGTGCGTCGGCGTCTTCTGTGTCGGCACGCAGCGCAACCCACGCTTTGGACTCGGTGGCGTGGTCGCCCAGACGCTCGCTGACGTCGCCCAACGATGCGGCGGCTTCCCGTCGCGCATCTGGGTCATCATGGTGGAGTACGTCCGTCCACGCCGTTTGCGCCGCCGCGAGATCCCCCAAACGGTCCGCCAAGCGTGCGCGTTCCTGTTGCAGCGCCAAACGCGTGGCGTCGTCGGCCGCCAACGCAACGCGACGGGCAAGGAGATGAAGGCGAGCGCCATCGTCGTCAGAATCGTGCGCCCACGTGTCAGCGCGCTGCAGCCAAAGTGCGTCGTCCGGGCTGTCCGTTAACGCGGCCTCAGCAAGGCCACGGCGGACGGTCAACGTCGACTCGTCGTCAGCCAACGCGCCCAAAGCCGCCTCGCGCAACGCCTGTCGCGTGGTCAGCGTCGCGGCATCGATGCCCGACAACAAGGTTGCAGCCAAACGATCGCGCGGAACCCCGGCAGCTTCGGCCAAGCGCGCCAAGCGCACGAGGGCATTGGGCGCATCGGGCTGCGTCACAAAAAGCGTCGCCGCGGCGTCAAAGGCACCAGCGGGGTCATCGCCTTCCTCACGCAGAGAGACAAGACGTTCGAGGAGCGCACCTCTCTCCTCTCCCACCGCGTGCGCGAGGCGCAAATTCAACACCGCAGTCAGCCGTTCCTGATCGCCGCGCAGATCGAGCACGTCCGTCAGGGCGCGCGCCGCACTTGCCAGGTCATCAGAGAGGCCGTCCGTTGCCAGCTGCAACACGTTCGCGGTCGCCCGTCCCGTTGCATCTTCGTCGTTGGGATCGTCGCAAGCGAGCTTGAGCCACACACTCAGCGCGGCAGCGTGGTCGCCGGCATCGTCATAGAGGCAGGCAATTTCGCGCTGCAAGCTCAGCCGGGTTTCTTCCAACAGGCCGCTCTGACCGAGTCGCGCCCGCAACCCATTGAGGAGAGAGGTCGCGTCGGATGCCTCCCGAAGCGCACGCAGGTGCAGCGACCACAGGCGTTCGTCGTTCGGGTGCAGGGCGAGCGCTTCTTGCGTCGCAATCGCCGCGCCTTGGGCATCCCGCTGCGTATCGAGCTTCAACGTTGCCAGTTGAGTCCACGCTTGAATGCGCGCGTTCTCGTCCCCAAGCGTTGTCTGCTGCCTGAGGGCAAAGGCCAAACCGTCGTTATCGCCGACTTCCGCATACATCGCCGCCAACTGCACCAGCGGTTCCGGATTCTCCGGTTCGATCTCGTGCGCCAGCGTCCAGCCTGAAATTGTCTGTGCCGTGTCACGTGCGGTCTTGCCCCGGTTTGCGAGGAGACGCGCGGCGTGCGTGCGTAGTTCAGTCGCCTGCGTCACCGTCGCAATCGTCGTCAGCAACGCATTGCATTCTGCGTCCGTACCCGCGGCAGCGGCGAGCGCGGAGAGTTCGTCCAAGTTCTGCACGTCCGGAGCGCGTTCGACAAGCGCTCGCACCGCGGCGTATCGGCGATTCGGGTCACTCACCGCGCAATCAGCCGCTTCGCGCAGCCACGCTTCGCGCGCTTCGGGTGTCGCCGTCGGTGTCGCGACGAGCGTGTCCAGACACCGCAGCAGTCCGTGCTGCGCCGACGTGTCCTCGTTCCGCAGCGAGCGCAAGATCGGCAGCAAGAGTTCCGCGGTTTGTGCCGCGTGGGCTTCGTCGTCCAGTTGCGTCAGCGCGACGCCAAGGAGGCCATTCTCGCTATCGTTCAGCGGGAGGACACCAGTTGCGTCGCCTTCCAGAAGCGCAGCCAAACGCGCCAGCACGGCAAAAGCCGGGGCTGCGTGATCCGCCTCTGTCCGTTGGTGCGCGAGTTCGACACGTTCCAGCGCCAAACGGGCTCGTGAGTCGCGGCTCAAATCGTCGCGCGCCAAGAGAGAATCGAGCACATCTGCCCGTTCATCCAACGTTCCGGCTTTACGCAGCGACGCCGCAAGGCCATACCAAGCTTCCAAGGCATCCGGCGTCTCTTCCAGCACTTGGCGGTACAATTGCGCGGCAGTCGCGGGATCCGTGAGCGCATGGTCGCACAGGTTCGCAGCGCGCAGCAGCGTGTCGAGACGTTCATTGCCGTTTTGCAACTCAGCCAGGCGCTCCAGCGTGGCGACGACGGCGGGCCAATCGGCTTGCTCGGTGCAGACGCGTTCGCGCAGATTCAGCACGCCCGGCGAATTCGGCGCAGCTTCCGTCGCCAAATCCACCGCGTGACGTGCGGTTTCGAGATCGGTGCCGGCGGACAGCAGCTGGTTCGCCGCGTCCAACCACAGCTTCACACGCAGCGCGAGTCCATCGTTTTCCGGCGGGACCACTTCGGCCCATGCCAGCAAGCGGTGCGGCACCGTGTCAAGTTCACCCGCTCGACGTGCGGCTTCGTTCAACTCGGCGATCGCCTCGGCAAGGTCCGCAAAATCGCCATTGGCAAGAAGTTCTTCGATCCAGTCCGCGGCAGCGGCGGTTGCGTCGGACCAGAGACCGGCCGAAACGAGCAGCGCCGTGCGCATCTTCTTGTAACGCGGCAGGTCCTCGACCGGCGCGTGCGTGGCGAGTGTCTCTACAGCGAGGCGTTCCAGACCGACAAAACCGGCGTCACGCGCGGCAGTGAGCAGGGCTTCCGCCGTCGCCACGATGGTCGTCTGCCGCACGTCCGACGCTTCCATTTGCTCTGCGGTGTGCAGCGCATCTGCCAGAAGTTCGGTCGCGCGTCCAGCTTGCCCCGTCGCGGCGATCGCGTCCGCTGCCGACCGAAGCAGCCCAACGCGCGCCTCCAACGGCTTCTGTTCGGCAACTGCGGCAACGGACTCGGCAAACGCGGCCGCACCGTCGTCGTCATGTGCGTAAGTGGCACGAAGCGCAGCAATGTCACCCAGGGCCACAAGCGCGTGCAGACGCGTCGTCCGTGCGAGCATCGCGTCCGGCACCAAACCACTGAGTTGGTCCGCAGCGGTCAGCGCGGCGTGTGCGGTTTCCGGATCGTTTGAGGCGGCGCTCGCCAGCAGCGGGCAAAGGCGCTCCAACACGGCGATCTTGCGCGATGCCGGTAGGTTGGGGAGCGCGGCTTGCGTCTGCAGCAAATCAACCAGCAGGCCGGAATTGTTCTGAGCCCACAGCGCGTGCAGCGCGTCGAGCGCGTGCAGATGGCCGGGTTGCAGCGCGACGAGCAGACTCCAAAGTGCACCCAAGAAGCTCTGCGTTTGCGGACTGAAGGGGCTTCCAGCTGCAGTTGTTGCCAGCTGCGCGGCTTCTTCCAGGATCGCCCCGACCGTTTCACGCTCGGATTCCGGTGTCAGCGCGAGCGCTTCTTGAAGCGTGACTTCGGTCGGGTGGCGGCCCCACCGCGAGCGGAGATCGGCCATCAACGCGTCGAGCAGCCGGTCGCGATCGCCGCGCGCGCGCCACAGCGCCTGCGCCTGCAAGCGTGCATCGGCACGATCGGGTTCGCTCATCGCCGCGCGATCCAGCCAAGTCGCTGCTTCTTCGGGATTGTTCAGGTGGGTTCGGTAGACTTCGCCCAACTGCTGCGACAGAGACGCGAGCTCGTGCGGGTCCTCGGCCGCCTCCACCGCGGTCAGCAGCATGTCCCGCACGGCGTTCCAATCGTTCGTGCTCTCCAGCGTCGCAACGACCGCCTGCAGCGCGTCAGGATTGCGCGGATCGAGATCCAACACCCGCAGCCGCGCTTCCAGTGCCGCATCGGTGTCCGGCAGTCGCGTCTTGTCCGAATTCAACGCCGCCAGGCGATTCCAAATTGCGATCGCAAAATCGCGCGCCGAGGTGTCGATGACGGCGCGTGGTGCAAAAACATGGGCGCTGCGGGCCAACAGCGCCGCGAGTTCTGGCCAGCGTTCGCCTGCCGTCAGCAGACGTTCCAACGCGGCGATCGCGTCCATGTGGTCGGGCTGCACGCTGAGGACGCGCTGGTACGCCTCGATCGCTCGCTCGGTCGCGGTCGTCGGGTCGAGCGCCGCCAAGGGGCCTTCCGCCAACTGCGCCATCTCCAGCGCGATCCGCACCAGGACGCGGCCATCGCTTTGCGCTGCACGCTGGGTCAAGGCGGCAAAGAGGCGCCGATGATCGCCAGCGCGCCGGTACCATTGCTCGAAGAAATCCAGCGCTTCCGGGTTCTGTGGCGACAGGCTCCGTACGCGTCGGAAATGCCGCTCGGCCTTCTCCAGATCGCCGGTCGTCTGGGCGATCTGCGCCAGCGCGAGGCACGCGGCCGACTCCAGCACGCGGTCCCGCGTCTGCATCGCCTTCAGGCGGAGGGCTTCCAGCGACGCTTCCGCGCCCACGCCTTCTGCGAACGCTTCCGTCACCGCCAAGCGCGATTGAAGCGCAACGTCATCCGGCATCACCGCGTTGAGCAGGCGCAGCGCCGCGATTGCCGCCAAGGGCTCCGTGCGCTCGATGTCCGGCAAGTTTGTCAGTTCATCGGCGTATTGCAGGCGCAGTGGATTCGATTCATCGCCAATCGCCAGCGCCAACGCGCGGGCAAGCTGCGGTCCGTCGCCCATTGCCCGGGCCACTTCAACCCACATCGGCGCAATTTCCGCAGGTGAAACGCCGGCATCGACAGCATCAGCAAGGACTGCCGCAGCGTCGTTCAGCGGCTCATCGCCGTGCAGCAGCATGTCCGCGTAGCCGATCAGCAACCGCGCGCGCTCGTCGTCCGACGCGTTCGCCAACTCAAAGCGCATCGTCTGTAGCGCGTCGGCGCGGGATTCCGCCTGCTGCAGTGCGACATCGGACAGTTCCAGCAGTTGCGGATGGTGCGGCGCGATTTCCGCCAGCTTGGCCAGCGCTGCTTGCGCTGAAGTGCCGTGGCCCTGTTGAATGTGATACTGCGCCGCGGCCGCCAAGTCGTCGGGGCGCTGTGCGGGTGGCGCGAGCTCCGCTATCGCATCGACGAGATGTCCGAGTCGGTTCAGCCGCGCGAAGTTGGGATCGTCCGCAGCGAGAACCGCAAGCCGACGCCCTACCGGTGGATCGGGGAAAAGGCGAAAGGATTCAAGCCACAAGCTGAGCGCTCGTGCCGGGTCGGCGTGTCCACAGAGCGAGCCCGCGCGGTCCAGAAGCGCTGCGCGCAGGCGCGGGTGCAGTTCCGCGGCCGACAACTGCAGCAGGCGTTCGGCCATTTCAGCCAACACCGCCGCGGTCATATCCTCGCGCAAAACAGCTGAGATTTTCTCGATATCCGCCTCGATGGGCAGGGCTGCACTACCGGCCGGCTGCTGCATCGAAGTGTGCTCCTAGCTAAGGTTGCGGCACAGCGCCGACGAACCAACATCCTCGGGCGAGTCTAGCTGGCGAAAGTGCCCTCGACAAGCATCCAAGCGGTCGAATCATCGCGCATACTTGTCTTCCAAGCGCACGACGTCATCGAGCTCAGGCGTGCTGACTTCCACGAGCCGCACGTCGGTCTCTCCAGCGCAAAAGCGATGAATTGTGCCGGGTTTCACGTGGTAGGTCTCACCGGGTTGCAGCAACAGACGCTGGGGCGGGTCCTTGCCAATCTCCAAAATCAGCACCCCGTCGAGCACGTGGATCGTCTCTTCTTTCTTCTCGTGGTACTGCCGTGACAGCATCTCACCAGCAGAAATGATCAAGAATTTCCCAGCATAACGCGCTGTTTCCGCCCAGATCTCTTCGTGGCCCCAGGGTTTGTCAACGATTCGCATGTCTTCCTCGCGTTGGGCGTTGGAGGGTGCCATAACCCGCCGTGTTCAGCCAAATTCCCGTCCATCGACCATTGGCGTGGTGCGCGCCCCATCCACCGGCCCGACGTGGGGTGAAAAGCGCACCAGCTGCCGTCCGCGCAGCAGCAAGTGCCCGCGCTGACACAGCAATTCGCGATCGCCGTCGGCCTCTTGGCGGGAGAGCCGCACGACGACTGGCAACACGTACACCCGCGAACCTGCGCGCAACGTGACGCCGTGCGGCCCCGCGACAGGCACGTGCTTTTCGTGATCGTCCAACTTGGCCAGCAGGGGCGAGAGGTCGTATCGGAACACGTGCTTCAAGCCGAGCAGCCCCTGCGCCTGCAGCTGTGCCAGCCCGGTGTGGCGCAGCCGCTCGCGGATCCGGAGGCGGTGCACCGGCGTGGTCCGCCCCAACTCCGGGTTGAAACGATCCGGCTCCAGATACTTGTGCATCGTGATGGTCTCGCGCGCCAGAACGAACTCGCTGCGCTGCGGGTCCATCCGTTCTTGCAGCCGCAAGCGCGCGATGCGATCGGCATACGTGTGCTTGAGCTTCTCCGCCAGCCACGAGCGTCCCACTTCTTTGATCCGATCCTTCGCCGCGTACACAAGCGCGCCGACCAGCGCTGCCAGCGCGAGCGACACCGTCGTCGCACCCGTGGTCACGGCGTTCAGCACTGAAATCTGCCAGGCAAAGTAAAAGACCGCCGCCACCATCGCCATCGTCGCGGCGATCCAGTTGCGCAGGCGCTCGTCCAGCATAAAGGCCGTCGCGTCCAAGAAAAGCGCTTGCTGGAAGTGTTTTTTCAGCTGCGCCGCGCGGTTCACGTACGCTTCGACTTCAGCCACAGTGTGCGGCGCGGGCTGCCGCATCTGCCGTTCGGTGCGGTGGGCATGCTCGGCGGCCAGCGCTGCGGCGAGCGCATCCATCACCGGCTGGACATCGCCAGCCAGAAGCCTCGCCTTGCGGGTATGGCGTGCCTGCAGCGCCGCGCGCACCCGTGTCAGCAGCAGCAGAACGTGGCCCGACACGTACTCATCGGCCAGCAGTTGCTCGCGCTGAAGCGACGCGTCCGCAGTAGGGGCAATCTCCGCCAAGAGTTTGCGGTGCTCTTGCGCCGGCAGAAGCGCGAGGTGTAGCGCTTCGATCGCGCGCTGCGCTTCTTCCGTCTGCAACACGCCGTCGCGGCGCTGCGCTGCGAGAAGCGTCGTGACGGGCAGTCGCCCCGCGACCCGCAACGCATGCGCCACCGACAGCGCCTGCAGACGCAAGCGATCGCGCGGATCGGGCGCGTCCGGCCGACGGGCGTTGATCTGCCACTTCGGGCTCGTCAGCCGGGTTCGCACTTGGTACCGCTTCCACGGATCGTGTGGCACCCAAATCGCGTCGGGAATTTCGAACTCAAACGTCACCTGGTAGTTCTGCGTCACACCCGGCGGCGCCATCGGCACGGTGCAAATCCACTCCACGCGCGACTGATCGTGTGCGGCAACGCGAAGTTGCAGCGGCGGCGCGTCGGGATTTGTAAGAAGTTCAGGGTGTTGCAGGTGGGTCATCAGGGAGTCCAAAGTAGCAAATTGTCGCCAATCTGTCACATTTCTGTCGCACGGGCTTTGCGCGCGAGGCAGTTGCGCTTTGGCCACTTCATGCCAAGAATCGACGCGGCACTTCGCCACCGAGGCTCCGCGCATGACCGTCCCACAGCACAGCCAGGCATTTCGCGTTCGACGCTTCTGGAACTGGTTCCCGATGGGCCTCACGTATGCGCTTCTGTACATGGCGCGCTACAACCTGACGGTCGCCAAGACCTCGCTGGGTGAGCGCATCACCAAAGAAGACTTCGGCTACATCTTTGGCGCCGGCACGCTCGTCTACGCGATTTCGTTTCTGTTCAACGGGCCGCTGGTCGACCGACTGGGCGGCCGCAAAGGCATCCTCGCCGCTGCTTTTGGCAGTGCGCTGGCCAACCTCGCCATCGGCTTCTTCGTCTACAGCATGACGACCGGCCATTTTCAGCACATCACGTTTTGGCTGAGCGTTCTCTACGCCGTCAACATGTATTTCCAAAGTTTTGGCGCTGTTTCGATCGTCAAGGTCAACGCCCACTGGTTTCACGTCGGTGAACGCGGCGGCTTCTCCGGCATTTTTGGCACGATGATCTCGTCAGGTATTTTCCTCGCATTCACCGTCAACGGCTGGTTGCTCGACGGCGCGAATGCGATCTGGCCCGGCGGCGGCAATCAGTGGATCGTGTTTGCTGGCCCCGCACTGCTTCTGCTTGTCTTTGGCATCGTTGAAATCGCGCTCCTGCGCGACAAGCCGAGTGAAACCGGTCATCTGGACTTTGATACGGGCGATGCTTCATCGGGCGAGTCCGACGCACCGGTGCCCACCGCCGTCTTGCTCAAGCGCATCCTGACCAATCCCGTGATCATGACGGTTGCGGGCATCGAATTCTGCACCGGTGTCCTGCGCAACGGCATCATGCACTGGTTCCCAATCTACGCCAAAGAGGTCTGGATTCTGCCCAAGGATCACGTCCTCATGATGGGCGCTTGGACGAATTTGCCGCTTCTGGGCGCCAGTTTTGCGTTCGGAACCGTCACGGCGCTCATCGCCAGCCGCGCCCGCGGCAAGATCAAGGGCTGGCTGGTCGTCACCGCGAGCCTTGTCGTCCTCGTGCCGTTCTTCCAGGGCGGTTGGGGCGGCTTGCTCTTCATCGCGGGCGTCGTTGGCGGCAACCTTGCGGGCTGGCTGTCCGACCTGCTGTTCCAGAGTCGCCGTGGACCCGTCGCAGGCGGTCTCTACGCCCTTCTGGGAATCCTGGCGATCGGCATGTGGCTGACGCTCGCGCCGCCGACGAACATTGTCGCAGTGGCCGACCCGAAGAGCGGCTTGCAACCCGGTGATGAAGTCCTTGAAATCGCCGGAAAGCCGATCAAAGGCTGGGCCGACGTCACGCCTGCCGTGGCCTGCGTGCAGCCTGCGTGTCAGGACTCGGTTTGGAACGCAAAAACGTGCATGTGTACGGGTGAAAAGCCCACTGGCAAGGTCACTGCGCTTGCGCCGACGATTTCTGCGCGCATTCACCGCGGGGGCGTTGATCAGGCGATCCAACTGCGCGATCCGTCGCCGATTCAACGCGCCGGCGACAAGAGAATCCTCAAGGATCAGCCGCAATTGCCGATGTCCGCGCTGTGGCTTGGGCTGATGGTATTCCTTGTCAGTTTGTCGGTCATCGGCGTCCACGGCGTCCTATCAGGCACCGCGACGATGGACTTTGGCGGCAAGCAGGGAGCCGGCACCGCGGTTGGCGTCATCGACGGCTTTGTCTACCTGGGCACTGCCTTGCAATCCGTCGCGCTGGGCTGGCTGACGACCCGCAGCTGGACATATTGGCCGTTATTCCTGTTTCCATTTGGCGTCATTGGCTTTTTGCTTTGCCTGCGGATTTGGCACGCCAAGCCGTCTGGACGCGGCGCTCATTAGAGGCCATAGTCGGCTGAGGGCGGCCTTGCGCCTGCATTTGTGACATTTCGGATTCTGACGGCGCCAATGCGATCGCTAAAATCGTGAAGGTGTGTGTGACGTTCTGCCCGTGTGCCCTGCGGCAGGCGCATGATCGCGGTAACGAGTCTTGACCGTAGTCAATGACTTTGCCGCGAAAGGCGTTACCGTTTGCGCGACATTGGCGTTGTGTGCGGCGTTTGCGCTGGCCCAGCTGGTAGGCCCATTTCCCCCGGTGACCGCGTGAAAACAGTGCTTCCCAAACAAGGTCGGTCTGTCGGTTGCTCCGATTGCATGTTCAACAACGCCTCCAAGGCTGGAGACGCGGCTTCCGCCAAGCTCTGCGTTCAGGCCGCGTCGCGCAAGCTGGCGCCGCGCGAGGTGTTGTTCCGCGAAGGCGAGCCAGCCACGACTGTCTACACCGTGCGCGGCGGCCAGCTCAAGCTGGTGACGGTCGACACGACGGGACGCGAACACGTGCTCGGCGTCTTTGGCCCCGGCGAGATGGTGGGTTTGGATACACTGGATGAGGGAATCCACGAAGTTTCGGCGATTGCCCTGCGTGCGGCGGAAGTCTGCGGCATGCCCAAGCCGGACATGATCGAGGCGTTGCGCCATTCGTCGCAGCTGGGCAAGTACATGACGCGGCGGCTCATTGGCCAACTGCGCGAGGCCCGTGCGCTTCAGGTATGTCTGGGAACGGTGCGTTCGACCGCAAAAGTGGCGGCGTGGCTCGCGCGCCATGCACGGGCAGGCGAAGACGGCCAATACTGTGTGCAAAAGACCATGACGCTCGCGGATTTGGCGGGTGTTGTCGGTCTTGCACAAGAAACCGCGTGCCGCGCCTTGGGCGAACTGGAACGCGACGGCTGCATCCGCGGCGAGACCAGACGTTGGGTCATCACCGACCGCGACGGCTTGAGCCTGGCCGGCAAGGTGCAGACCCGCCCCGCACGCCGTTGACGACGATCAATGACGTGTTTCACGCGTTCTGGTCAGATGCCGTGGCCGACGATGATGGCATGTGGACGGAAACGTGCCCCTTTCTACGCTTGAAGCGTTGCTGGAAGGCGTTCTGGACGCTGTGATCCTGAGCGACGATCACGGCGTGATTCACTACGTCAATGCGACGACAGAAAGGCTTTTTGGTTGGCTGCGCGCGGAGTTGGTTGGGCAGCCGATCGAAGTCCTCGTGCCCCAACCGAGTCGAACCGCCCACGTTGGTATCCGAACGCAGCACTTGGCGACCTCGAACCGACCGCCCATGTTGCGGCGCGTGGTCTCGGCGCAGCGCCGTGACGGCAGCCTGTTTGACCTGCAGATCTCGATTGGCCAAACGCAGATCGGCGCAAAAGCGTGGGTGATCAGCATCGCGCGCGACGTCACGCAGGAACGGACGCGCGAGCACGAGGCATGGGACCAGATCAAACGCCTGCAACTGCTGAATCGGGTCAATCAAGCGGGCGTCCACTGCGAAGATTTGGCGAGTCTGGCGCGCGCGGTGATGTTCGAAATCGAGGCCAATGAACTCGCGTTCTACGCTTCTTTGTGCGTGGTGACGCCCGATCGCAAGTACCTTCAGGTGCTGGCGCGCAGCAAACGCGTGGCGGATGAAACGCCGGCCTCGCGTGCAGTGGCGATTCCTGGGCGTTTGGAGCAAGACCTGTACGCGCTCGACGCAATGGGTGCCAACGCGGTGCTTTTGGGCGACGAAGTGCTCTACACCGACCTTGCACACTCCGAATTGCCGACGCACCGTGCGATTGCACAGCTTGGACTGGGCTCCGGCATGTTGATCCCGTGCGAGCCCGCCAACCGCGTGCAAACTGTGCTTCTGGTCGCGCGTCCGGAGGTCGGTGAGCTGCCGTCTGTCGATCGCGAATTCTTCCGAGCCCTTGCGTATCAGTTTTGGGTTGCCGCAGATCACATTCGGCTCGCCGAGGCGCAGCGGCGCGTGGATGAAACCGTGGCGGCGCAGTGGCAGTCGCACGCGCACCACGAACGCCTCGCGGTCCTGGGATCGATGGCGGCCGGCGTCGTGCACGACATTCACAACGCCATTACTCCGGTCTTGTGTCTGGCGGAACTCGAACTCAGTGCAGCGGATTCCTTGGATCCGAAGATGCGAGAAGTGCTTGAACAGATGCATGTTTCGGCGCGCGACGTCGTGCAGGTGGCGACCCGGATGCGGTCGTTGGTCAAGCACGGCGATGCGAGCGCGCAGCGGTTTCCGGTGCAATTGAATGAGATCGTGGCGCAGGTCGTGCAGATGTCGCGTGCGCGCTGGCGTGATGCGGCGCAGGCACGCGGTCTGGCGATCCGCGTGCGTCAGGATGTGGACGCGGCGCTCCCGTTCTTCTCTGCGGGCGAGTCGGAACTCCGCGAAGCGATTCTGAATTTGACCCTGAACGCGATTGACGCGATGCCACAGGGCGGCGATCTCACGTTGCGTACGCGGCAAACGGCCCGTGATGGCAGGCCGTTTGCCATTGTCGAGGTGGTCGATACCGGCGTTGGCATGGACGCGGAAACGTTGCGTCGCTGCATCGAGCCCTATTTCACGACCAAGGGCGATCGCGGCACCGGCTTGGGTCTCGTTTCGGTGAACGTCACGGCTGCCCAGCACGGCGGTCGGTTGCATATTCGTTCCGTGCCGGGGCAGGGCACGACGATGGCATTGGAATTGCCGATCGTGCACGACCCGCCGCGTGAAATGGCGCCCAAGCACGTCACTGAGAACCGCGCGCTGCGCGTCCTGGTCATCGACGACGAACCGCTCGTACTGCGCGTGCTGCGACGGATGCTGGAGCACCTGGGACATACCGTTGAAGTCGCAGATTCGGCCGAATCCGGACTCCAGCGCTTGGCGGAGGCGCCGGCTGATCAGCCGCACGATATTGTGCTGACCGATTTGGGAATGCCGTTCATGAACGGCTGCGACCTGGCGCGTTTGGTTCGTCAGCGCTGGCCGCATTTGCCCGTCGTGCTCATCACGGGGTGGTTGGACCGCGCGGACATCGAGTCCGACAGGCTGTTCGCCGCGCATCTGGCCAAGCCGCCCAGCGTCGACACCCTGCGAGGCGCGCTGGCGGAGGCGCTGGAGTGGCAAGCGCCGTAACCGGAACGCTGTCGTTGCCCGTCAGTGCGGGTGTACACGCTCACCGATTTCCAACGTCACGGCCTCCGACACCGCGGCGCGCCGTCGGAGTTGCGCGCTCGCGGTCCCAGTCCGCAATGCAACAGGTCTGAATCAGCTCGGTTGAGTCTCTGCGGTACGTCGGGATGTTTAGTTGCCATGCGCCTTTGCGCACCCGGTATTGATGGAAACTAGCTGCGCATGGCAACTGCAGGCCGCGGCTGCGGACTGCCGCGGGGGTTCGGGGGCGGCGCGCCCCTGAGTCATTTTCTACCTAGTCAAACCGTGGAATCGGCACCGTCATCCGGTGGCCGAGTTGGATCGGGCCCGTCCGTTCCTGCCAACCAAAAAACCGCAGCAGGTCCGAGAAGACCGCGTCTCCCAGCGCGCGCATCGGCGGCAAGTGCGTCCGCGTCTCCCGACGAATGCGCTGGACGGCCTCTGCGCCTTGGGCGCGCGTCAGGTCGTCGTGGTAGATGCGCAGCCAGCGGTCGATGACCGGCTCGTCGGCTTCCAGATGAAACTGCAGGCCATACGCGTGCCGTCCGTACCGGAATGCCTGGTGCGCGCACAGATCGCTTTCCGCCAGCAATGCTGCGCCTTGCGGGATACCAAAGGTGTCGCCGTGCCAGTGGAAAACGTGACGCCCGGTCGCCAAGTGCCTCAGCGCCGGATCCTCCTGTCCCGCCGCCGTCAAGCGGACTTCATGCCAGCCCAGTTCCTGCGTGCGGTTGCGTCCTACGTGCGCGCCCAGAACGTGCGCGAGCAGCTGGGCGCCCAGACAAATCCCCAGAATCGGCAAGTCGGCGCGCAACGCCGCTTCCAGCAGTCGCAGCTCGGTCCGAAGATGCGGGTGCAGATGCGCCTCGTCGACGTTCATGGGACCGCCCAGCACAATCAGCGCGTCGTAGCCCGCGATGTCCGGTACGGCATCTGGATGGCGCGAGAAGTTGACGAACTTGATGCGAATTTTGTGCGTACGCAGCAATTTGTCGAGCGTGCCAAGCGGCTCGTGCGGCACGTGCTGAACGACGAGGATTTTGCGCAGCGGTTCGGGCATCCTGGCCTCGTGGGCGTGCAGCCGTGACCGAGCGTAGCGGATTCACGCCGCCATCGCGAGCAGATTTCAGCGCGTCGCAGCGCCAGTCATTTTGGGTCAATGGAGCTGGTCGTCTATATCCCCTATCATCTTAGTTGACATTAGTCGCGCCGCTTGGTATTGGCAAGATCGAACGTCGGACGCACGCGTGTTCCGGCGCCACTTTTCGCGACCCGATCGTCGCAAGGACCGCAGCATGAGCCACATTTTCTCTGACAATTCGCAGTCCATCGGCGGCACGCCGCTCGTTCGCCTGAACCGCATCATTGGCAACACCAACGTCACTGTCCTCGCCAAGATCGAAGGCCGCAATCCGGCGTATTCGGTCAAGTGCCGCATCGGCGCTGCGCTCATCTGGGACGCCGAAGCCCGTGGCGCGCTCGGTCCGGGCAAAGAGATCGTCGAGCCGACGAGCGGCAACACTGGCATCGCGCTGGCGTACGTCGCGGCGGCGCGCGGCTACCCGATCACGCTCACGATGCCTGAGACGATGTCGATCGAGCGTCGCAAGATTCTCGCCGCGTTGGGCGCCAAGCTGGTGCTGACCGAAGGTGCGAAGGGCATGAAAGGCGCGATCGCCAAAGCCGAGGAGATCGCCGCGAGCGACCCGAAGTATTTCATGCCGCAGCAGTTCAAGAATCCGGCCAACCCGGCGATTCACGAAAAAACGACGGGTCCGGAAATCTGGAACGACACCGACGGCGCGATCGACGTGCTTGTCAGCGGCGTTGGGACGGGCGGCACGATCAGCGGTGTCTCGCGTTACATCAAGCACCAAAAGGGCAAGCAGATCGTTTCCGTCGCGGTGGAACCGGTCGCGAGCCCGGTCATCACGCAGAAGCGCGCTGGGCAGGAGATCGTGCCGGGTCCGCACAAGATTCAGGGTATCGGCGCGGGCTTCATCCCGGACACGCTGGACCTGTCGATCGTCGATCGCGTGGAGCTGGTCACCAACGAGGAGGCGGTCGAGTACGCGCGGCGTTTGGCCCGCGAGGAAGGCATCCTCGCCGGCATTTCGTGCGGCGCGGCGGCGGCGGTTGCGGATCGCCTCGCGCGTTCTGGCGAGTTTGACGGCAAGACCATTGTGGTGATTCTGCCGGATTCGGGCGAGCGCTACTTGTCGGGCATCCTGTTTGAAGGCGTGTTCGATCAGCAGGGGCTGTCGATCTGACTCGAGCTACTTCGCGCCGGTTGGCAGGAAGCCGAACCAGGCTGCGGCCAAAATGAGGGCGAACGCCACGCCGTGGTTCCACCGTGGCGTTTCGCCCAAGGCCAGCACCGCGAAGACCACAAAAACGCCAATCGTCAGTACTTCCTGCAGGATCTTCAGCTGGAAGGCGCTGTACTTGCCAAAGTAGCCCAAGCGATTTGCCGGCACCTGCAGGCAGTACTCAAAAAACGCGATGCCCCAACTGATCACGATCGCCTGCCACAAGGGCACGTTCTTGAAGCGAAGGTGTCCGTACCAGGCTAACGTCATGAAGACGTTACTCGCCAAGAGCAGCAGAAGAGTCGACATCGGAGTCTCCGATCAGGCGGCGGATCGACGGTCCAGACGGCGGATGAGCAGCCGCAGCAGCGCCAGACCCAAGAGGAAGGCAACAATGTCGCCAACCAGAAACCACGGCTCTTTGGTCATTTGAACCGCGTCCGGCGGGGGATTTTCCGCATATTTCTCGCGGCGTTTCTCCGCGGCTTCGAGGTTGTCCAAGCACGCGCGCCGCAAGCGCCGCCCCGCGCCGTCGATGCTCGCGGTGTTCAACGCGTCGTAGTAAATGCGGACGGCTGTGGCCGCGCGCCGCAGCGACTTCGCCTGAATCCGCGCCATCGTGTCGATCGCCGCTTTGACCTTGGGGTCGTTGACGTCGCCGAGGTACTCCTTGCGCCAGCCGGAGTCGTCGGGCAGTTCGGTGTCGAGGGAGGTCAACGTGGCGGATCCGGCAAGCAGCGCCGCCTCATACAGCGCCGCGCCATCGCGCGAGGCCACCTTGGCTTCGGTCTCCACCAGCACCGTTGCCAAACCGCGGCCGTCTTTCCACGGCGCCGGCTTGGTCGGCCCGTCCATGTACGGCTTCATCTTGTCGCCCAACGCCGCGATCAGCTCCGGATCGTCATCGCCCATCGCCGCCCAGGCCTTGACGATCTCCGGGTGCGCCGGCTTGCCGGCCGACGCGTTGTAGACCTGTTCTTCCAGCCACGCCTCTGCCATCAGGTGGTGGTTGTGCAGGTAGCCCAGACCAATCTTGGTGAACGTCGGCAGCGTGCCGCAGTAGCCGCCGCAGGTCTTGATGGCTTCTGCCCAGTAGGCGAGCTTGGCGCGTTTGAACAGTTCGTAGCTGCCCACCTGAACCGTGTGCAGCGGCCCCGCAGCGTCTTCCACGTAGTGCAGCCCCGCGCCGAGCCAGCCGACCTGAATCGGCTCCGACGCGCTGGTTCGCCGCATGTGGCCCCAAAATTCAGCCAGTGTCGCCATGTCCAGGTGCATTTGCGCCATCCACGCGGCGTACGTCTGCACCGGTCCGGGCCAGCCGACAGCGATGACGAAGTTCCACGGCTCCGTTTGCAGCACCTCGACGTCCGATGACGGCTTGTCCGCCACAAGCTGGTAGTGCGCGTGCGCCTGACTCGATAACCCCGTCATCTCGCCCATGTTCAGCGTCATCGGGTCAAAAGGCACGAGGTGACCGTTCTTCAGGTGAATGGGCTCGCCACGCGGCGTCAAGAGAATGCGGTTCTGATTGCGCCCGTCCAGATCCGGCCAAGCTGACGCCTGCACGTGGGCGTCCACCCGTTCGGCCGCTGCGAGTCCGTCGGTCGTGTCCAACGCGTGAATGCGCTTCTTGATGTCGTAATTCAGGCCCAGATACGCGCGGATCGACGTCGCGGCAAATGCCTTGGGCACGGGAAAATGCTGACGAAAGCGCCAACCGTCCAGATCGTCCGACTTCAGTTCGTCGTTGGAGGACGCCTCACCAAACCAGGTCCAGAATTCGATGAGCGAAGCTTCAGGCAGACCGGACATGAAGCCCGGCGGCATCTTGCCGCGCAGCGCGCGTTCCGTGATGAAACGGTGTGTGTTGACCGAGAACGCGTGTGCGGCGGTCGGCAGCAGCGCAAGTCCGAGGCAGCAGGCGAGGATGAGGCGAAGCGGCGCGGCGTTCTTCATGCGGCGATGGTAGCGAACCGGTTGCGGCGGCGTCTACACCGGCGTGCAGGTCGGTCGATCAAAGTGCAAAGTGGATCGGCTTGCCAGCGGCGCGGCTGACCGTCTCATCCAGCACCACCGCGAGCGCGTCGCCATTGCGCGGATCGACCCAGCCTGTTTCGCTCAGCTTGAAGTGCCACGCGCGGTCGCCAGCTGCGTACCACACTTCTTGCAAGGGCGGCTGAACGTTCAACACGTAGACCTGCCCGCGCGCGCCGCGAATCCGCACGACGCCGGCGTTCATTTCACCCTCGATGACGTCCGGATCTTCCAGGTCGAGGCGCTTCAAGACTTTGCTGTAGATCGCGTCCACGACGTTGCGAAAGGTGCGTTCATCCATGGGCTCACTCCTGTGCAGCTACTCTTTGACCGCGTTGCGGTTCCAGCTGGGAATTTCCACCACCAGATCGCGCGAACCATCGGGCACGCACTGGCAGGCCAAGCGCGATTGCGGCGTGAGTCCGGGCGCCGTATCCAGCATGTCCTCTTCCGCTTCATCCGCGGTCGAGCAGCTCTCCAAGCCTTCTTTGACGACAACGTGGCACGTCGAGCACGCGTTGACGCCGCCGCAAGCGTGGTCGATCGCCACGCGCCCGCCGTTCAGCAGAATGTCGAGCAACGACCCCGGACGTCCATCGCGACCAAACGGCAACTGCTCAGGGCGCACTTCGATCGTCGTCGGATGTCCCGCCAAACGCACGGTGAACGGCCGCGTGGCCGTCGGGATGCTGGTCGCCTTGTGGTACGGATTGATGCCACCCATTCGCTGCTTCCTCTCGACCGCACGCGGCCGGTGCCGACAGTGTAGGGGAGCCGTGGGTGTGTGCCAAGCTAATTCCGACTAGTGCGGTCGCACATTACGATTTCGCCGTCGCCGCCGCACGCAAAGCAGCAGCACCACACCCGCAAAGAGCAGCCACGGCGCCGAGGCCTTGCGCGCCGCCTGACATCCGCCTGTGCTGCCTGCCGTCGTCGAATCTGTGGTCGCACGCGTGGCGTCCGTCGGCGGATCCAGCGCCTTGTCACCGACGACCAAAGTCGGCTCCGGCGGCAGCTCCGTACACTGAAAAGTACCCAGGTGTTCGCCGATCGTCTCGATCTTCGCCCCGTGCTTCTCGATCAGATCCACGAATCCTTGAAACTGCACCGGTCGCACGTACGCATCGCTCGGCGCATCGGCTGACGCGCGGTGAAACACGAGGATGATCCAACCGCCGTCGACCTGCTCGGCACGTGTCAGTAGCTCTTCGAGCTCGTTGTCCGTCGACACATTGGTCAGCACGTGCCCATTCAGCTCGTGCACGTTGTAGGGCGGTAGATTCACGTCGGGGTGCAGCGTGCGCGCGTAGGGATAGAGCTTGTTCAGCGCCGCGAGAATCTCCGGCGAATACGCGCCGTAGGGCGACGCAAAGCCGGGCGTCTTCACGTTCCAGCCCGCGAGCGTCGTCAACGGGTCGGTGATCTCCGCCGTCCACGCCGCCGTGCTGAGCGTTGTCAGGTCCGGATGCGTCAGCGTGTGACTGGCAATCTCGTGGCAGCGATCCTGCAGCGCCTTGATATGCTTGGATAAAATATAGTCCGACTGGTAGCCCGGCTTGTCCGGGTACGTCGTGATGATGAAGTTCGTCGACTTCCAGCCTTTCTTGTCCAACCGCGGAATCAGCATGTTGTACGCGGACAGCCAGCCGTCATCGAACGTAAACGAGACCGTCGCTTTGTACTTGCCTTGTCGCGGCGTCGTGCCGTCCTTGCCGACGCAGCCGACGTCGTCGATCTCCAGAAAACCGACTTGGCCGATCGTGTGCAAGACGCGCAGTCGCTGTGCGCCTTCGGGAATCGTCACGCTGAACGTCGCCTCCGTCCACGTCGCAGTCGCCGGCAGCGTGGCGACCGGGTGATACGACTCGGTACCGTCGGCAAAACGAATCCACAGCAGCAGGTCAGTCGGCACGCTGGCGTTGTACCAGTCGCTGACGGTGTAACTTTTGTCCTGTCCGTCGGCAGCAAAATCGACGCCCCACCACTTCGCGTCGCCCTCGCTGCCACTCGCGGTTACGTCGACGCGTGCGCCGCGACCGGCGTGACCGGCGGTTGTCCACGTGAAGTTGGCTTGGACGCTGCCCCACTGGTTGGTGGTCCAGTTGGCGGGACCGCTGCCGCCATCGCCATCTGCCTGTTCAAAACTGGCGTTCGGGACCGTTGCCGCGCAGACAGTCGTTGCGCAGAGGCAGCTGAAGAACAAGAATAGCGCGCACTTGGCCATCACGGATTCTCCGCAAACGCGGTCTTGAGCGCGTAAAACAAGGGCTTTCGCCTCTCGGTCACATTGGGCACCGTGTCCCAGGTGGCCCACGCAAAAAGCGGCAGCAGGTCAGCATTTAGCGTTGCGCCTTGCACGGCCGCGCGCGGGGCGGCATCGAGGATGTGGAAATTCTCTCCCACTTTCTCTACCGTCGCGACAAAAACGCGGATTCCAGCGGTTGTTTTCACATCCCACTCCGGAGTCGCTGGATCGTCCCACAAGATGCTGCGACTCGACGGGTCCGTGACCCAAATCGCGTGCCACGGCAAGCGAATTTCCAGCACTCCGTTTTGTCCCACTTGCACGTTCGCCAGCGTGTCCTTCGTCGCATCGCCGACGCGCAGCTTGCCCCACGGATGGAACTGCTTGGGCGGCGGCAGCCACGGCACCCCGTCGATTTCCACGTCCATCGACGCGTACTGCGCGTTGTTATTGACCAGCTGATTTTCCAGCACGAATTGCCCGTCCTGCGTGGAAAGCGGCGTGCCGCCGGTCTTCTTCTCGCCGTTGATCCGCGGCATCGGGTCATACCCGACGTCCAAGCGCAGCTCGCGTGTCTCGCCGTCCAGCAGCACCATCGACTCAAAGCCGCCGTTCACCGCTGTCAAAGCCGCGCCTTCCGCGTTCGTCAGGGTGCCCAGGCGGTGATTGCCCACATCGCCTTCCGCCGTCGACAGTCCAATCAGCAGCTTCACCTGACTCAGATCCGGCACGTCCACGGTGTCGAGTTGCACGCGCAGGTACAGATACACAGGATCCGCTGCGACCTGCACTTGCGTCAGCCCACCCGGCGTCGGTAGCGCTGGTTGCGATGCTGCGACAAAATCTGTCGCAGTCCAGTCGTCCGCCTTGCCATCCACGGTTTTGGACCAATCCGGCAGCGGGTAGTAGGACAGGATGCCGAAATTCTCCTCCGGACTCATCACGTCCAGCCACAGCCGTCCGCGGTCCGCGGGCAGCATCGTCGGCGTTGTCACCCAGGTCCGCTTGAACCACTCGTCGATCCACTCGAACGCGACCGTTCCCGCCATACCGGCTTCCAAACACGCGTGGTAGAGGTCGTAGACGATGTCCGCCTGTTCCGCTTCGCTGTACCCACCGTGGTTGTACGCGTACGCGTTGATGTGCGCGACGCCCGAACTCGACGGAATCCCGTACTCCGCCACCAGCACCGGCAAACCTTTGTGCCGCGACTTCAGGTCCTTCATGTAGCCCAGGTAGCTATTCACCGCGCCAAAAGCGTCCAGCGTCTTGTCGTAACGCGGGTCGTAGATGATGAATTCCGGGTTGAACGGGTAGACGTGGTAGCTGGTGAAGATGCCCTTGTCATAAGGCGGTACCAGTTCGAACTGGCCAAAATCGCAGTCGACGACGTCCTGCGCGAAGTTGGGCGCCTCCGTCGGGTGGTGGATCGGATCGAGCGCTGGCCAACTTGACCAGCCGATCGGGCGGAATTCGCCGTAGCGGTCGAATTCGTAGGCCAAGACCGTGTCCATTTCGTGTGCAACCCAGCCTTCCAGCGGCAGTCCGCCCTTTTTCATTCGCAGGTAGCGGCCGTTGTACGTGTTGTAGCCCGCCCACTTCTCGTTGGACTTCGCGACCAAATTCCCGTCCATCTCGTCGCCTGGCAGCCACGCCATCAGCCACGGGGAAGCGTCCGCTGTGTAGTGCCCCGACGCTTTGCCAAACCGCTCTGGGAAGTCGGCATTGCCGTGAATCGCGTCGATGTCCTTGCGGATCTCGTCTTCAAAAAGCGCGGTCGAATCGGTCATGTAGTCGCCGTCTTCCCGTTCGTCCAGCCAGATTCCGTGCAGCAAGTAGAGCGGCTTGTCGGGATGGTTCACGTTCCAGTCGCGAAACGCCTCGTAAAACACCGGGTAGTGCAGCGTGTACACGCGGATGACGTTGGTGCCCATATCCGCAATGCCCGCGAGCCAGCGGTCGTAGTCTGCGCGCGTCGCTGCCAGATCGCCCGGGTAGTAGCCCGGCTTCGCGATGGCCAGATCGACGCCGTTGACGATGAACTTCTGCCAGCCCTGACCGCGGTCGATCTCGAAGTAGTCGCCGTGCGCGCGAAACTGCACGGGCTTGGACGTGTCCACGATCGGCGGGTGCGCCTCCGCAAGGTCCGTGCACGCGCTGAGCAACGCGGCGATGACGACGAAAACGGCGAGACAAAAGCGCTGCATGCGGCCGTCCTCCACGACTTTGGCCAAGATAAGGCATGTGAAGACGAGGCGCCAGTGCAACTCCATTGGCTCGCTTGCGCGCAATGGGTTATCGTGGAGGTGCAGAAGGTTGGGGGTTGCATGCGGCAGGTAGGAAAGTGGGGAATTGCGGTGCTCGTGCTGTTCGTTGCGGCATGTGGAACAGAAGTGGCGACCCCGTCCGAAGGTCTGGATGCGGGCGCGGATGACGTGGAGTCCGTCGATTGGAAGCCGTCTGGCAAGGATGTCCCGGTTTCGGACGCTGCCGATGCGGGCGCCGATGCCGCTCCTGACGCGAACGCCAACGATGCTGCCGATGCGGCAAAGGTCGACGTCATCGCCGACGTCGGCGGCGGCTTGCCGTCTGAAATCACGGAAATCACGTACGCGAAATCACTCTTTGACGTTCAGGGCATCCACGAGGTCAAAGTCACCGTTGATCCGGCGGAGTGGGCTGCCTACATGGATGGCGTCAGCAAGCCCGATGGTCAGAAGGTCTACAACTGGCACAAGGCCGACATCGAGTTGGATGGCATCCCGTACGCCACGGTTGGCATCCACGGCTTTGGCAACGGCAGCCAGATCGACAATCCGTCCAAGCCGAACATGCGGTTCAAGTTCGACAAGTACAACCTGGAAGGCATGGGGCCCGAAGGTCAGAAGGCGTTTCGTTTGAAGGCGTCTGGCCAGGATCCAACGTACCTGCGCGAGCCGATCGCCGGCGCGCTGTTGCGCTCGATCGGTGGCGACGCGCCGCGGTTCAGCTGGGCGCACGTCGTCGTCAACGGCACGGACATGGGGCCGTACCTGCTGCAGGAGTCGATCGACAAGCGCTATTTCCACAACACTTTTGGCAACAACGACGGCGGCAAGTTTGAGACCGTCTACGGCTGCCTGGGCTTTGACTGCCCAGCGGCTGGCGGTTGCGCGGCGCTCAAGAGCGCGTACGTGGGCGACCCCGGTGATCCACAGGTGATCGTCGACGCGGCGCAGGCGATCACCAACGCGACGGAAGACCAGTTCCCCGCCGTCCTGGACCAGTACGTCTACACGGACGAACTGCTGGCGGACTACGCGGTAGATGCGCTGCTGTCGAATATCGACGGTTTTGCCTCGGCCGGGCAGAATTTCACGTTTTATGCCGATGAAATGACCAAAAAGTTCCACTTGATTGCGACCGGCACGGATCTGACCTTCGGCAATTTTGGCAAGCCGTGGTACGAACTCATGACGCCGTGGGGACCGCCGAACTCCTGGTGCAAGAATCGCGCGGATCAGCTCTACCAGCGCATTTGGGCGCATCCGGTCCTGAAGCAGAAGCTGCTCGCCAAGTTCCAGGCGCTGCAATGCGGACTCTTCCGCGACACGACGCTCCTGCCGCTGATCGACTCGTATCACAAGGCCCTGAAGCCGTTCATCTACAACGAGCCCAAAGGCATTTACACGCCCAAGCAAGTGGACGCCTACTACACGTCGGTCGAAGACTACGTGACCAAGCGCCAGACGACCCTGAGCGATCTCCTGGGACCGTGCAAGTAGACGAGGCGGGTGATGGGGCAGTTGGCGTTTGAGTACCTGGACAAGGCTTGCCTTGCGGCGACGAGTGGCCCGCTGGGCTGTTCCAACGCGCCGACTTGGGAACTCATGATCGACGGACAATTGCCGCCAGACGCGGTGAAACAGGCGCTGCTGTGGCTGTGCGTTGCCTACCCGACCTGCGCGGCGATCGTGGTGCCGCAAGGTGGAACACCGGATGCCGCCAAGAATTTCGTTTGGTCTTGGCCGGAAAAGCCGCCGATTGAGCAACTCTTCGAGTTCCACGATCTACGCAACGAGCCGGCGAACGCCGTCGATGACCTGCGCGACGTGGTGCACGACCGCTTTCTGGACCTGTTCTCGCGGCCGCCTTTGCAGCTGATTCTGGCGTGGTTGCCGGAGAACCGTTCGCGGCTATTTGTGAAGCAGCATCACGGGTTGGCGGACGGGCGGGCGATGATCGAGATGCTGCCGGATCTCGCGATCTTCTTGAACCACGCGCTGGCGGGCACGCAGCCTGACGCCCAGCAGTTGGTGGTCATTCCGCGCCGGCACGAGCTGGACGCCTTTGATTTGACTGCGGGACAGCGGCTGCTGCTGCTTTTTGCCGGCATTGGCGAGTACGTCCGCAGCGCGTTTGTGACGCTGCGGCGGCCGCTGTCGGTCCTGAAACAGAACGCGTCGCTCGACTACTCGGGCGGTAACCGGACGATCCACGTGCCGCTTTCCCCGCTGACGCTGCAAACGTGGAAAGACGCCGCGAAGCGCGCCAGTGGCAACCTGAACTGGATGATGGCCGCAGCGTTCATGGTCGCCAACAAGCGGTGGAACGAGGCGCAGGGCGTGCCCGTCACGCGCATGAACGCGACGACGGCGGCGGAAACGCGGCCGCGCGGGCAGCCGTTTCGCTCGTTTGCCAATCACTTGGCTTTTCACATTCCGGACATCGACTTCACGCGCTTTCACGCCATCGCCGACGTGATGCCGGAAATTCAGCGCCAAGTGAAGGAGCAGAACGCCCGACGCGCGCACCTCAAGCGCTATCTTTTTGAGCGCTGGTTCGCCTTGACGCTCAAAATGGTGGACTTCCGCAAGCTGCTTTTTGCCTCGCCGCGGACCGTCGTGAACCTGAATTTCAGCAACGTCCTGGCGATCCCGATTCCGCGGCTGCACGGTCCAAGCTGGCAGGTCACCGACGTGCGCGTGTCGACGCCGTTGATTCCGCGGACGGCCATCGTGCTGACGCTGACCAATTACGACGGCGCGGCGACCCTGAATTTCAACTACAAGGCGTCGGTGGCGACCGCGGCTGAAGTTCAGGCGCTGATTGAGGTCTTTCAAGGCGAAGTGGCGCACTTTGTCGCCGCCCAGGGTGCGACGTGAACGGCTGGCTGGCGATTGAGCTGCGGTGGTTGCGCCAGCTGCTCGACGCGACCATTCCCGACCTGCCTGAGCGTGCTGGCCTTGGCTCCGTCGACTTGACCACATTTTGGCCCGAACTCGCCGCGACCGCGCCGCCCCTTCTGCGCTTTGGCCTGCGCGCCAGCACGTGGATTTTCACGTGGCTGCCGCTCCTGATGTCTGGCTATTTTCGGCCGTTTTTTGCGCTGTCGCCCGACCGTCGCGACGCATTTTTGACGCAGATGGGCCGGACCAACGTGTTCGTGCTGCGGCAATTGGCGGCGACGCTCAAGATCATCGCGAGCTTTGCCCTCTTTCGCGACCCAGCCTCGCGCCGTGCGCTCGGGGTGGTCCCGTGAACGTTCTGGATGGCGCGACCATCACCGCACCGCATCTTGTCGATTGCGACGTCGCGATTGTGGGTTCGGGACCGGCAGGCGCCGCGGCCGCGCGCACGATGGCCGAAGGTGGCCTGCGCGTCGTGGTTCTGGAAGAAGGTCCGTGGGTGAAGCCGCGCGATTACCCTTTGGACGGCTTCTCCGCGATGGCGCGCCTCTACCGTGACATGGGTGCGAATGTTGCCCTGGGCAACGCGCCGATGCCGGTGCTGCAAGGCCGTGTCGTCGGTGGCACCTCGGTGGTCAACGGCGCGATCTCCTGGCGCTTGCCCGAAGACGTGCGCGCAGGCTGGGTGCAGGACGACCCGGCGCTCGGCGAAACGCTGGATGCGGAGACGCTGCGGCAACTTTTTGACGGGATTGAAGCCGATCTGGGTATCGCGCCGACCACCGACGCCGTTGCGGGGCCAAAAAACCTGCTCATGGCCAAAGGTGCGGAAGCGTTGGGGCTTGAACACCGACCGATCGCCCGAAATACGCGCGGCTGTGAAGGACTGGGGCGCTGTCTGCAAGGCTGTTCGGCAGGCCGCAAACAGTCGATGGACCTGACGTACTTGCCGGTTGCATGCGAACACGGTGCGCAGATCTTGAGCCGGGTCACGGTGACGGGCGTTGAGACCCACAGCGGTCGCGCAATCGGCGTCGTTGGCCAAGCGGCAGGCGGTGGTCGCGTCACGGTGCGCGCCCAACACGCGGTCGTGCTGGCCGCGAGCGCCATTCAGACGCCGATACTTTTGCAAAAGAGCGGGTTGCGGCACGGGCCGGTCGGGTTGAATCTGCAGGCGCACCCGGGCGTAGCCGTCGTGGGGCAATTCCGCGAGACCGTGCGGATGTGGGAAGGTGCGACGCAGGGCCACGAGGTCATCGGGCTCCGCAAGGAAGGCATCAAGTTCGAAGCGCTGGGCTACGATCCGGCCATTATCGCCGGGCGAATGGACGGCATGGGCCGCGAATTCGCACGCAACCTGAGCCAAATGGACCACGAGGCGCACTGGGGCGTCGCCGTGCGGGCCCACGGACGCGGGCGCGTGCGCGTGGGATTCCGCGGTCGGCCGATGATCCAGTACAACCTGACGTCGCGCGACGTGAATTGCCTGCGCCGCGGGGTGCGCGTGCTGGGCGAGATGTTCTTTGCCGCCGGCGCCGAGCGCGTCCTGCCGGGCGCACATGGATTTGCCGCCGTCGTCGACAACGTTCGCGACATCGTCCGCTTTGAAACCGAAGGTCCGACCCGACCGGACGCGTACCACGGCGCGATCACACATCTTTTTGGCACGTGCAAAATGGGCAGCGACCCCGCAACGTCCGTAGTCCGCGCGGATTTTCGCCACCACACCGTCGCGGGCCTTTATGTCGCGGATTCCAGCGTGTTTCCGACCGCGACTGGCGTGAACCCGCAGACCGCGATCCTGGCGTTTGCGACGCTGTGTGGCCGGCGTGTGCTTGCGGCGTGAATCCCGTTGATTCTAAGGCGTTCCTGGCACGCAAATTCCCCAGCCCATCAGCACGATCTGGCACTTGTACCCGGCGCTGACTCGGCACGCCTCGTCGCTTTTGCACGACTTGGCGCAATACTGCATTTTGTAGGACGTCTGTCCGCCGCCCGATCCTGATTGCGAACAACTGCCTTCCGGACCGCAGTCTTGATCCGTGTCGCTGCAGGCTTTGGAGCAATAGCCGCTTGGCCACGTCATGCCAGGGAAACCGACGGCGGGAACGGCGTCGACCTTCTTGAAGCAACTAAGACCAGGGAAGCCGGTGCAGTCGCCGTCGCCCGCGCACGCCGCGCCGACCGTGCCGGCATCGGTGGCGACGTCGGTGGATGTCACCTCGGCCTTCGCGGCGTCGCTTTTGCTCACGTCGCCGGTCACCGCGTCGGACTTGCCCGTGTCCGCAACGCCGCCGTCGGTGTCGCCATGCGCGTCCAACGCGAGATACGCGCCACCGCCGTTGCCGATCGACGTGCCGCAACCGGCGACGATGCAAATGGCCAGGAGCCAAGGCGTGCGTGGGTTCATGGTGCTCAGTCCGCGGACAAAATCGCCTTCGACGCAGTTTCGGCCGCGGCTAAACGTGCGTCAATGGCCTTTGCCGTCGTTTTCTTGCTGTCAAGTTGCGCAACCACCTACCCGACCGTATGATCGCGGTCTCTGTGTCGTCGCTCCGCTGGTGGGAAGCGTGCGCGCACGGTTGAGTCTGGTCTGTCCAACGGAGTGTGTGATGAAGAACGCTTTGAGTCTGATGCAGCGGCGCTTGCCGATGGTTGTGGTCGCCCTTTTGGCCGGAAGCGCGCTGGCGTGCAGTTCGTCGAAGACGGCGGATCAGCCGGTGGATGATGTGGCAGCCGACACTGTTGGCACAGACGACACGATCAGCAACGGCGACGTGACGGCCACAGACGGGGGCGTGGACACGTCGGACATCACTTCCAAGACGGACGTGGCCTCAGACGCTGAGCCCGAGCTGACGCCGGAATGCACCAAGAACACGGAATGTAACGACAGCGACCCCTGTACGGACAACATTTGCGCCAAGGGCGTTTGCTCGAACCCGTACAACGCCGGTCCTTGCGACGACGGCGATCCCTGCACGCAGAACGACTACTGCAAACAGGGCGTCTGCGCCGGCAAAGGCGCTTGCACCGACACGGAAGATGACACAGGTCCGGACACGACCAATCCAGGTGACACGACGGGTGACACCTCGACGCCGACCGGCTGTGGTGACGCGGAGTGGCAGACAACCTTGAACGACGCCTTTGTCGGCAAGCTCGGCACATGCGGTCAGGGCTGCGCGCAGAACTTGAACGCGCAGTGCTTGAGCGATTGCATCGCGACGTCGGGCAGCCTCTCGACCACGTGCGCGGACTGCTTCGGCGAGCTCGGCGTCTGCGTGGGCAACAAGTGCCTGATGGACTGCATTGGCGGCGCGACCGCCCAAGGCTGCAAGGACTGCGCGGCGAAGAACTGCGGCAACGCGCTGAGCACGTGCGTCGGTCACCCGGTGCCCAACTGCGCGGCGGACGGCGACTGCGATGACGGCAGCGTCTGCACGACCGACACCTGCGCCAACATGTTCTGCACGTTTACCGCGAAGAACTGCGACGATGGCAACGCCTGCACGTCTGACTCGTGCGACACGGTCAAGGGCTGCACGTCCGTCGCGCTCCCGACGAGCGTGACGTGCGACGACGGCAATGCGTGCACCGAGGGTGACAACTGCGGCACGGGCAACTGCGTGGGCACGACCAAGATTTGCGACGACAACAACGCTTGCACCGATGACGCCTGTGACCTCGGCGGCGCGTGCACGACGACCAACAACGCCGTGAGCTGCGACGATGGCGTGACCTGCACGACCGGTGACGCGTGCACGGGCGGCGCGTGCGCGGGCACCAAGGCGGACGCCAACTGTGACGACGGCAACCCGTGCACGATCGACGCGTGCGACGCCAAGAACGGCTGCAGCAACGTCGCCGCGGGCGCGATTTCTTGCGACGATAACAACTACTGCACCGTCAGCGACACGTGCGACGGCAAGACTTGCTCGGGCAGCATCGGCACGCCGTGCACCGACAACAACGTGTGCACGACCGACTACTGCGACCCGACGGTTGGCAACGACGCCAAGGCTGCGTGCAGCCACGACGACACGGCGGCGAACAAGTGCGACGACGGCAACGCGTGCACGGCGGATTCGTGCGACCCGACGACAGGTTGCGTGAACAACAAGCTTTCGGGCACGAGCTGCAACGATTTGGACCCGAACACGATCGATGACACCTGCTCGGCCGGCTCGTGCGCGGGCAGCGTCCCGGAATGCTTGGACGTGACGCAGTGCAATGACGCCAAGTCGTGCACTACGGACAGCTGCGACAGCGTCACGCACACCTGCAAGCACACGATCAACGTGAACACGTGCCTCATCGACGGTGGCTGCTACACGGACGCGCAGACCAAGAGCGACAACGACTGCCTGGCCTGCACCACGGCCAAGAGCAGCAACACGTGGAGCAACGCCAACGAGACGCTGGGCTGCGGCACGGCTGGCACGTGCGCCAGCGGCGTGTGCAAGGACCCGTGGCCGCCCACTGCGCCGCTTTCCAACGGCAAGCTCTGCGCGTTGCCCACGTGCGACACGGCGTCCAAGCCGGCGTTCAACACCACCGGCAACTGGATCGTGACGACGAAGACGCTGTCCACCACGTGCGGCACGCTGATTCAGTTGGTCGAACCGCGCGCGAACGTCGGTTACACCAAGTCCGGCAAAGCGCACCCGCAGAATTTCGTCGGCGGCTGCGATTACGCGTCGGGCGGCACAACGACGCAGATCGGCACCATCGTGAGCAACGTGGAAGCGAGCTGCTCGGTCAGCACGGACGCGAACTTTGGCGTGACCTACGTGGAATCCGGCATCATCACGTACGGCGTCGGCAAGGGCACGGGCACCATCACGGCGACGTTGTTTGACATCCCGGACGCCGCGGGCGAGCCGAACAACTCGTGCGAAATCGTGCTTCAGGTCAGCGTCCAACACGTCGCGGACTGCTTGGCTGACAAAGACTGTGATGACACGATTTCATGCACCACAGACCTCTGCGCGAGCGGCATCTGCCAGCACAACCTCGACGCGAGCACGTGCCTCATCGACGGCCAGTGCGTCGCCGACGGCGCCTACCAGAGCGCGACGGGCAATGGCTCGTGCCGCTTGTGCTCCGGCAAGTTCCCGAGCCAGTACGGCTGGGTCATTCTGAGCAGCGGTGAACCGTGCAATACGACGCTGAACGGCATGCAGGCGTACACGTGCCAGACGGCTGGTCAGTGCTTGGTCGCGCCGTAGAGTCTGACCGCTGAACGTGGTGGCCTACGCTTCCGCCCCACGCTCGCGCCGGCCAGCCGTTGCGGCGAAAGTTGAGCGACAGGGTGACCGTGGGTGGACACGACTGTCTCTGTGAATGGTTTGGTGCAAGACGCTATAGGCATTGAAAAAACAGAATAATTCGCTGTGACAGTTGTGAATTGAGGTTCGGGCCTGCTACTGTAATTCCATGCCACCTGCTGAATTCTCCGACGAGATCGATCCCTCACGCCTTGCGCGCGTGGTCGCACAACCTTCGCGATCGCCTTCTGGGATTTATCGGCTGCAAGATAGTTTTCGCGACGTGGCGCTGCTTTCTCAGGCGGCGCTGCAGGCGGACTCGCCGCACTTGGTCGACGACGTTCTCAACTACCTGTACCAGCGTCTGCGTGAAGCACTGCCGTTTGACCGGATGTCCATCGTCGTTCTGGACGCCAAAGCGCAGCAGATGCGCGTATGGTGGGCGCGAACCGAGGCGGAGAAAGTGCGCTTGAATGTGGGCTACACGGCGAGTCTTTCGCACGGGTCGCTCGCCGGAGTGCTCGCAACCGGACAGCCGCGTGCGATCAACGACCTGCAGGCCTACGTTCTCGCGAACCCGCAGTCGCGGGAGACGGCGCTGTTGGTCGCGGAAGGCATGCGGAGCGGCTTGACGTGCCCGCTGATCACCAAGTCCGGTCCGGTTGGGTTCATGTTCTTCAATAGCACCGAAGTCGGCGCGTATACGCCGGCCCATTTGGATGCCTACGCATGGGTTGCCGTGACGCTCGCGGAATTGGTGGAGCACGGTCGCAGCCACGAAGCAACGCTCGTGAGCCTGAGGCGGACAGAGCGCGCCACTCAGGAACAACTCACGCCGGTCAGCCTGCAGACGTGGAATGCTGAGCGTCGCTCCGTGACCAAACGAGTCGGCGAAGCGCTGGTGTCGTTGGCCGCGACGACCGCTGCGATGTTGCACGAGGCGCGGGCGCTCGCCGACATCACGGCCAAAGTGAACGCCGGTTTGACGCTGGACCAGACGCTGGATTTCATTTACGACGAATTCCGCGCAATTTTGCCCTACGAGCGCATCGCTTTTGCGATGGTCGAGGACGATGAGACGGTGGTGCGGGCGCGGTGGGCGCGCTGGGACCACGGGCCGGACTCGATTGGCGGCGGCTACGCGCTTCCCCTCGCCGAAACGAGCTTGGGTGACGTGCTGCAATCCGGCCGTCCACGCATCCTGGCCGATCTCGACGCGTATCTCGTCGCTCGCCCCGCGTCCGACGCGACGCAGTTGATGGTGCGCGACGGCTACCGTTCCAGCCTGACCTGTCCGCTGCAGGTGCTGGGCAAGAACTTGGGCTTCCTGTTCTTTGCCAGTCGAGAAGCGAACGCCTACACGTCCGTCCACGTGGACAGCTACCTCCGCATCGCCGACCGTGTCGCGACGATGGTGGAGAAAGGGCGACTCTTTCAGGAGAAGACCGAGGCGCACGCGCGAACCGAGGCGCTGCTCCACAACATCCTGCCCAAGCCCATCGCGGCGCGGCTGTACACGTCCACGACGATCGTCGACACCTACGAATCAGCCACGGTGCTTTTTGCCGACATTGTCGGGTTCACCTCGTGGGCGAAGCTGCTCGACCCGCGCGAAACCGTGGAATTGCTCAACCACATCTTCAGCGATTTTGACGATCTGACCGAGCGCCACGGCGTCGAGAAAATCAAGATGATGGGCGACGCGTACATGCTCGCGGGCGGCCTCCCCGCGCCGACTACCGATCATCCGAGCACGGTCACCGCCTGTGCCTTGGACATGGTCGCCGCCGCTGGTCGCTACGCGCTTCCCGACGGCTCGCCGATCACAGTGCGAATCGGTGTCCACACAGGGCCCGTCGCGGCTGGCGTCCTCGGTCGGTTGAAGTTCCGCTATGACGTCTGGGGCGACACCGTCAACACGGCGAGCCGCATTGAGTCCAACGGCGTTCCGGGGCAAGTCCTTGTGTCGTCGGCAACGCGCGCGCGGCTCGATGAACGGTTCGCAACGTCCATGCCAACTGTGCTGATTGCCAAGGGAATCGGCGACATTCCAGTGTGGCACGCCAATTGGTACCAGCCTGCGGTCTGACGGCTACTCCGTGATCGCCATCTTGCTCAGGTACTCATAAAGCGCGTACCGCCGCGTCAACGCGTGCTGCGCCTCGTCCATCATCTCGTGGAAGTGTTTCGGGTCGCGGACTTCGGTCTGCTTGAAGCGGTTCTCGTGGCTGACGAACTCTTCGAGCGTCTTCTTGGGCGGCGGCGAATCGAGCTTCAACGGGTTCTCGCCGTTCGCCTGACGCCGCGGATCGTAGCGGTAGAGCGGCCAGTAAGCCGACTGAACGGCCGTTTCCTGGTGTTCCAGCGCCTCGCTCAGGTCGTAGCCATGGGCGATGCAGTGGCTGTACGCGATGACCAGCGACGGCCCCGGATACGACTCGGCCTCTTGCATCACGCGGACCGTGTGGGCGTCCTTGGCACCCAGCGCCACGCGGGCGACGTAGACGTGACCGTAGCTCATCGCCATCAGCCCCAGATCCTTCTTGCCGATCGCCTTGCCCGCCGTCGCGAACCGCGCCGCTGCGCCCATCGGCGTCGCCTTGGACGCCTGACCGCCGGTGTTCGAGTACACTTCCGTGTCCAGCACCAGCACGTTCACGTCGCGTCCGCCCGCCAGCACGTGGTCCAGGCCGCCGTAGCCGATGTCGTAGGCCCAGCCGTCACCGCCGACGATCCAGACGCTCTTTTTCACAAGAAAATCAGCGATCTGCCAAAGCCTTCGGCTGTGTTCCGTCTTCTGCGTGAGGAGCCGCTCTTTCAACGTCGCCACCCGCGCCCGCTGCTCCGCCAGGCCCTGTTCCGTCGACTGATCCGCAGTCAAGAGCGCCGTCGCCAGTCCCTCGTCCACGACCGCCGCCAGCTCCTGCACCATCGTTTTCGCATGCAGCGCGTGCTGGTCGACCGCCAGGCGGAAGCCGAGGCCAAACTCCGCGTTGTCCTCAAACAGCGAGTTCGCCCACGCCGGTCCCAGGCCCGCCGCGTTCGTCGTATACGGCGTCGTCGGCAGGTTGCCGCCAAAGATGGACGAGCAGCCCGTCGCATTGGCAATCAACAAGCGGTCGCCAAAGAGCTGCGTCAGCAACTTCACGTACGGCGTTTCACCGCAGCCCGAACACGCGCCGGAGAATTCAAACAGCGGCTGCAGGAACTGAGAGCCCTTCACGTCGATCTTGACCTTCTGCCGATCCGGCTCCGGGATCGTCAGGAAATGCTCAAAGTTCGCGTGTTCCGCCTCGCGCAGCTCCGGCTGTGACGCCATCGACAGCGCCTTGTGACCGTCTTTCTTGTCCACCGCCGGGCACATTTCCACGCAGAGTTGGCAGCCCGTGCAGTCTTCTGGCGCGACCTGAATCGTGTATTTGTCGCCGCGGAAGTCGAGCCCGCGGTAGTCCATCGTCTGGAAAGTCGGCGGCGCGTTTTCGGCGAACGTTGGCGCAAAAACCTTGGCGCGGATCGCCGCGTGCGGGCAGACCAGCGCGCATTTGTTGCACTGAATGCAGACGTCGGTGTGCCACACGGGAATTTCCAGCGCGATGTTGCGCTTCTCCCATTTCGTCGTGCCCATTGGCCACACGCCGTCGACCGGGAACGCGCTGACGGGCAGGGCATCGCCCTTGTCCGCCATCATCACCGCCGTCACGCGCTGCACAAAATCCGGCGCGTGGCTATCGACCATCGGCGGCATGTGCCGCGGCGAGGTCGCGATACCGGGCACCTTCACGGTTTCCAGGTGCTTGAGCGTGTGATCCACCGCGGCGAAGTTCTTCTTCACCACGTCCGCGCCCTTCTTTTTGTAGCTCTTCTCGATCGAGTGCTTGATGTGCCCGATCGCCTCGTCGCGCGGCAGCACGCCCGAGATCGCAAAAAAGCAGGTCTGCATGATGGTGTTGATGCGCCCACCCATGCCCGTTTCCTGAGCGACCTTGTGGGCGTCAATGACGTAGAACGTCAGGTGCTTCTCGATGAGCTCCTGCTGCACTTCCGCCGACAGGTGGTGCCAAATCTCCGTGGCGCTGTGCGCGGAATTCAGCAGGAACACGCCGCCCGGTGCGGCGTAGCCGAGCACGTCGTACTTGTCGAGGAACGTCATGTGGTGACACGCCACGAATTGCGCCTGCTTGACGAGATACGGCGCGCGAATCGGCCGCGGGCCAAAGCGCAGGTGCGAAATGGTCATCGCGCCGGACTTCTTGGAATCGTAGACGAAGTAGCCCTGTGCGAACTTGTCGGTCTCCTCGCCGATGATCTTGATCGAATTCTTGTTCGCGCCGACCGTGCCATCCGCGCCCAGCCCGAAGAACACGGCACCGACGACGTCGTGCGCCTCAATCGAGAAGGTCGGGTCGACATCCAGCGAGAGGAACGTCACGTCGTCCATGATACCGACGGTGAAACCGTGGCGCGGCTTGGGCTGGCGCAACTCCCGGAATATCGCGTCGACCATCGCCGGCGTGAACTCCTTGGACGATAAACCGTAGCGCCCACCAACAACGAGCGGTTCGTGCAGAAGCCCCTCGCCGTCACGCCGCATCGCCGCGAGCGCACCGACGACATCCAAGTACAGCGGTTCGCCCGGCGCGCCTGGCTCCTTTGTGCGGTCCAAAACAGCGATCCGCTTGGTGCTTGCCGGCAGCACCTTGGCAAAATCTTCAATGGCGAACGGTCGATACAGGCGCACCTGCACCACGCCGACTTTCTGCCCCGCCGCGACCAAGAAGTCGACGGTTTCTCGAACCGTTTCGGCGCCCGAACCCATGACGACGACGATATTCTCCGCATCCGGATGGCCAAAGTAGTCAAACGGCTGGTAGACGCGCCCGGTGCGTGCAGCGAACTGCTTCATCATGTCGCGGACAATCTCCGGGCAAGCGTGCGTATAGCGGTTGCCAGCCTCGCGCGCTTGAAAGAAAACGTCTGGATTCTGCGCCGTTCCGCGCACGCTCGGGTGGTCCGGCGTCAACGCGCGGGCGCGGTGCGCGGCGATGCAGTCCGCGTCGATGAGCGCGCGCAGGTCGTCGTCGCCCAGCACTGCGATCTTCGCCACCTCGTGTGACGTGCGAAAACCGTCAAAAAAATGCAGAAACGGCACGCGCGACTTCAACGTGGCCGCCGTGGCAATCGCTGCAAAATCGTGGGCTTCTTGGACAGATCCCGAAGCGAGCAGGGCAAAGCCGGTCTGGCGAACCGCCATCACGTCGGAATGATCGCCAAAGATGGACAGCGCGTGCGTCGCCAACGTGCGGGCGGCAACGTGCATGCAAAACGGCGTCAATTCGCCGGCAATTTTGTACATATTCGGGATCATGAGGAGCAGGCCCTGTGACGCCGTAAACGTCGTGGCCAACGCGCCGACCTGCAACGCGCCGTGCACGGCCCCGGCCGCACCTGCTTCTGATTGCATCTCCGTGACTTCTGGTACCGCGCCCCACAGGTTTTTGCGACCGTTGGCGCTCCATTCGTCACAGAGTTCGCCCATGTTGGACGAGGGCGTGATCGGGTAAATCACAATCACTTCGTTGAGTTTGTGCGCGACGAGCGAGGTTGCTTCGTTGCCGTCGACGGTGATGTAGGTGGGCTTCTTCATGGTGCCTCCAGGCTTCTAGGGCGCCGATTGTGCCCCGCAATCGCGGATCCGTACACTCCAAATGTGGCAGATTCGTGACACGGCGCGGCATTTGCGGCGCGCGACAAGGCCGTGACAAAAATCCCCGGCGACGCGTGGATTCCAAACCGATGCCTCTGCTACGCTCCCGGCCGCTGGGTGCGGCGTTTCCTGACCCTCCCGCGCCAGCAGGAGAATCTCATGCCGTTCCCGACTATCGATTTCGCCAGCCTCACGCTGCAGGACGCCTTGGACTACGCCATTTTGATTGAAGAAGAAGCACGCCAGCGGTATGCGACCTTCTCCGATCTGGTGGGTAAACGCTATGACGGCGACGCCGCCTCGTTCTTCGACTCGATGGTCGTGAACGAAGAGAAGCACCGTCAGGCTCTCGCCACGCGTCGGACAGCGCAGTTTGGCGACGCGCCGTCGCGCGTGGATCCCGACGCAATTGTGGACGTTGAGGCGCCCGCGACCGATCAACCGCGCAACTACATGAGCACGCGTCGGGCGCTTGAAATTGCGTTGGCAGCGGAGCGTAAGGCCTTTGATTTCTTTGATGAAGCGCTGACCCACGTCAAGGATGTCGAGGTTCGCGCGCTGTTCACGGAACTGCGTTCCGAAGAACTCGAGCACCAGCGTCTTGTGGCCGATCTGTTGGCACGTGTGCCTGGCGACGACGGCCCGGATCGCGCTTGGGACGAAGTCGACACGCCGAAGCTCTAAAGACACGACCCAGGGGCAACACCAGGATCGGTTGGTCAAACCTGTTGTCCTGTCGGACTGGCCGCGAACGTGCACCTCCGGTGGCACGCCGTGGGTGGAAACGGTTTGATCTGGAACTTCGGTCGGAGTGCGTGGTCGTCACGGCTGGACGGTCCAAGCGTCCCTCGGACGCAAATCGGACCAAACCTCACCGATTTGCGGCGGCATTTTGCACAGGTGGCTCCGAGGTCGCCGAGGCAAGTGGTCGACGCCACGGTGGCGAAAGGCGAGGTCCTGACAAAGCCATGACAATCCGGAGCCCCCGCTAGACACGGCTGTGACAGACGCCATTGACCTTGGACGCGAACGGGAGCCTGATTCGCCGTGTGAATGACCGGCCTGACCTGAGGGGTTTGGCCCCATGGAGGACGAGAAATGACATCGCAACAGATCGCACGCACTGTGGAAGAAGTCGACACCGTAGTTATCCGCTTTGCAGGCGACTCGGGCGACGGCATGCAACTGGTGGGCGACCAATTTACCAGCACTTCTGCACTCATGGGCGACGACGTTGCGACCCTGCCGGACTATCCGTCAGAGATTCGCGCGCCGGCGGGCACCATCGGCGGCGTTTCCGGCTTCCAGGTTTGCTTCGGCACCAGTGACGTGTTCACGCCGGGCGATACGCTGGACTATCTGGTCGCCATGAACCCGGCTGCGTTGCGCGCCAACATGCCATTTCTGCGCGAAGGTTCGACCATCATCGTGAACGCGGACGCGTTCGTCGCCCGCAACGTGGAGAAGGCTGGCTACGCCGCCAATCCGCTGGAAACCGGTGAGCTGAACAAGTACCGCCTGTTGTCCGTGCCGATGGTGCAAGCGACACAGGAGGCGCTCGGCGCGGCTGGTCTGTCGGCCAAGCAGGTCGACCGCTGCAAGAACTTCTTCGCGCTGGGTCTGAGCTACTGGCTGTTCAACCGCGATCCGAAGCAGACGCACCGTTGGATTATCAAGAAGTTCGCCGTGAAGCCGGATGTGCTGGAAGCGAATCAGCGGGCGTTTGAGGCCGGTTTGCAGTATGGCAAGGACGGCAAGCTGCTGGACCGCTCTTATGCGACGCGGACCAAAGCGACGCCGCGCGGTGCGGGCGTGTATCGTCAGGTTTCGGGCAACACGGCGACGGCGTACGGCCTGCTCGCGGCGGCCAAGCGTGCGAATCTGCCGCTGTTCCTGGGCAGCTACCCGATTACGCCGGCGACCGACATCATGCAGGTGCTCCAGCAGAACAAGGAGTTCTGCAACGTACTTCAGGCGGAAGACGAGATTGCCGGCATCGGTTCTGCGATTGGCGCTGCCTTTGGCGGTGCGCTGGCGGCGACGTCCACGTCGGGTCCCGGATTCTCGCTCAAGACCGAGTTCATCAACCTCGCGGTCATGACGGAATTGCCGCTTGTCATCGTCGACGTGCAGCGCGCGGGTCCCTCGACCGGTTTGCCGACCAAGACGGAGCAGTCCGACCTGTTGCAGGCGCTGTTTGGCCGTCACGGCGAGTCGCCGCTGGCCGTTGTCTCGGCGTCCTCGCCGCGCGACTGCTTTGACGCGACGATTGAAGCCTCGCGCATCGCGCTGAAGTACATGACGCCGGTCGTGCTGCTGACCGATGGCTATCTGGGCAACGGTTCGGAAGTCTGGCGCGTGCCGGAGCTCGATGAACTGCCGGTTCTGAAGACGCATCTGGTCACGAATCCCGAAGGCTTCAAGCCGTATTCGCGCGATCCGGAGACGCTCGCGCGTCCGTGGGCGGCTGTCGGCACGCCGGGTCTGGAGCACCGCATTGGCGGTCTCGAGAAGGAAGACGGCGCGGGCACGATTAGCCACAACCCGGCGAATCACCAGAAGATGACCGACCTTCGCGCGGCGAAGATCGAGAAGATTGCCCAGGACATTCCGCCGACGGAAGTCTACGGCAACCCGAAGTCGGACGTGCTCGTGCTCGGCTGGGGATCGACCCGCGGCGTGATTGAGCAGGCGGTTGGCCACCTGAACAAGCGCGGCGTCCCGGTCGCGTCGGCGCATCTCCGCCACCTGAACCCGCTGCCGTCGGACCTGAAGGCGCTCCTCAAGAGCTACAAGTACGTGGTGGTGCCGGAAATCAACGCCGGTCAGCTCGCGTACCACCTGCGCGGCAAGTACCTGGTCGACGTCATTCAGTACAACAAAGTTGAAGGTCAGCCGTTCCGCGCGGACGAGATTGAAGCCAAGATTTTGTCTGTCCTCGGCGTCCAAGCCTAGCTCAAACTGACTGTTCTTACGGAGTGTTGCCATGACTCTCGTCCCTTCCGCTAACCTGGGTTTGAAGCGCCAGGACTTCCTCAGCAACATCGACCCGAAGTGGTGCGCGGGCTGCGGCTGCTACAGCGTCCTGCGCTGGTTGACCGGCACGTTCCCGACGATGAACCTGCCGCGCGAGAAGTTCGCGGTCATTTCCGGCATTGGTTGCTCGTCGCGCACGCCGTACTACGTCGGCACGTACGGGTTCCACACCGTTCACGGTCGCGCCATGACGGTGGCCACGGGCTTGAAGCTCTCTCGCCCCGACTTGAGCGTGTGGGTCATGACCGGCGACGGCGACGCGATGTCGATCGGCGGCAACCACTTCATCCACATGATTCGGCGCAATCCGAACATCAAGGTGATTCTGTTCAACAACCAGATCTACGGTCTGACCAAAGGCCAGGCGTCGCCGACGACCGCCAAGGGCAAAAAGACCAAGTCGACGCCGTATGGCTCGATTGATCCGCCGTTGCGTCCGCTCTCGATGGCGATCGCGGCTGGCGCGACTTTTGCGGCGCGGGTGGCCGACACGGACGGGCAGCTGATGGCCGACATCATGCAGCAGGCAGCCGACCACAAGGGCGCGGCGTTCGTGGAAGTGCTGCTCAACTGCGTCATCTTCAACGACGGCACGTTCAGTCACCTCACGGAGAAAGCCGTCAAGGCCGACACGACGGTGGTGCTGAAGGACAAGGAACCGCTCATCTTCGGCAACGGCAAGGACCGCATCGTCACCATCGACGGATTCCGCCCGCAGGTGGAAGCGTACACGCCGGGCAGCCCGCTGCCGTCGAACGCGCTGATTCACGACGTCGCCGTCGAAGATTCTTCGCTCGCTTTCTTGCTCTCCAACATGGAACATCCAGACTTGCCGGTGCCGGTCGGGGTGTTCCGAAAGGTTGAAGCGGTCGCGTACGACGACCACTACGCGCCCAAGGGCGGCGACCTGTCGCGGGTTTTCCGCGGTTCGGAAGCGTGGGTGGAAGACGCGGCGGGTAACATCAGTCCGCTGGGCGCCAACGCGGCCGCGGCGTCGGCGGCTTGAGGTCACGATGGACTTCTTTTACGTACTCGTCTTTCTCGGCTTCTCGGCCGTGATGGTACTCGGCGGCCTGGGCGTTTCCCGCCTCGTCGCGCCACATCATCCCGGCGGCGCCAAGAACGACTCCTACGAGTGCGGTGAAAAGACCATTGGTACATCGTGGATTCAGTTCAACGTCGGCTTCTACCTCTTCGGTTTGATGTTCTTAGTGTTTGACGTCGAGGCGGCGTTCTTGTACCCGTGGGCTGTCGTACTGCGCGAGTTTGGCACGACAGGGCTGATTGAAGCGGGCGTGTTTGGCGCCATGTTGATGGTCGGGCTGTTGTACGCGTGGCGCAAAGGAGCGCTCGAATGGGTGTGATTACCGACAAGTTGCCTGGCGTACTTGAACCCGTGCCCGGTGGACAGGTCCTGCTGACGGCAGTGGACCAACTCATCAACTGGAGCCGCTCCAACAGCCTGTGGCCGCTCACGTTCGGCACGAGTTGCTGCGCGATTGAGATGATGATGGCGACGGGTGCCGCGCGTCACGACATGGCGCGTTTTGGCGCGGAAGTCGCGCGACCGTCGCCACGTCAGGCCGATTTGCTCGTGATTGCGGGCACCATCGTCAAGCGCATGGCCCCGCGTCTCCGCACGCTCTACGAGCAGATGGCCGAGCCTCGTTACGTCATGGCCACGGGATCGTGCGCGATTTGCGGCGGTCCTTTCATGTACGACTCGTACACGACGATTCGCGGCGCTGACGAGGTCATCCCGGTAGACGTGTACGTGCCCGGCTGTCCGCCGCGTCCGGAAGCGTTCTTCTACGGGCTGCTGACGCTCCAGAAGATGATCCGCGAGGGCGAGAGCATTCGTCACCCCGGTGAACGACGTCGCCCCGTTCTCGCGGCGCTGCCAGAAGGCATGACGCTGGACGACATTCGCAAGGAAATGCAGGACCTGCTCTCCCACGACGCCAACGTGAAGATGGTGGATGAACTGGCTGAAGGCGCGCATTTTTCCGCCGAACTAAAGGACTTCTGAGATGGACGCGCCGAATCTCATCGCAGCCGTTCAGGCGTTGCAACCCGATGCCACTGTCCGCGAGAAGACCGATCGTCCGACGCTGATCGTGCCGGCGGAAGGGCTCGTGGCGCTCGCGACGCGGCTGCGCGATGACCCCGCGCTGAAGTTTGAGCTTCTGGAAGCGCACACGGCGATCGACTGGATCGAGGAAGACCGCTTCGAGCTGCTCTACCTGTTGGCCTCGATTGCCCACGGTCACGTGCTCACACTGTCGGTTTCGGTCGATCGGGAAAATCCAGAGGTCCCGACGCTTTGCAACGTCTATCCCATCGCCGAATGGCTCGAACGCGAATCGTATGACCTGATGGGCATCCTCTACGACGACCATCCGGACTTGCGGCGGCTGTTTCTGGAAGACGACTGGGTCGGCTTTCCGCTGCGGAAAGATTACGAAGACGATTTCATGTTGGAGCGTCCGGAATGAGCGTGAACGTTTCCACACTCCAGGCGCGCATTTCCGGCGAAAGCACGGCGTCCAGCCCGCTGTCGACGGAAGAATACTTCGTCAACATGGGCCCACAGCACCCGTCGACCCACGGCGTGCTGCGTTTGGTGCTGCGCCTGGACGGCGAAACGGTGCGCGACGTCGTGCCGGTGCTGGGCTACATCCACCGCGGCATTGAAAAGATGGGCGAGCATGGCAACTACCGCCAGTTCGTGCACCTCGTCGACCGCATGGACTACCTCGCGGCGCTGTCCAACAACTGGGCTGTCACGATGGTGGTTGAAAAAGCCGCCAAGATGGAGACGACGGACCGCATTCAGGCGATCCGCACGTTGGTCTGTGAACTCCAGCGTATCCAGAGCCACCAGCTGTGGTGGGGCGTGTTTGGCATGGATCTGGGCGGCTTCACGCCGTTCTTCTACGGCCTGCGCGATCGCGAACAACTATGCGACATCTTTGAGAAGACGATCGGCGCGCGCTTGACGATGAACTACATCCAGCCCGGTGGCGTGATGTACGACATCCACCCGGACTTCGTGAAGGACGTGAAGACGTTCCTCGCCTATTTCAAGTCCAAGCTTCCCGAATACGACACGCTGATGAGCGAGAACGTCATCATTCAGGAGCGGTTGCGCGGCATCGGCAAGCTGAGCGCGGAACGCGCGCTGGCGCTGGGCGCGACGGGTCCCGTCCTGCGCGCGAGCGGGGTGGCCCACGATTTGCGCAAGTCCGAGCCGTATGGTCTCTATTCACAAGTGGATTTTGACGTTCCAGTGGGTACGACCGGCGACTGCTGGGACCGCTACTGGGTGCGCATGGAAGAAATGCGCCAGTCGATCCGCATCGTCGAGCAACTGATCGACAACATCCCGGAAGGCAAGACCTTTATGGTCAAGCCGGCGGCAAAGATCAAGGTCCCCGCGGGCGTGCACTACAGCCACATGGAGACGCCGCGTGGCGTTCTGGGTGTCGTGCTTGTGTCCGATGGCAAGGAATCGCCGTACCGCATTCACTGCCGCACGCCGAACTTCAACAACCTGTGGTGCATTGGCGAAATGGCGACTGGCGGACGTATTGGCGACCTTGTCGCGATGCTGTCGTCGATTGACCTCGTCATCCCCGATATCGACCGCTGAGGCAAACGGATGTCCTGGCAAGTCAAAACCATGGCTGAGCGCACCGGCGACCTGCTTCCAGGCAGCCCGTGGACCGCCGTGCTCTACGTGCTGTTGACGATTCTGGCGGTGACGGCGTTTGTGACGCTGTGCGGGCTGGTGCTCATCTACGCCGAACGCAAGGTCTCCGCCCACTTTCAGTGCCGCTTGGGCCCGATGCGCGTGGGTTGGCACGGCTTGCTGCAGACAATCGCTGACACCATCAAGCTGCTCCTGAAGGAAGACATCGTGCCGCGCGACGCGGACGCGCTCTTGCACATCCTCGCGCCGGTACTGAGTTTTGCCGGCATGTTGCTGGTGATGATTGCCCTGCCGATGAGCCCGTCGATCCAGGTCGCGGACATGAACATCGGCGTGCTCTATGTGACGGCCGTGAGCGGTTTGGGCGTGCTGGGCATTCTGCTGGGCGGTTGGAGTTCGAACAACAAGTGGTCGCTGTTGGGCGCCATGCGCGCGGGTGCACAGATCATTTCCTACGAAGTCTCGGCGACCTTGGCGCTCCTCGTCGTTGTGCTCTTCGCCGGCACGCTGCAGCTCTCCGGGATCGTGCAATCGCAGGAAACCGGCTGGTGGATCTGGCGCGCGCACGGCTGCGGCATCGTCGCGTTCAGCATCTTCATGATCGCCGGCACCGCGGAAATCAACCGCACGCCGTTCGACTTGGCTGAAGGCGAGAGCGAACTGACCGCCGGCTTCCACACGGAATACTCTGGTCTGCGCTTCTCATTCTTCTTCCTCTCGGAATTCCTCAACATGTTCGTTCTCGCGGCGATGGCCTCCACGCTCTTTCTGGGCGGTTGGATGCCGCTGCACGTCGGTCACTTCACGGTGTTCAACGGCATCATGGACCTCCTGCCTCCCGGCTTATGGTTCACGCTCAAGACGTCCGCTGTCATCTTCCTCATCATGTGGTTCCGCTGGACTTTCCCTCGCTTGCGCGTCGATCAGCTGATGCGCTTGGAATGGAAGATTCTGTTGCCCATCGGCTTTGTGAACCTCTTCGTCTCGGCGGCGTGCGTCGTGACGGGCTTCTACTTCTTTGCGGGATAGGATGGTCATGTCAGACGAATCGATCGCCGCACCCGAAGTTCTACCCCCGCCGGAAAAGCACGTCGGCACGGGCGGCGCTGTCACTGGCGCTGTGCCCTGGATCGACAAATCCGGCGCGATCGGCGGCGTTTTCAAGGGCATTCGCTCGCTGTTTAGCGGTATGAAAGTCACGGTCGGCTACCTGATGCGGCCGTCGACCGTGATCACGCAGCAGTACCCGGAGAACCGCGAGACGCTGAAGCTGCCCGACCGCTTCCGCGCGCAGCTCGCGTTCAACCACGACGACAACGGCTACCACAAGTGCACGATGTGCCGCATTTGCGAAGAAGCCTGCCCGAATGTCTCCATCATCATCACCGGTCGCGAAAAGCCCGCGGTGAGCAAGAAGGAAATCGACTCATTCGTCTGGCGTTTGGACAGCTGCACGTTCTGCAACACCTGCGTCATCGTCTGCCCGTTTGGCGTGCTGCGCTTTGATGGCACGTTCGAGTCGTCGGTCTACGACCGCCGTTTGCTGGCGTACACGTTGAACGACTACGCCGGTCCAGTCGCGTCTGTCTTGGAGAAGATCGAAGACCCGGAAGCGCGCAAAGCGGCGATGGAAAAGCGCGACCCTTACGGTGCCCACACCATCATTGAAGCGTTGGCGGAACGGCAAAGGGCCAAGAAAGCGGCGACGCATGCCGCCTACGCTGCTGCCAAGGCGGCGCGGATCGCCAAGAAAGAAGCAGCCAAAGCCGCGGCGGAAGCCCCGGCAGCGGAACCTGCAGCGGAGGCCAAGGATGTTGGCTAGCGTGTTCCCGACTTTGGTGTTCTACCTGCTCGCGGCGATTTCCCTGTCGCTGGCGTGGTCGGTCGTCACCGGGCGGCGCATTCTGCGCGCGGCGGTCTCGCTGATGGGCGTGCTTGCGGCGAGCGCGGGGCTGTACCTGCTCCTCGATTCCCCGTTCCTGGCCGGCGTGCAAGTGCTCGTCTACGTCGGCGGCATCGTCGTCTTGCTCGTCTTCGCCGTGATGCTGACGCGCACGACGGAGCTTCTGGAGGACCACCCGACGCGTGGGCGGCAGCTCATTGGCGCCGTCGTCGCGCTGACGTTCTTCGGGTTGTCCTACTGCATGATGACGGCACCGGCGTTTGCCGACCGTGCCCTCTCGGCGCTGCCCAAGAACGACGTCGCGGCGATCGGTCGCGCGCTCCTGGATACCGGTGAAAACGGCTACGCGCTGCCTTTTGAAGTCGTCTCGTTGCTGCTCCTGGCGGCGATGATTGGCGGCATCGTGATCGCCCGCAAGCCGGCTGCACTGTCCAAGCCGGAGGTGCACAATGGCTGAGTTCCTCACCACGCATGGCCTGACGCTCCAGCATTGGCTGGTGCTCACGTCCGCGCTGTTTTCCATCGGCCTCTACGGCATGCTGACCCGGCGCAACGCCGTTGGCGTGCTGATGTCCTTGGAACTCTGCTTGAACGCCGCGGCCGTCAACTTCGTGCTCTTCAACCGCTACCTTGCACCGACCAATCTGGGCGGCGCGGAGCGGCTCGACGGCGCCGTGATGACCATCTTTGTCATCGCCGTGGCCGCTGCGGAAGTGGTCGTCGGCATGGCGATCTTCGTGGCGATGTACGCGGAACGCCGCACCGTCGATGTGACCCGCCTGGATGCGCTCAAGGACTGAACCATGCAGCCGCTTTCCTTCATCCTGACGCACGCTTGGCTGATTCCGGTCATCCCGCTCGTGTCGTTTCTGCTGGTCGGGCTCGTGCTGCGGCCGATTTCAGAGCGCCTCGCCGGCGCGTTCGCCACGTTGGCGGTTGGAACGTCTGCGCTTTTGTCGTGGACGCTCGCCTACGACTACGTCCATCTCGCCGAGCACGGCAAGTCGCTGCCGTCGCTTCTGCCGTGGTCGGCGATGTGGCTGCATTTCCAGGACGGCTTTGGCATCTCCATCGGCACGCTGCTTGACCCGATCTCGGTGATGCTGCTTGTCGTCGTGACGACCGTCTCCACGTTGGTTCACCTCTATTCGACCGGTTACATGCACGGCGAGCCGGGCTACGCGCGCTACTTTGCGTTCCTCAACCTCTTCACTTTCAGCATGTTGGGTCTCGTTTTGGCACCCAACCTCGTGCAGATGTACGTGTGCTGGGAGCTGGTCGGCGCGAGTTCCTTCTTCCTCATCGGCTTCTACTTTGAGAAGCCGTCGGCCGTGTCCGCCTCCAAGAAGGCGTTCATCGTCACGCGCTTTGCCGACCTCGGCTTCTTCCTGGGCATCCTCGTCATCGGCTTCTACGCCAACCAGATCTTCGCCGCGATGCCCGCTTCGGCCACGCAAGGCTTGCAGCCGCTGGACTTCGCGTTCCTCACGCGTCCGGACGTCCTCGCCGCCCTGTCTGGTCTGGACGTCCACTTCCTCGGCGTTGGTGTGCTGACGCTCTCCGCGGTCCTCATCTACACCGGTGGCGCCGGCAAAAGCGCCATGTTCCCGTTGCACATCTGGCTGCCGGACGCGATGGAAGGCCCCACGCCCGTCTCCGCCTTGATTCACGCCGCCACGATGGTCGTCGCCGGCGTCTACCTGGTCGCGCGCTGCTTCCCGATCTTCGCGACCTCTGGCGACGCGCTCACCGTCGTCATGTGCATCGGCGCCTTCACAAGTCTGTTTGCCGCGGTCATCGGTTGCACGCAGGATGACATCAAGCGCGTCCTCGCCTTCTCCACGCTCTCGCAGCTCGGCTACATGATGTTCGCGCTCGGCGTCGCGTCGTTCGCGCATCCGCTGGGCTACTCCGCGTCGATGTTCCACCTCTTCACGCACGCGTTCTTCAAGGCGCTGCTGTTCTTGGGCGCGGGCTCAGTCATTCACGCGGTGCATTCCAACGACATCTGGCACATGGGCGGCTTGCGCAAGCACATGCCGGTGACGCACGCGCTATTCCTGATCGCAACGCTCGCGATTGCCGGTATCTACCCGCTCGCGGGCTTCTTCTCCAAGGACGAGATCCTCGCCGCCGCGCTGCATTCCGGTCACACGGTCGTCTTTGGCGTCGGCCTTCTGGTCGCGGGCATGACGGCTTTCTACATGTTCCGCATCTACTTTGTGACCTTCTGGGGCGAACCCAAAAGCGAGCACGCGCACCACGCGCACGAATCGCCGTGGATCATGCTCGGACCCATGGCGTTCCTGGGCGTCTTGAGCATCGGCGCGGGCTTCATCCCGATTCCGGAGTGGGTCCAGCTGCCCGGCGCGCCCGTTGAACACGAAGGCATCGACCTCGCCGTCGCCATCCCGTCGACCATCCTCGCCATCGCCGGCATCGGTCTCGCGTGGCTGCTCTACGGCGGTTCCCGCGACCGTGTCGACAGCCTCGTCGCCAAGCTCGGCGGCGTCTACACGCTCATCAAGCAGAAGTTCTACTTCGATGAACTCTACCTCTTTGTCACGCACAGCATCATTTTCCGCTTCGTCGCCGCGCCCATCGCCTGGTTTGACCGCCACGTCGTCGACGGCGCGGTCAACCTGAGCGGCTGGTTCACGCGCACGACGGGCCTCTTGCTGGGCAAGCTGCAAACCGGTCAGGTGCAAACCTACGGTTCGTGGCTGGTCTCCGGCGCCATCGCCGCGGTCGTGGTGCTCTGGGGCGTTCTGAAGTCGGGAGGCAATTAGCTCATGGGTCTGGCAAGTTGGCTCATTCTGTTGCCGTTTCTGACCACGCTCGGCGTGCTCTTTACGCCCGCGTCACGCCCGACGCTGATCCGCTGGGTTTCGCTCGTCGGTACCGGCGCGCACCTGCTGCTCACGGCGTTCACCACGTGGAAATTCTGGGAAGTCGCGTCTCCGGACATCGCGCTCGCCAAGACCTCGACCTTGACCAAGCTCTATTTCGTCGAACGCATCCCGTGGTTCAAGTCCCTCGGCGTCGACTACCTGGTCGGCATCGATGGCATCACGATGTCGATGGTCATCCTCACCTCCATCATCATCTTCACCGGCGTGCTCGCGTCGTGGAACGTCGTCAACCGCACCAAGGAATTCTTCGCGCTGCTGCTCCTGCTCGTCACTGGCGTGTTCGGCGTGTTCCTCAGCTTCGACATGTTCCTCTTTTTCATGTTCTACGAAGTCGCCGTGCTGCCGATGTACCTCTTGATCGGCGTCTGGGGCACCGGTCCCAAGGAATACTCGGCGATGAAGCTCACGCTCATGCTGATGTTCGGCTCCGCGTTCATCCTCGTCGGCATGTTGGCGCTCTATCACTACGCGGGCGGCACGACGTTTGACCTGACGCAACTCGCGCAGTTCCACTACCCCGTTGAAATGCAGCGCTGGGTCTTCCCGCTCATCTTCATCGGCTTTGGCGTGCTCGGCGCGCTCTACCCGTTCCACACCTGGTCGCCCGATGGCCACGCGTCCGCGCCCACCGCGGTCTCGATGCTCCACGCCGGTGTCTTGATGAAGCTCGGCGGCTACGGCGCGCTGCGCATCGGCGTTTACCTGCTGCCCGAAGGTGCCCAGTACTGGGGCCTCTTCTTCATGGCGCTCACGACCATCAACATCCTCTACGGCGCGTTTGGCGCGATCAAGCAGACGGACCTCAAGTTCTTCACGGCGTACTCGTCCGTCAGCCACTGCGGCTTTGTGCTCTTTGGCGTCGCCAGCTTGAACCTCATGGGCTTCAAAGGCGCTGTCCTCCAGATGTTTAGCCACGGCGTGATGACCGGCCTCTTCTTCGCGCTCATCGGCATGGTCTACGGCCGCACGCACACGCGCATCATCCCGGACATGGGCGGCTTGGCCAAAGTCATGCCGTGGCTCGCGGTCTGCTTCTACATCGCCGGCATGGCGTCGCTCGGCTTGCCCGGCTTTGCCGGCTTTGTCGCGGAGTCGCACGTCTTCATGGGCGGCTTCTTTGGCAACGCCTGGTCCGACCCGCTCGCCACGCGCGTCCTGACCGTCATCGCCACGCTTTCCATCGTTGTTACCGCCGTCTACGTGCTGCGCGGTCTGGCCAAGGTCTTCCAGGGCCCGATCACCGACCCGCACTTTCTGGAACTCACCGATGCCACGCTCACCGAGCGCCTCTCCACGGGCATTCTCGTCGTGACGCTCGCCGTCGTTGGTCTGGTGCCGGGGCTGCTCATCGATCTCATCGAGAGCGCGCTCCTGCCGTTTGTGAACCGTCTGCACGCGACTGGGGCCCTTGCGGTCGCCGGTCATCCCTAAGGACAGCGCACCATGCTGATGCTGCCAGAACTCATCGTCGTCGCCACGGGCTTCATCCTGCTCGTGCTCGACCTTTTTCTGACCGAGAAGCAGCGTGACCTGCTCGTGCCGCTCGCGCTCGCGGGCGTGGCGGCTGCCGCGGGTGCGCTCGTGCTGACGCCTGACACCGGCGTGCTTCTGGGCGGCCGTTTTGCGATGGACCCGCTGGGCTGGTGGTTCAAACTCGCGTTCCTCGTCGCCGCGTTCCTGACCATCGCGCTGACGTCGGGCCTCTTGGAAAGCGCCGCGCCGGAAGTGCGTAAGCTGCATAGCCCAGGTGAATTCCTGACGATCCTGATGTTCAACCTCTGCGGAATGCTGCTGCTCCCGTCGACCCGCGACCTCATCACGCTCTACGTGGCGCTGGAACTGGCGACGATTCCGCTCTTTCTGCTCGCGGCCTGGCGGCGCGACGCGCTGGGCGGTGAGGCGGGTCTAAAGTACATGGTCATCGGCGCGCTCGCGTCGGCGCTCATGCTCTATGGCTTTGGCGTGCTGTACGGGCTGACTGGCACGATGCGCCTCGATGCGATGCCCGCGCTTCTGCACGCCGACCGCACGACGCTCTTTGCCGCCGCGCTTGTCGTCGCTGGCGTGGGCTTCAAGCTGACCTTGGTGCCATTCCACATGTGGGCGCCGGAAGTCTACCAAGGCGCGCCGCCGCCGGTCACCGCCTGGCTGTCCGTGGCGTCCAAAGCCGCGGGCTTGTCTGTCTTGATGCTGGTGCTCTTCCGCGTGTTCCGGCCGTTCCTGCACGACGCCGGTTTTGCAATCGCGCTGCTCGCGACGCTGACCATGACCGTCGGCAACCTCGTCGCCGTTGTCCAGCGCAACATCCTGCGATTCATGGCGTTCTCCGCGATTTCCCAAGCCGGCTACTTGCTTCTCGGATTCCTCGGCGGCGGCAGCGGCGGCGCGGCGGCGATGGTCTTCTACTTGCTTGTCTACGTCGTCACGAACCTGTCCGTTTTCGCGTTGCTGATCCTGCACAATCAGCAGACCGGCAGCACGCAAATTACCGACTACCGCGGCCTATCGCAGCTCAACCCGCTGTTGTCGCTCGCGATGATGCTCGGACTCTTCGGCCTGGCGGGCATTCCGCCGCTTTCCGGCTTCGTCGGCAAGTTCCTGCTCTTTTCAGTCACCGCGCAAGCTGGCTATCATTGGCTGGTCGGCGTGGCGGCGGTCAACTCCACGGTGTCGCTGTACTACTACTTGCGGATCGTCCGCCAGATGTACATCGAAGCACCGGCAGAGGGCGCGGTCCCTCTCAAGCCCGGCGCGCTGCTGACTGCAGCGCTGGTGGTGACAACGGCGGCCTCCATGCTTCTGGGCGTGGTGCCGACGGTCTACGAAGCGGTGCGTGTGAGCGCGGCCGCGTGGTTGCAAGCTCTGGGTCAGTGAGCGCAGAGCCGATTCTCTGGAGGATACAATGGCTTTCAAAATTACCGACGATTGTAACAGCTGTGGCGCCTGCGAGCCGGAATGCCCGAATCACGCGATCTCGGAAGGCGCGGACTACTACGTGATCGACCCGGACAAGTGCACGGAGTGCGTCGGCTTCAATCCGAAGCCCCAGTGCGCCGACGTCTGCCCGGTGGACGCCTGCATCGCCATTGAAGCGTAAGGATCCGGCGCCCAATCCGCGCCGCGTCTACTGCTCTGGTCCGCTCTTTTGCGCCGAGGAAGTTGGCGGCATGACCGCCATTGCCCACGCGCTCGAACAGGCCGGCTATTCGACGTTTTTGCCGCACCGCGATGGGCTGGAGCCCTACGTGCTGCGTTTTGGCAAGAGCGCGATGTCCGGCCTGATCCCAGGTGCGCGCGGCGGCGTGGACTACGCCATTTTTGCCCTCGACGTGTACGAACTGGTGCAGGCGTGTGATGCCGTCGTCTGCAACTTGAACGGTCGTGTCCCCGATGAAGGCATGATCGTCGAGGCGAGCTTGGCGTTCGCGATCGGCAAGCCTTTGGTTCTCTACAAGAACGACGTGCGTGCGCCGTTTGGCGGTGCGGACAACGCGATGTTGACCGCGCTGGGGCACGGCGACGTCGAATCGCGGCTGGATCGCCTGCCGACGCGGGTGCAGCGCGCACTCGACGCTGCGGGTGATGGCGGGACGCCCGCGCCGCAGCTCGCCAAAGCAGTGTCCGACGGCGCCCGCATTTCGGCATTTCTGGCGACCCTGCCGCCGCGACTTGGGAAACAGCGGTGGCCGGACGACGTGCTGCAACACGTGCTCGCCGCGTTGACGTCTGAGACCTGAGAGTGCTTGCGTCGCGTGGCCCCGCGACCTACGCTCCCGTCCCCGGCCGCAACGCCAAGGACGATCGATGCGCCTCATTCTCTCCGAAAAACCCAGCATGGGCCGCGCGATTGCGACCGCGCTGGGCATTTCCGGCGCCGGCCGTCACGCGATCCACGGCCGCGATCCCAAGTCGGGCGAGCCGCTTATCGTGACGTGGTGCGTCGGCCATTTGGTGCAGGCGGTCGATCCGGAGCGGTACGATCCCGCGTTAAAACGCTGGACGATGTCGTCGTTGCCGCTCTTGCCCGCGGAATTTCAGTATGAGGCGTCGCCCAGCACGATGGACCAGTGGAACGCGGTGCGCGATCTCCTGCAGGACGCCAAGCTCACGGACGTGGTGAACGCGACCGACGCCGGGCGGGAAGGGCAGTTGATCTTCCACCTGACGTACGCGCTGGCGGGCTGTGCAAAGCCGGTGAAGCGCCTGTGGACGTCGTCCTTGACCGACGATGCGATCCGCGACGCGTGGGCGAAAATGAAGCCGGACGAGGCGTATCGTGGCCTGACAGACGCCGCGCGCTGTCGCCAGGAAGCGGACTGGCTCGTGGGTCTGAACTGCACGCGCGCACAGACGCTCGTGGCCAAGAGTCACGGTGGCGAAGGTGTGTACAGCGTGGGCCGCGTGCAGACGCCGACGCTGGCGATCCTCGTGATGCGCGAAAAAGACCGCAATCACTTCGTGCCGAAGGATTTTTGGACAATCGTCGCGCAGTTTCAGCCCGAACTCGACGGCGACGAGCCGCGACCGGTGTACAAGGGCACGTGGTTTCGCAAGATCCCGGTCGTTCTGGAAGGCGGCAAGGCGTCGACGCGCGACGACGATCGGCTGGATCGCGAGGCCGACGCGCGCGAGTTGGTGGAGAAACTGCGGGGGCAGCCGGGCCTGGTGACGTCGGTCAGCGCGCGGGACGACAAGAAGAAGCCGGAGCTGCTGTACGACCTGACGGCGCTGCAAAAAGAGGCGAACAAGCGGTTTGGCATGACGGCGGAGCATACGCTGGAGATCGCGCAGCTGCTGTACGAAGCCAAGCTGATCTCCTACCCGCGTACGAATTCCCGACACCTGACGCAAGCCGACGCGGCCAAAGCGCCGCAGTGGCTGGACGCGCTGCGCAACTCGCCGTACGCCGATTTTGTGCGCGAGATTCTGGCGATGGGCAACGGCAAGCCGCCGCCGCTGAGCAAACGGTTTGTCGACGACAAGGAAGTCGAGGATCACAGCGGTTTGACCGTGACAGAGAAGGCGCCGCCGCAGTCGCTGCCGGATGAGCAGGGCAAGATTTACGATCTCATCGCGCGGCGGCTTCTGGCGGCGTGGTTCCCGGACCGCATCGAAGCGAAGACCGAGGTCGTGACGACGATTGGCAAAGCGCGCGGACAAGAAGGTGAGACGTTCAAAAGTTACGGCAACGTGCTCAAAGATCCGGGATGGTCGCGCGTGGACCCGCAGCCGACGCGGCAAAAAGCCGAAGGTGACGACAGTGGCAAACTGCCCAAGTTGAAGAAGGGCGAGTCGGTGGAGACCGTCGACTTGCAGACGAAGAAAGGCCAGACGACGCCGCCCAAAGCGATGACGGAAGGTGATCTGCTGACGGCGATGCAGACGGCGGGACGCGAACTGGACGACGAGAATCTGCGTGGCGCGATGAAGGATTCGGGACTGGGCACGCCGGCGACGCGGGCGAACATCATCGAGACGCTGATCAAGCGCGGCTACGTGGAGCGCAAACAGGAACGCAAGACGACGAACCTCGTGCCAACGGAGAAGGGCGTGTCGCTCATCGACAGCATTCAGGTGGACGCGTTGAAGTCGCCGCTACTGACGGGGCAGTGGGAAGCCGCGATGGAGCAGATTCGCCGGGGAACGGCGCAGCGCGACGCGTTTATGGCGGATATTCGCAAGTACGTGACGGAGTTGGTGGAGAGCATTCGGCGGAGCAAACCGACCGTGACGCGCGCACCTGGAGAACAGGCGCTGCCGACGTGCCCGCGTTGCGGCTCGAATTTGCTGCGGAAGACCTGGGAAGGGCGCAGCTACATGCAGTGCAGCGCCATTGCCGATCCGCAGTGCCGCGTCAGTTGGGACGTGGACGAGGCGGGTCGTGCGCTCGGACGGTGCCGGTTCTGCACAGGCGCCGTAGCGACCTTGCGCAGCGGCAAACAACTGTGCCAGTGCTGCGGTGCCGAGCAGGACGCGCAACGGAATGCCGACCGCCCGCCGATGCCGGCGCTGGTCAAGTGTGAGTCGTGCAAGCAGATTGCCCACCTCGTCTGGAGCGAAAAAAAGCAACAGTACTTCCTGCGTTGCCAAAAGTGCGATTCGTGGCCCCAGGTGAAGGACCGCAAGGAGTTGCCGCCGGAACCCGCGGTGCAGCCGTGTGCCTCGTGCGAATTGCCGATGGCGGCGCTGTGGAGCCCGCGTAAGCGGGGGTGGTATTTGTGGTGTGAACCCTGCCAAACGTGGAAGATGTAGATGGAGTTGAAGCAACTGCCGCGCGCCCCTATGGGCGCTTGCCGGTGTGAACCCTGCCAAACGTGGAAGATGTAGATGGAGTTGAAGCAACTGCCGCGCGCCCCTATGGGCGCTTGCCGGTGCGAACCGTGCCAAACGTGGAAGATGTAGATGGAGTGACGCTGCGGAGCGAGGTCACCGGGGACGCCCCGGACTTCAGTCTGAAGATCCCGCACAACTCGCGAATGCCCATTCTGGTCAACAACTTGACCTCCACCCGTTCGCGTGATCTAACGCGGTGAACGGGAGGTGCGATGATGGAGTCGTGGGGATTGAAGAGTGCTGGGAGCG
>CAITYF010000150.1 GCA_903896545.1 uncultured Myxococcales bacterium | reverse complement strand
GACATGATGCGCTCCGTCGTCGTCCCAGCTTTGCTCTCTCCGGGGAGACGCGCGCCCTGCGGCTACAGGGTGCGTGGCTGGGGCGGCGACTGTCGCATGCGTGTCGGAATTACTCAGGTTTTACGATCCGCATCGCGTGGGTCCCGCGGGGAGGGGCGCCGGGGTCCGCACACACTCCCGCCGACACACGCGCGTGCCTGAATGGATGGAACTGCACGTGTCGCAGTCGCTATGGCGCGGAGGATGGTTCGCGCACGCGCCCCGGGCACCATGACGGCGCCGTACGTGGCGATTCACGAGACGAGCCGTCACTGAGTCCGTTGGGGGCCACGCGCCTGTTCTCACGATGAAGCACTTGCCCTGTCTCGCTGAGCGCCGCCTCGCGCCAGTGCCAAGGCCGACCGGACTGCTCAACGACGATCCGCCGGGGCCACGCAAACTGCGCGCGGAGAACCGGCTGTGTCAACGTTGACAATGCTTACGGCGTACACCCGCCCACTGCAGCATCCGGTGGCGTCGGCGGCTCTGGCAGCGCGCACCCAAACTGCAGCATGTCCAACAACGCGTCGGCGTTTGCGTCACGCGTGGTCAGCGCGCCCAAGCCAAATCGCAGCTCAATCAGGCGCAGGATCGACGTGTGGTCGTGCACTTCATGCGAAACGTAACCTTGTCGCGCCCACGGTGAAAGAAGGAACAACGGCACGCGGAAGCCCAGCCGGTTGAAGTCCGGCTGATCCACGCTGGGCGGGCACGCGGCAGGCGGCGGCACGTGGTCAGCCATGCCGCCGGCTTCGTCGTAGGTGAAGATGATGAGCGTGCGCTGCCAAAGTGGAGATGCGCGCGCCGCCATGTAGATCGACCGCACCCATGCTTCGCCGCCGTGGATGTTCGCTGCCGGATGTTCGTCCTGTGCACCGGTTGGGTCGACAAAGGAAACAGCAGGCAGCGAACCGTCGGCAAGGGCGTCAAGGAACTCAGGAAAGAAGTGCGTGCCCGGTGAGAGGATGTGCCAGCCCAGCGCGTCCTGACGCGGCATGCCGTCGCTGTACACACCCCACGAAATGTTCGCTTCGGTCATCTTGTCGAAAATCGTGGGCACGTCCTTGAGGATTCCGCCGCCCGTTTCCTTCACGCCGTTGGACGTGCCTGCGTAGAGGAAGTCGCGGTTGGGCCACGTCGGCCCCATGACTGACGAGAAATGCCGGTCGCTCATCGCGTAGGTTTTGGCCAGCCAGTAGTAGAACGGCAGATCACTTTCTTCATAGTAGCCCAGCACGTAGTGCCCGTCGCTCTTGCCCGCCGCGCTTTTGACGAAGCCATCCATCGCGCCGCTGTTGTATTGCGCGTGCATCGGCGCCCAGCCGTGCGGCGGATCCTCAGTCAGGCAAGGTGACGTCAGGTGGTGAATCGCCACGCTTTTACCAGCAGCATCCGGGTTCGCGAAGTCGGCAGGCCAAACGTCCACGTCCGATTTGCCTGCGGCTGGTAGTTGACCAAAATAGTGGTCAAAGGAGCGGTTTTCGCTCATCACGACGACGATGTGGTCAAATGGCAATTTCGCGCCGAAACCAGGGGGCAAGCCGAGGCTCTGCTCCGCCAGTGCGCCGGGGCCAAACGTACAGGCGCTGCGCTGCGCCGCATTTCCGGTAGCGACAAGACCGGGGCAGGTGTCGGTTGGGACGTCCGTGTTCGCGGCGTCGGGCGGGCCGTCTTCGGGTGCGGCGTCTGCCGGCACGAGTGCAGCGGGCGACGCGCAGGCGGTACCGATGAGGGCGAGGGATAGAACGGTGCGGATTAGGTGTTTCATGGCGAGTCTTCCTCCGGGATACGCCATAGTCCGCGTCGCTACCGTGCTTCTCGACGGCTGCGTGACATTTCTGTGGGGAGGCGTAGCCGAGAACGCCGCGTGATTTTGGGGATGACACCGCGCAGCCCGAAGTCGATGTGACGCCCCCGCCGCGCGCCTGCAACATCTCGTCGAACACATGCAAATGACACGTCATTTTCGTGGACGCGTGAAGAGTCCGTGCGAACCTGCGCGCGGTTGCACCGGAGGACACGATGCGTATCGCAGTTGTCAGCGACTTGCACCTCGCCGCGGAAGCGAGCATCTGCCGTGGCGGGCGCACCGAGCGGGAACTCCTACTTTGGCTGGACCAGCTCGCCGAACACCACGACCGCGTCGTGCTGCTCGGCGATATTTGGGAAACGTTGGCACCACGTCAGTTGGGGGATCAACGCGCGGAGCTGGAGCGCGCCGCGGCGCGTTGGCCCGGGGTGATGGCGCGGCTGCGCGACCCGACTTTCCTCTACATTCACGGCAACCACGACCTTGTCGCGGCAGACGTCTGGCAAACTCCCGCCGAGTGGCGCGTTTCTGCCGATGGCCTGAACCTGTGGCTGACGCACGGTCACCAGTTTGACCCGTTCAGTAGCAGCGATTCCAGCGAGCGCGCCTTCTGGGCGGTTGGCTGGGTCATGCGCGCTGGCCTGCGGGCGATCGTCGAACGGCTGGACGGCGTGGATCAGATTCTAGGCGGGGCGCATCGGCTGCAAGCGCGGTGTGCAATCCAGAAGCGCGCGGTAGCGGCAGCGCGCACCAGCGGCGCCGACCTCATCATTACCGGTCACACGCACTTGGGCGGCGTCTTTGACCACGGCGACGTGCGGTACCTGAACAGTGGCACCGGCGCTGGCGGCGCGCGCTCGTGCTTGAGCATCGACACAGCCACGCGTCGCTGGTTCTGGATTGAAGGGCGCGCGCGTCAGACGCCGCTCTTGCCGTTTACGCGGCCGGCGTGGCAGCGCTGATCGCTCCCTCTCCACGACGAAATCGCAACAATTCCATGAGTCCCGCGCATGTCACACAGGCGCATTCGCGGCGTCTTGGCGGTCACCCAAGCTCCTCTCCAGTTGCCTGCGGGGGCACACGGGAGTTCGCATGGTCGCCACGGTCAAGCCGGGTCGGTTGCAGCGCTTTTTTCTGCAAGAGGACCTCAACTTTTTGCTGACGAACCGCCTGCCGCGGCGTTACGCCACGCTCTTCATGGGCTGGTTCAGCCAGATTGAACAGCCGCTGGTGCGCGACCTCTCCATCGCGACCTGGAAGCTCTTTGCCGACGACCTGCAGCTCGATGAAGCGGAGAGCCAGACCTTTCGCACGCTGCGCGAGCTCTTCATCCGCAAGCTCAAGCGCGGCGCGCGGACGATTGACGCGGACGTCTCGGTCCTGACCAGCCCGTGCGATGCGATTGTCGGTGCTTGTGGACGCGTAACGGGCAAGCAGGCGCTGCAAGCCAAGGGCTTCGCGTATCCGCTGCTGGATTTGCTTGGCAACCACGAGCGCGTGGCGCGCCATGAGGACGGCTGGTACGTGACCTTGCGCCTAAAGTCCGACTTCTACCACCGCTTTCACGCGCCGTGCGACGGTCAACTGCGCCACGTCACGTACATTTCGGGCGACACGTGGAACGTGAACCCGATCGCGTTGAAGCGCGTCGAGCAGCTCTTTTGCAAGAACGAGCGCGCGGTGCTGGACCTGGAAACGCCGATGCGCGACGTCGCCCTGACGTTGGTGCCGGTGGCGGCGATCCTGGTTGCGAGCATGCGCATTCACGGGCTGCCGGAGACGCTGGATCTGCGTTACCGCGGACCGAATGAAATCCCGTGCAACGTTGCGTTCCAGAAGGGCGACGAGCTCGGCTACTTCCAAAGTGGCTCGACGATTGTGGTTTTTTCCAGCGGCAACGTCAGCCTCGCCCCCAACATCCACGAAGGCGCGCGCATCCGCATGGGCGAGCCGCTTTTGCACCACCTCACCACGAACGGCTGATGTCCGTGCCCGCGCCCAGAGTTGGGACGCGGGCTTTTCCCGGAGCTCAAAAGGAGAGCCACCATGACCGCAAGCACGCTGCCGCAGACCACAACCGACCAGCAGAAGGGCTTTCTCGCCACGCTGGCGGAACAGCGCTGGGACGACCATCGCTACTACCATCAGAGCCGCATCAACCAGAGCCTGCACCTGCTGAGCGGGTGCATGTTCCTGATCACGTACTACTTTTTGCTGACCAAAGACCCGATTCGCGCCGCGTTTCTCGGCTGGGTCGGCGCCATGGTGTCGCGGCAAACCGGCCACTTCGTGTTTGAGCCGACTGGCTACGACGAGCTGAACGGTGCGAGCAACGCCAAGAAAGAGGAAATCAAAGTCGGCTTCAACTTCACGCGCAAAGTCCTGATCCTGGTAGCGTGGGCGCTGACGCCGCTGGTGCTCTACCTTGTGCCGTCGTTCTTCGGCCTGTTCGCACCGTGGAACGACCAGCACAGCTACCTGTACAACCTGAGCGTGCTGTGGATTGGCCTCGGCATCTTCGGCCTTCTCGCCCGCACCGCGTGGCTGTGCGCGACCCGCCGCGCGATTGACGGTCTGGCGTGGTGCACAAAGATCCTGACCGACCCGTTCCACGACATCTACCTCTACCACAAGTCGCCGCTGTACCTCCTGAAAGGCGAGCTGATCGACCCGATGTACCACGTCCGTTCGCACCAGCAGGCGCCGGGGCAGTAGGTGACCGCGCTCGCGTATGAGCGCCACGGCGAGAAGGGCCCCCGCGTGCTGTTGGTGGTGGGCATCGGCGTGCCGGGCAAGCGGTGGCGGGCGATTGCCCAAGACTTGGCGCGCGACCATCAAGCGCTGTTCTTTGACCACCGCGGCGTGGGTGGCAGTCCGCTGCCGCCTGGCTGGCCGCAGATGGCGGACTTCGTTCAGGACGTCGTCACGCTCCTGGACCACGTCGGCTGGAAAACCGTTCATGTCGTTGGGATGTCGTTTGGCGGCATGGTCGCGCAGCACATGGTGCGCCAGCACCCGGATCGCGTGCTTACCCTGACGCTGCTCGCAACGCACGCCGGTGGGCCGAGGCGGCTGCTGCCCGATCCGCGCGGCGTCTGGCACTTTTTCGGCGTGCGCCTGTCGCGGCATCCGCAGCCTCTGTTTCAGCGCGCGGCGCAGCTTTTGTTCCCGGCCCACGTTGCGGACGCGCAAAACAAGACGCGTCTGGGCTATCAACCGCACGAGCGCGACTGGGATCCTCCCACGCCTTGGCGCACGCTCGCGGCGCACCTGCACGCCTACGCGCAGCACGACGCGCGCGCGTGGCTGCGGACAGTGCCGCCAGTGCCGACGCTGGTGGTACGGCCCGGCCACGACGTGCTTGTCGCGCCTGAGGCGGTCGATGATCTTGTGGCGCGGCTCCCGCACGCGCAGGTCTTAGCGCTGCCGGATGCAACGCACGCGCTGCTGCGCGAGAAGCCGCCGGAGATTGCGGCCGCGATTCGCGCGTTGGTGCTCTCGACCCGGTGACTACGCCTTGCGCAAAATCGCCCTCAACGTCTCTCTCGCCAACTGCCGCTGAATCGACTGCTTGGTCAGCGCCGCATCGCGCCACCACCAGCCATCTGCTGCCATCTCCTGCGTCGCTGCGACGAAGCGCGCCGCGATCTGCTGCCAATCGTCCTCGGTCAGCGTGTGCGGGAAAATGTAGCGCCCGGTTCCGGTCCACGGCACCGTCAGCCCGTGCTTGCGCAGGTAAAACTGCAGCATCCAGTGGTAGCGCCCCGGCTGCGTGTACAGCGTTGTCCACACGCTCGTCAGGTTCACGATGCGTACCGGCACGCCGATCTGCTCCAGACGCGCGTTCAAGTCCGCGGCGCGACCATTCCACAGCCCGTCAACATCCGCGTACACCGACCGACCTTCGGGCGTGTCCATGTGCCGCAGAAACGCGCGCATCGCTGTCATCACATAGGGATGCGAGTTGAAGGTGCCGCGGGCAAAGCAGATGTCCGCGGGCGAATCTTCGCGCCAGCGCTTCATCAGCGCGTGGGTACCGCACACGGCGCCGACGGGAAGCCCACCGCCCAACGTCTTGCCGTAGGTCACGAGGTCGGCTTTGACGCCGAAGTATTCCTGCGCGCCGCCGTAAGCCAAGCGGAAGCCGAGGAACACTTCGTCAAAAATGAGCACGATGCAGCGCCGCGTGCAGACGTCGCGCAGCTTGACCAGCCACGCCGCGTACGCCGCTTTGTCAAAATGCGCGCTGCGTCCGGTGCCCAGAAGCGTCGAGTCTGCCGCCGCCGCCGCGTTCAACGTCATCGCCTGCAGCGGGTTGATGAGCACGCACGCGATGTCGCGCCGCCCTTCCAGAACCGCCAGCGTCGCGTCGTGCATGTCGCGCAGCGTGTAGACTTCATGCGCCGGCCGCGGATTGCCCACGCCCGCCTGCACGCCATCCCACCAGCCGTGATACGCGCCCGTGAACCGCACGATGTGCGACCGCCGCGTGTGGTAGCGCGCCAGCCGCACCGCTTGCATGACCGCTTCCGTGCCGGACATGTGGAACGACACTTCGTCCAGCCCGCTGATTTGCCGCAAGCGCGTGACGTTTTCAGCGATGGACTCGTGGTACAGGCCGAGAATCGGTCCCAGCGCTTCAGCGGCGTGCGTTGCCGTGGCGAGCATCGCCTTGTAGGCGTCGTTGCCCAGCAGGTTGACGCCGTAAGAGCCCGTGAGGTCGTAGCTCCAGTTGCCATCCAGATCGCACACTTCCGCGCCGCGCGTCGCCGAAGCCACACTGCCCACGCGCAGGTGCTTCTGCGCAAGCTCGCGGAACTGGAATGGCACGCGGTGGGCGTTGACGAACGCGACGTCGGGAATCTGCGGCGCCAGCTCCGCGCTCGCTGCCAACGTCTTCGGCGCGCGATCGGCCAGTTCGCGACCCAAGCGCAGGAACGCGGCTTGACGGTGTGCGGCTACTTCCGGCGGCGCGCCATCGACGTGAAACACCTCGCCTTCCGAGTACTTGTAGTACGGCAGCCAGCGAGACACGCGCAACGCCATTCGCGCATGCCCGCCGAGCGACGGGTGCTTGGCACGCGATAGTTGAAGACGCCGGTACAGGCGTGGGAACAGCAACGCGCCCACTGCGATCGAGAGGCCAAGGGGCCATGAAATCATCCGAACTTCCTCCGCCGCTTGTGTCTGTCGTGGCTAAATCGCGATGTGCCGGTCCGGCAGGTGACTCGGATACGGGTCGCGCACCGGGCGAACGTGGGGGCGGTGCGGCGCATGTGGCCGACCGTGCGTGTGCGGGTGCGGCGCGCGCATCGGCGTGGCGACCTTTTCTTGCGGCTGCACGTTCGTTTCGGGCAGCGCGTCCAGATGCGCGCCCTTCGGCACCGTATAACTTTTCGCACCTTCACGAAAGGCACCGAGCGTCACAGCCAAGGTCTGCAAGGTCGTCCACGGCACCAGATGCCGCTCCGCCAGACGCCGCCAGGACGCTTTGCGAAAGATCGAAAACGCTTCTGGCGGATGCGCATCGCGGTGGGCGATCGCCGCCGCGTAGGCTTGCTCGTAGCGCGCGTAGATGGCATCCGGGCTGACGCGTTGCCGCGCCCTCACTGCCGCACGATCGCCCATCGCCTGACGACGCGAAGGATCCCGCAGCAACGACGCCAGCGACTTGCCCAGTGCCGCCAGTTCACCCGCGCCCGGAGGCACGAGCAGACCGTCGACGCCATCCTCAACCTGAAACGCCACGCCCATCTCATCGTCGAGCGCGACGACAGGCACGCCGCACCAGAGCGCCTCCGAGATCACCTGACCGTAGGTCTCAGACAGCGACGCGTAGCCGAAAATATCCGCGTGGCCGTAATAGTGCCGCAGCTCCTTGTGCGCCTTCTCGCCCGGAAAATCGACGCGGTCCTGCACGCCCAACTCGTGCGCCAGCCGCACCAAACGCCGGTGTTCCATGCCGTCTCCGACCAAGGTGAGCGACGCTTCCGGCACGGCGGGCAGCACGTCGTCGCGAAAAGCGTGAAGCAGCTTGTGGATGTCTTTCTCCCGCGCATGACGACCCACGGAGACGATGCGCCCGCCCTTGGCAAAGTGCGCCGGGAACGGATCATCGCCCAGCGGCGCGTCGAAGACGACTGGATCGATCGGCCGCGGGATGACGTGCAGCGGCACTTCCAAACCGTACTGCCGCCAGTAACGCTCCAGACCGGAACACTGGACGATGAGACCGTCACCCGCGTTGTAGGTCCGCGTAAAAGAAGCCTCGACGGCGGGGGCAAACGATGCCAAACGCTCGCGGAGGAAGCCGACCTTGTACAGCGCCTCCGGCAGCACGTGCTGCGCAAATGAGGGGAGGTAGATCGTGTTCGTGGACACGCTCGGAATCCCATGCAGCACGCGCATCGCCGGCGCCCAGTGCATCAGCAGGCTCGTTGCGTGCGAGTGAATCACGTCGAACTTCTGACTATTCTCGAACACCTCGGGCGGCCAAGCAAACGGCAGTCGCACACCGTCATGCGCGCGAAAATCGACCGCTTCGAGAAGTACCGAGCCTTCCGGTGCTTGAGCATCGCCCGCGCGCGGCTTTGGCCCCACGAGCGTCACGCGATGCCCGCGCGCCTCCAGATAGCGCTTGAGCGCCTGGGTCGCAAGCGAGGGACCATTGGCGTACGTCACGGCTGGGAAGTCGGTCAAAATGGCGATGTGCATGGCGCGGCTCCGGTGGGCGCAGCGATGCTGGAGCCTCTCTCCAGACTTCGTGGCGCGGTGGGCGAATGTTCGTGGGGAAGAACGCTTCAGGAGTGCGCGGACGGTGACAACTCCATGATAGGCGTCGATTTCGGCGTGCAAATGGAATTGTTGCCGTGACGTCGTCGCGCCGTCGTCGAGTCAAAGTCCAGCCGACTGCTTGGCTGCGTTCCCCGCCAGGTCGACTTCGGTTTCGGCAAACAGTGGGGATTGGCCGCGGAGCAGCATGGCCGCGCACGACGCAGGAGCGGTGCAGGAAGGCTGATTCGGCACGGTGCAAGATTGGGTCGCGGGCCAGCGAGCGCCAAGGCCCCGCGACGGACGCAATTGTTGCGCGAATCGATGCCGTGATAACGCCCTCCCAGTGACATTCTGCCGATCGCGATGCGGCGCAGACCACGCTGACGCCGGGTGTGGGGAAGGTGTCGCCTGCAAGAAAACTCAGAATCGCCGCGCCATTTCGTTGCTGCGGCGTCATTTTCGTCACACGCAAGCGCGCGATCGTCTGCGCGCGGGATCCTCCCCGCTGGAAGGTGCAGTGATGAATCGAGCGTGGATCGCAACGTTTGGCCTGCTTTTGGCCTGTTCGACAGCCAAGACCGCAACAGAACAAGGGGACGCTGGCAACGCAACGGTTGCCGATGCAGCGAGCGACGGCTCAGCACTCAGCGACAGCGAAGTGGTTGGCGACGTTGCCCAAGTCGGCACGCAGTTCCCCATCTGCGATCCGGCCGCGAAGACCCAGCGCGTCAGCTTCGTGCACACCAACGATTTGCACGCCTCGTACGAGCCCGGTCCCGACGGCATCAGCCCGATCGCCCGCATCATCGGGTTTCTCAAGGATTCTCGCAAAGCGAACCCGTACACCGTGTTCACCGATGGCGGCGACATTTACGAGAAAGGCTCGGTCGCGGAACTCATCTCCAAGGGCCAGTCGACGCGGGAGATCATTCGCGCGATGCAGTTTGACGTCCGCGTCATCGGCAACCACGACTACGCGTGGAGTCAGGCAGAAGTGCTGGCGAATTCACAGGATCCGCACGCCATCGTGCTCAGCAGCAACATGGAGTACATCGGCGACGATCCGAGCCAATTCAAAGCGGTGCCGTACACGGTGCTTCAGGTTGGCTGCGTCAAGGTCGGCTTCTTCGGTTTGACTTCCAGCCCGTGGGACTCGACGGACAGCAGCATTTCCGGACCTTTCTACCCGGAATTCCCGGCGAGCTACGACTTCTTCGGCATTGCATCCGACATGGTCGCCAAGCACCGCAGCGAGGTCGATCTGCTCATCGCGGTCAACCACATTGGCATCGAGCTGGACCGCACGCTCGTGGCGGCGACGCCTGGCCTTGACGCGGTGCTGAGCGGTCATTCGCACACGTTCACGGAAGTGCCGTCGGACGATGGCATCTCGGCGCCGGTCGTCCAATCCGGTGCGTTCTGCGCGCATGTGGTGCGGCTGGATCTGGACGTGGACCTGCAGTCGCGGCAGGTGACGCACGTGGGCTTTGAGACCGCGGGGCTGTCGGTGGGTAGCACGCTGACTGTCGATGACGCGATCAACAAGACGGTGACGGACATCGTCCGCAAGTATGCGCCGAATTGGGACAAAGCGAGCGGCACGCTCAAGGGCGCGGTCGGGCAAGTCGATGCGGCGAAGTTGGCTGCGAAGGCGGAGATCGCCGTGCTGGGCACGGATGCGGCGCTCGTTGACGTGCACACGACCTGGGCGCAGTGGTCGCCTGGCCCGTTGACGCAGCAGGACGAGGCGAACATGTTCAAGGTGGAGCGCGAGCCGGCGGGATCGCCGGGTTTCAACGCGGCATACACGGCGAAAATCCTCGGCAGCGAACTGCAAAAGCTGAATCAGGTGGACCCGGCGAACTGGGCGCTCATCGTGCCGACGACCATCGATCCGGCGAAGACCTACACCATTGGCATGCAGAAGCGGACGGCGCTGAACCCGGCGCAGGTGCCATTCAAGGCGCAAGTCAGCGCGCCGCAAGCGGAAATGGAGATGTGGGAAGTGCTGGACAAGTTCGCGCAGGCCCGCACGAAGGCGTGCCACTACGTGGATTCGGACGACAAGCTCGCCGTCTGCCCGTAGGGCACTACTTCGGCGGAAACGCTTTCACACACGCATCGGCTTTCGCCTGATTCAACGTCGTCTTCACGAACGTCGGTGCGGTCGCAAACGACGGCGTCGTAAAGTCAAACAGCTCCGCAGGCACGTGGCTGTTCGCGTCGCGCTTGGACAGCGCCGGCATCCCGAACCGTGCCTCGATGAACCGCAAAATCGACGCGTTGGAGAGACGCGTGTGGGACACAAAGTGCTTGCGCGCGTACGGCGACACGACGATGAACGGAACGCGCACGCCGTAGTTGTCAAAAGGCACTTCCAGGTCGCCCTTCTTGCCATCGAACGGCGAATCATCCGGCACGCACGCCTTCGGCGGCGGCACGTGGTCGTACTGCCCGCCGTGCTCGTCAAACGTGACAAAGAGCGCCGTATGCGCCCACTGCGGGCTCTTCTGCACCGCTTCGACAACGTCGAACACGAACTTCTCACCCAGTTGCACGTTGCCCGGCGGGTGAAAGTCATCACAGCCGCCCTCGGCTTTTTCCAGCAGGTCGGGGTCAACGAAGACGACTTGCGGCAGCTTGCCGGCTGCGGCGTCCTTCGCGAAGTCGGCGAGCGGCGCGAATCGGTCGAGGTGGTTCGTATAACCGTCCACGAGGATGCCGAGGCCGGGCACCGACTCGTTGTAGACCTTCCATTCGACTTTTGCCTCATCCAAGAGGTCCATGATGCTGCGGTGCGGATCGCCAAAAATTGCGTTGTACGTGCGGCCAAACGCGCTGCCGTCGTAGAGGAAAAGTCGGTTCATGTCGGTCGCGCCGAGCGCGTCGCAGAAGAAGCGGTCGCCGATCGCGTACGTGCTGGCGAGCTGGTAGAAGAACGGAATGTCGGCGTCGGTGTAGTAGCCCATCGCGCGATGCCCGTCGGGGTCGAAGGATGAACCGGCGTTGGCCGTGCAAAAGCCGTCCATCTTGCCGCCATTGAACTCGGCGTGGACCTGGTTCCATTGGTGCGTCGTGTCGTCAAAGCAGTAGTCGTCCATGTGAAACCACTGGACCGATTTGCCTTTGCCGTCGACGTTGGCGGCGTCATCGGGCGCGCCTTCCGCATCCGGCTGACCGAACGCTTTCAGGTGCCCAAGGAGGTGGTCGTACGAGCGGTTTTCCATCATCAGCACGACGATCGTGTCGATCGGCGCTTTGCTGAGGTCGGCGGTGTCGCTTCCAAACGTCGTTTTCGCGAGCGCGCCGGGACCGAAGCTGCACGCCTCCCGCTGCGCAGCCAGTGCGCCTTCCGTCGGCGCAACAGGGGTATCGGACGCGGTATCCGCCGAGGTCGCATCCGCAGCATCCGCGGCAACGTCTTGAGTTGCGGTCGCTGCCGACCCACATCCGGCGATCCACAGCGCCATCGCGGCCTGCGGCACCTTGTTCCACATCTTCATCTCCAACCTCACTCTGTGCACCGCGTCGACCGCGGCTTGATTGCGTGGCGCACGGTACGTCGCAATGGGAGAGCGCCTGTGACGTGCGCGTAACGATTGTGCGTGTCTTTTGCGTCGCCGGCGGTCTGAACGTACTGGGCCGGTCGCCATGCTGTTGCGCTCCCGTCTCGCGCGTGCCGCATCCGCACAGCACCATACCGCCGCGGTTCCAGTTTGAGCTGCCGACCCGCCGGAGGCACCGATGAACGCGTTCCATTTGCCAATCGCTGTCGCCCTCGGCTGCATCTTGAGTGCGTGCGGCACACCCACGTCCGGAGCCAATGACGCAACTGCCAACAGCACGGATGACGTGAAGTTGCAGTTCCACCCCGACACAAACCAGACGCACGATGGTCACGGCGACGCAGCGGTCAAAGATGTCCCAGTGGCCGACGCGCCAGCGGCAGATGCTGAACCGGTTGGCGATGCCGCCGATGCGTCGCCAGCGGATACTTCAGACGCCGCCGATGCAGACGACGACGTCATCGACGCTTGCGGCGCCGCAGCCGGCGCGCCCGGCTGCCCCTGCAACGAGAACAGCACGTGCGATTCGGGCGTCTGCCTCGCCACGCCCGCGGGCTGGACTTGCGCGCAGACCTGCACCAGCACATGCGCGCCCGGTTTCAAGTGCATCGGCCTGGCCGGCGCTGGCGCCGACGTGACCCTCGCATGCGTGCCACTCTGGCCGCACCTCTGCGATCCCTGCAGCCACTCGGCCGGTTGCTTCGGAATTGGACTGACCGGCGCGGTGTGCGTCGACGGCGGCAAGGAGGGAAGCTTCTGCGGGAGCGCCTGCCAAACCGCAGCGGACTGCCCCACTGGCTACGGGTGCCAAAGCGTGAAGTCGGTCGAGGGCGACGCCGGCACGCTCCAGTGTGTACCCCTGGCTGGCACGTGCGGCTGCAGCCCGCTCGCCATCGCCGACCAACTCTCCACGCCTTGCACCGCCGACGTCAAGGACGCCGCAGGCAAGGTCGTCGGGCAGTGCTTGGGGGCAAGATCCTGCCAGACCACCGGCCTGAGCGTGTGCTCCGCGAGCGTTGCGCAAGAGACTTGCAACGGCGTCGACGACGACTGCGACGGCCTGATCGACGAGGGCTTGTGCGACGACAACAACGCATGCACCACGGACACCTGTGTTGCCGCGTCCTTGGCCTGCCAGCACACCCCGACGGTCGGCAGCTGCAACGCCGACGGCAACACTTGCACGCAAGGCGACACGTGCGTTGGCGGCGTGTGCACACCCGGCGAGTACCTGACTTGCGACGATGGCAATCCCTGCACGACCGACGCCTGCGATCCCGCAAGCGGCTGCACGGCGACTGCCGCTGGCGGACTGCCGTGCACCGACGGGGACCTCTGCACCGTCGGCGATGCGTGCGTCGCGAGCGTCTGTGTGCCGGGCCAGGCGAAGACTTGCAGCGACAACAATGCCTGCACGACTGACGTCTGCGACACGAGCTCCGGCAAGTGCGCGAACTCCGCTGTCGCGCCTGGCGGACCATGCGACGACGGCTCGGCTTGCACCGTGAAAGACGCGTGCGTGAACGGGAGTTGCTCCGGCATGGGAGTCGACTGCGACGACAAGAACCCATGCACCGTCGACGGCTGCGAGCCCGCGACTGGCTGCACGTTTGCCGCGAGCGTCTCCCCATGCGACGACGGCGATGCTTGCACCATCGGCGACGTCTGCGCGGCCAAGGTTTGCGTGAGCGGCACACTCAAGACCTGCACCGACGGCGACCCGTGCACAAGCCAGAGCTGCGACACCGCGAGTGGTGCCTGCGTCAAGACCAACAGCCCGGCGAACACCTCCTGCTCCGACGGCAGCGCGTGCACCGCGAAGGATAGTTGCGTCGACGGACAATGCCTCGGCCAACCTGTCGACTGCGACGACAAGAACCTCTGCACGCTGGACACGTGCGCACCAACGACCGGCTGTGCACACGACGCCGCTGCCAACCCGTGCGACGACGGCAACGCGTGTACGTCCGTTGACGCCTGCAGTGGCGGCCAATGCGTCGGTGTGCCCAAGGCCATCGGGGCGTGCGACGACGGCAACCCGTGCACGACTGACACGTGCGACAAGGTCGACGGCTGCGTTTCCAAGAACAACAGCGCGACTTGCGACGACGGCAATCCCTGCACGACCGGTGACGGCTGCGTAAACGGCGCGTGCGTTGGCGTGAACGGCTGCGGCTGCCAACAGGATGCCGACTGCGCGTCTCAGGAGGACGGGAACACGTGCAACGGAACGCTGTTCTGCGACAAGTCCAATCCGGGGAAAGCCACGTGTGCGATCAAGCCCGGTAGCATCGTGACGTGTGACGCGAGCGGCGACTCGACGTGCAGCCACAACGTGTGTGTGCCGCTATCGGGCGCGTGCACGGTCACCGCGTTCAGCGACGGCAAATCCTGTGACGCCGACGGTTCCGTTTGCACCGTGGGAGACGCCTGCAAAGGCGGCGCGTGCGTCGCTGGAGCCGCGCTCACCTGCAACGACGGGAATCCGTGCACGGCCGATACGTGCTCCGACCAAAAAGGCTGCGTGGCGACGCCCATTTCGGCCCCCTGCGACGATGGGTCCGCTTGCACGGTTGGCGATGTCTGCGTCGGCGGTACGTGCAAGTCTGGCACTGCGCCATCGTGTGACGACGGTTCGGATTGCACTGCGGACAGCTGCGTGCCTGCCGTCGGCTGCGTCAATGCGCCGCTCTCGGCGGCGACTGGCTGTTTGGATGGCAACGCGTGCACCGTCGGCGACCACTGCGACGAGGTCGGCGCCTGCTTGGCAGGAGCGCCAGCGCAGTGCGATGACGCTAATCCTTGCACCAGCGACGCGTGCGACATCAAGGTCGGATGCCAAAACACGGCCAACACTTTGCCATGCGACGCGGACGGCAACGCGTGCACGGTTGGCGACTCGTGCAACAACAAAGTGTGCACGGCAGGCGTGGCCAAGGTCTGCAATGACCAAAACGGCTGCACGACGGACACTTGCAATGCGACGAGCGGCGCCTGCCAGTTCGTTCCGGCCATCGGTCTCGGCTGCGACGACGGCAACACGTGCACACAGAACGATCTCTGCGATGCGAGCGGCGCATGCAAATCCGGCCAGGCGTCCAACTGCGACGACGGCAACGGCTGCACCATCGACGCCTGCACCAACGGCGTGGGCTGCAGCCACACCACGTTGAGCAACGGCGCGGCGTGCAGCGACCTGAGTTGTGGCGCAACGACGTGCTGGTGCCAGTCCGCGGTATGCAGCAAGAAGCCCACCTGCGGTGACAGCATCGTGGACCTGGGCGAGCAATGTGACTTCGGTGCCAATAATGCCGCGCACGGCTGCTCGTCGACGTGCCAGTGGCAGCCGGTCGCGCCAACGGTCGGAACCCTCATCATCACGGAAATGAACCCAGCGCCGAGCCACGACAGCAGCGACGAGTGGTTTGAACTGTTCAACAACTCCGACAAGCCGCTCACTCTTGCCGGCGTCTACTTTGGCGACACGCAGAGCTTCAACGGGACGAACGCGCCGTACCAGTTCCCCGCCGGTGCCGTTCTCATGCCCAAGTCGTATGCAATCGTCGCGGCGCTGCAGACCGTTGGCGGCGGCATTCCCGCAGACTATTGGTATGGCACAACCGCGGACGCCCCCAAGCTGAACAACACGGGCGACCTCATCTGCGTCTCGCTTTCGACCGCGTGTTCGGGCGCGAACTTGATCGCCCGCGCCACGTACAGCAGCAGCAAGAACGGCAAAAGCTGGGAGCTCGCGACGAGCAAGTACGCAACGGCGTACTCCAGCGGAAGCGTGACGATCAACGCTGGCGCGACCTGGTGTTACGGCTCGCTGCTCATTGGCAAGACCGCCGCTGACTACGGCACGCCCGGCGTGGACAACAGCGATTGTCCGTAGCGCTGCGCCAACCTCACCCGCCGCGGCGCACGCGCCCATCACGCAGTTGTGGCAATGGCGTCACGTCGTGTCCTTGCGCGCCCACGAGACTCCGGGCGATCTGTGACTGCGGGAGCCACAAGGTGTTTTGCCATCTTCGGACAACTTTGCTTCTTTGCTGCTTTGCGGTCGTGGCGGCTTGCACCACGCAATCCGATGCACGCGCGCGCTGGCTGACGAACGAGCTCGTCACGGAGGCGTTACCTCAACTTCAGCGTGAGCCCACCGAAGTCGCGGGGAAGTGGGCGGTGATGGTTGACTCGCCGTACTCGTGGCTTCGCGGCACCGCACAGCTGTACGCGCGGGACGAGAGCGAGCAAAACGACGGCCATCTGGCGACCCTGCGCGCGAACGCGGACATGCCATTGATTTGGCTCACGGGCGATCCGCATCTAGAGAATATCTCCGCAGAGCTGGGGCCAAACCGACAGTTTCGTCTTGAATTCGATGATATGGACACAGCGACTTGGGGCCCGTACACGTTCGACCTGCGGCGTGCAGCGCTGGGCGCGTGGATCGTCGCAGAAGGCGTGGCGCTGGATGATGCCGTGCGCGACGACTGGGCGCACGCGCTGGTGGAGGGCTACGTCGATGAGATGGCGCGGCTGGCGAACGGTGAGGCGCCGGCACCGATGGCGGATGCTACAGATCTGGGCGTGGTCTTCAACGACCTGCTGGCCCGGGCGAAGCAGGCCGCGCAGGAAGGCCACAACTGGACGAGTTGGACCGAAGCGGGACCGGGCGGTCACAAACTGCTGCGCGGCGAACTCTCGCCGCCGGGCGACGGTTTCGTGAACTTGGTCCTGGACGAGCCGACCGTGTCCCAGCGGCTGCTGGTGGCGCAATCGGTGCAACAGCAACTGGGTCTGCGGGTGCTGGACGTTGCGCGGCGGCGCGGTCAAGGCGTGGGGAGCTACGCGCACTGGCGCTTCTACGTGGTCGCGGATTCGGGCGCTGATGGGACGGAGGACGACAACGTCTTGGAATGGAAAGAAGCACCTGATCCGATTCGCTTTCCCGGTTTGGATCCGACGATTGTGCCGCCAGCCGAAATCAACGGCAAACGCGTCGTGGCGGCGGTTCGCAACCTCCAATCGCGGCCCGATTTGGATCGCTGGCTGGCCTGGACGGGCGATCAGGCGTTGAGTGCCAAGATTCGTTCACGCGCCGACCCGATTGGCGACACATCGCGCGGTTTTGATGCCGCGCGGCTGGCGGACAAGCTGACGAAACAGAAATGGGGCGCGGCGGATGTCCGTCGATTCACGACGCACTGTGGCCGACTTCTGGCGCAGACGCACGCGCGCGCCCCTACGCGAACGGGCGGGAGGGGGCTCGATGTGCTCGCGCCAGAAGTCGGTGCGAGAGGCACCTCGCTCGCGGACGAGACGGTCGCTGCGGCGCACGCTGGCGGTCTGCAGTTGCGCCGCGACATGGCGCTAATCAAGGAGCTGCGCGACGCGCGCGGTCCGCTGCTCGGCTGGTCGCCGGAATCTGCGGCACGGCAGATGGGAGCCCAATGAAACGAACGCTATTGTGCGCATTCTTGGCGTGCCTCACCCAAACGGCGCTCGCCCAGGAACCGACGCCGTGGCACCCGTCCAGCGACGTCGTTGTCAGTGGCCGACAAACCTGGCGAGCCGGAGATTCCGAGCGGGCGTTCGACATCTCGCGGGCAGAAG
>CAITYF010000149.1 GCA_903896545.1 uncultured Myxococcales bacterium | reverse complement strand
GGCAAACCGTGAAGTGGTCTTTTCTGGTGGTGTTGGCGGCCCTGGTGACGGCGTGCGGCGGACAGCCCATTGCGGCAAACGCGAGCGATGACGCTGGGGAGGACGTTGTGCAAGAGGTCGCGCTGGCCGACACCGCGACGGCGGAGACAGCCGAAGATGCGCAAGCCGACGTGCCGGACGCCAGCGCCGACGTTCCACTGCCGGTGTGTCCAAGCCCGGTAATCGACGTTCTTGAAGGCGATGAAGTCGTGCCGCAGACCGTCCTGCACCTCAAGGGCGATCAGTCCGTGGCGGGATCTGGTGCGACGATCGCGGGCTACAAGTGGACGGTCAAGCAGCCGACGGGATCGATGCAGACCTTTCTCCCGTCCGCGACGTACGCCGACCCCACGTTTGTGGCCAACGTCGGCGGCGAGTACACGTTCTGTTTGGATGTGACGGACAACAACGGCTTGTCTGCGTGCACTCCGGCGTGCGTGACAGTCACCGTGATTCCAACGGACGAGCTGCACATCGAGCTGCTGTGGGACACGCCGGCCGATCCGGATCAGACCGATCGCGGCCCGGCGCTGGGCGCAGACATGGACCTGCACTTTGCCAACAATCTCGCCAAAGTCGCGGACACGGACTGCGACGGCGCGCCGGATCCTTGGTTCAACAACCCGTTTGACTGCTTCTGGTTCAACCAGGCGCCACAGTGGGGCAAAGCGGATCCGACCGTTCTGGACGACCCGACACTCGGTATGGACGATACAGACGGCGCCGGGCCCGAGAACCTCAATCTCGCACAGCCCGAAGGCACGGTGGCCGTCCCGCACTGGTACGCGATCGGCGTGCACTACAAAAATGACAACGGCTTTGGCGTATCGTACGCAACCGTGGTCGTGTACGCGTTTGGCGCGATCGCGCTGCAGGTTGCCAAGGTCCCGATGAAGATGCTCGACATGTGGTACGTCGGCAAATTGAACTGGCCCAACCAATTGACCGGTACCAGCACGCCGCCGCTGGACATCTGCTACCAAACCACAGGCAGCAAACCAGGCGACGTCTGCGCGGGCAACGCCAAGATGTGGCAGCCCAAGGGCGAGTGGTGCATCACGCCCAAATACGCGACGCCCTAAGGCACTTCCAGCGTCACCTCCCCGCCTTTGCCGGTCACCGTGCCCAACTCAACCGTCGGCAGCGGCATCTCCACGGTCTGCGTGCTCGCCAGCGTGAACTCCACCACCGTCTGGTCGCCCACCGGCGTCACGACGATGCGGTCGCCCGACAAAATCGGCACGGTGCCCCACAGCCGCAGGTTCTGGCCGGCCAACCACAGCGAGGCGCCTTCCCCGACGTCGTTCAGCGCGTTCATCCCCTCCAGCGGACACCAAACGGTTGTACTCACCGGCAACGCGGTGAACTTGCCGACCGCCTGCCACTTGCCGCCGACGTTGCGTTGCAGTGACACGCCGTCCAGTTGTCCACCGGTCTTGACTGGCTCACACCCATGGGGCAAGGCAATGGACAGGTCGCGCACGGTCAGATAGTCCCAGCCGGGCGTGGCCACCGGCGGCGCGGACACGGACGCCGCCACCTGCGCGCCGAGAGTGACCGCGCGCGGCGTCGTCGTCAGCATGTCGAGATCGTAGCGATAGAACAGCGGCTGATCGCTCTCCGCCAGCAGAATCTCCGTGCCCGTGGGCCGCTGCTGCAAAAGCTCCGGTGCCACGGCGAGCGGCAGATGTTCCACGACCATCGTGCTCACCCGCAGGCGAAACAAAAGCCCTTTGGACAGCGCGATCACGGTGTCGCCGTTGGGACGCCACACAAACGCCTGCAGCCGCACCGACGGGTTCTGCGCGGGCGTCTCTTCCCAGTCGGCCACGCGAATGCGCGTCAGCTTGGCCGGCACGTCACCCTGTTCCTGCCAGACCAGCAGGTTCTGACCGTTGGGCGCGGCGGTAAACGTCGGCGGATAATCGCCCCAGTCGTGCGTTTTCCACGCCAGCGTCTTCAGATCGACCTGAATCAGGCCAAACGGCGTCCCCTGCGTCTTGCCCCAGCCCGTGTAGAGCGTCGGCCGGGTCGTAAAACCGATCGCCTGATCGCCGACGATAGCCACGGGACCAAAGCCCGGCAGGTTCTGCAGGTACGTGCGCTTGTCCAGGTCAAAGACGGAAATCGGATCCTTCTGGCACCGCGACGGCGCCAACAGCGCCTTGCCAAACGCGGGCGCGAGAACCAGTTCATCGCCGCAATTCGGCGCGGTCACCAGCGTCACGGCGTCAGGCAGATTGGGCTGGTAAAAGCCCAGCGTCGCTTCAGGCTGCGACCCGATGAACTGCGACCACGTCAGGATGATCTCGTTGCGGAACGGCGAAAAATCCAGATCGCGCACCGGAAGCGGCGCCGACCACTCTTGGTGCCCCGTCGTCTGCGTCGCGTCGACAAGCAGGACTTTGCAGCGATCCACAACCGCCGTCGCGCCATTCACGTTCACCGAGATTTTGCAGGTCACGGCGTTGAACAACATCTCATCCCAGTCGTTGCGCGGCAGGTTGGCCAGCACGGCGTATTTGCCATCGGGCGTGCGATCCAGGGTCGTGAACGTCTCATCCAACTGCGCGCGCAGTGTCACCTTGCCGGTCGCGACTTCCAGATACCGCAGCGCCTTGCCGTGATCCGTCAGCAGCCACGCCAGCTTGCCGTCGACGGAAAATTGCGCGCGGACCACGTCGTACGCGTCAAGCGGCGTGATCGCGGACGTGTCCAGGTCGTAGCTCACCAGCCGCAAGGACGGCGTCTTCTCGGACGCTGTCGGCCCCGGGACAGGCACGCTGACCAGGAGCGTGCGGCCGTCCGGCGCCAGCACAATGTCGCCATAACTCAGGTGGTACAACCACTTGCCGTCAGCCGTCATGCCGGTTCTGTCCACGTTGCCCGTCGTGCGCCCGCGGTCCTGCTGTCCTGGCTTCTGCGTTCCGTTGTCGCTACTGCCGGTTTCGGGAGGACTACACGCGAGGCCAATCAGCGCCGTCGTCAGAAGGCCAAAAAACACCGCACGACGAATGTTTGTTTGCCACGCGTCCTTTCTCTGCAACATGTGAACCTCCCAACGATTGCCGCACGATTGCACCTGCGCCGCCGCCCGTCAAAATCGCTGTGCATACAGTGACACGGATGTCATGGCTTGAACCAGACCCCCAATCGTTGTACACCCCGCGCCAGCCGGTGCAGGCTGCCGGCGGTGATTCACCCATGGCCAGCACCCCAATCGCTCCCAAGTACAAACGCATTCTGCTCAAACTGTCGGGCGAAGCACTCGCTGGCGCCAAAGGCTATGGCATCGACGCGTCCACGCTCGACGCAATCGCCAAGGAATGCAAAGCGGTTCACGACCTCGGCGTTGAACTCGCGATCGTGATCGGCGGCGGCAACGTGTTCCGCGGCGTCGCAGGCGCGTCGGCAGGCATGGATCGCGCGAGCGCCGACTACATGGGCATGCTCGCGACCGTGATGAATTCGCTGGCAGTGCAGGACGCGCTTGAAAAAATGGGCGTGCAGACGCGCGTGCAGTCGGCGATCGCGATGCAGCAGATCGCCGAGCCGTACATCCGCCGCAAAGCGATCCGTCACCTGGAAAAGGGCCGCGTGGTGATCTTTGCCGCGGGCACGGGCAATCCGTACTTTACGACGGACACGACAGCCGCGCTGCGCGCCAACGAGATCAACGCCGAGATCGTGCTGAAGGCGACCAAAGTGGATGGCGTCTACGACGCGGATCCGCGCAAAGTGCCGACCGCGAAGAAGTTTGAACGCCTGACGCACCACGACGCGCTGTCGCGGCGGCTGGAAGTGATGGACTCGACGGCGCTGTCGCTGTGCATGGACAATCGCCTGCCAATCATCGTTTTTGATCTGGGCGCGACGGGCAACGTGCTGCGTATTTTGCGCGGAGAACAGGTCGGCACGCTGGTGACTGCGGAACTTTGAGCGAAGGACGAGGGCAAAATGGAACAGGAAATCCTCGATGAACTGCACGATCGGTTGAATCAAGCCTTTGACGCGTTCAAGCGCGAAACGAACAAGCTGCGGACGGGGCGCGCCAACGCGGGGCTGCTCGACGGCGTGCGGATCGAGTACTACGGCCAGGAATCTGCGCTGAGCGGCGTCTCGACGATCTCGGTGGTGGACGCACGGCTTTTGCAGGTCAAGCCGTGGGATCGCAACATGTGCGGGCCGATTGAAAAGGCGCTGCTGCAGGCCAATCTGGGTCTGACGCCGGCCAATCGCGGCGATGTGGTGCTGGTGCCCGTGCCCGCACCGACGGGCGATCGCCGCCGCGAAATGGTGAAGATGCTGAAGCACTTGGGCGAAGAGGCGAAGATCTCGATCCGCAATGCACGCCGCGACGCGATGGACATGATCGAGATGGTTGAAGACATGCCGGAAGACGACGTGACGCGCGCCAAGAAGAAAGTGCAGGAGACGATCGACGCGGGCGGCAAGCGGATCGACCAGTTCATCATTGAGAAAGAAGCCGAGATTTTGGAAGTGTAGTCGCGAGGTATGGCGCGTGGGAGCGATTGGGCGAATCCCCGCAAGCGACTCGCTGCGCTCGTTGAGGTGCAGCCCGTGGCGCGGGCGACGCCGGTAAGCCCAAGAACATTCCCCAGTTCTCTACGCCGACCGCGCCTCGCGCCGAACTGCCGCCAGCCACTGCTCGACGTACTCATTCAAGCGCACGTGGCAGGCGCGCTGAAACGCCGTTGCGAACGGATGCCCTTGCCGGGTCGCCGCGTAGAGCGCGGTCAAGCCAACGACGCCAAAGCGATCATGCCACGCCGTGAACAGGTGCGCCGCCAACGCGTAGGTCGCCGTCGGGTCGCGGGCGATCAGCGCGTCGTCCGCGGTCGGGAGGAGCGCCAACTGCGGGTGGTGCCCCAGCGGGCGGCGGGCTTTGGGATCAGGGCGACCGTCCGCGACCCGCAACGCCAGACCTTCGCGAAACCAGGTTGGCAGGTACGGCACGCGCCCATGCGCGGGCGTACAGCGCTGAAAACACTGGACGTGGCCAAGTTCATGCAGCAGCAACTGGCGCAGCGCGTCCGGTGATTCCGGCGGACACAACACGATGCGGTCGAGCGTCGCCACGGCGCGCAGTTCCGCGTGCGACGGCTGCGACAACTGTGCGTGGAGTTCCTGCGGATCACGCACCGTTTCCAGCATGACCGGCTGACGGAAACGCCCCCACGGCGGCAGTGGCCCGGCCAGCGCTTCCAGATTCTCCAGCACAAACAAGCGCGTGGCCGGATCGATGTCGTCGGGCAGGTGCAAGACGAGCCCCGGCGCGGAAGTGGAAACGGTCTGAAAGGCGCTGTCAGGTTTTTGCTGCATCGTCGGCAATGCTAGCATCCCCCGCGCACGTGGCGATACAGGCCCGTGCTGGGAGTGATGATGGCCGTGACGAGCGCGCGAATGGGCCGGGTCGAGAGCGATTCCTGGCAGCTGGTGAAGAAGCCCGATGGCACTGTCGCGCGGATCGGCGTGACGCTGGGCGACGCGGCAGGCATCGGTCCAGAGGTGCTGATTCAGGCGCTGCTGCACACGCATCTCCACCGGCGTGTGGAGTTGCACGTCTTTGTCGCGGCGGAACTGGCGCCGTGGCTGCGTGCTGCGTGCGATCGTTTTGGCCTGCCGATCGTGCCGCGCAAGGGACTGCCGGGTTTGGCGCTTGTGAGCGTGGGCGCGGAGGGAGAGCCGGGTAGCGCGGTGCCAGAGCCGGGGACAAGCACGCTGCGCAGCCGCCAACAGGCATTCGTGGCGCTGGAAGCGATGGCGCAAGCCGCCCTGCGGGATGAAATCGACGCGATGGTGACGGGTCCGGTGCCCAAAGGCATCTTTGACCACCTGACACCGCGCCCGCCGGGGCAGACCGAGTATCTGGCGGAGACGCTCAAAGCGCAGCGGTTTGCCATGATGCTGGCCGGACCACGCCTTCGCGTGGTGCCCGTGACAACGCACGTGGCGCTCCGGGACGTCGCGAACCTGCTGACGATCGAGCGGATCGTGAACTGCGGGATCGCTGCGGCGGACGCGCTGGTGCGCTGGATGGACATCAGTGAGCCGCGGCTGGCTGTGTGCGGCCTCAACCCGCACGCGGGTGAAGGTGGGCGACTGGGCGACGAGGAAGCGCGGATCATTGAGCCGGCGGTGCAAGAACTGCGGCAGCTGGGTCTGGAAGTGGACGGGCCGGTTGTCGCGGACACCGTCTTTCATCGCGCCATTACGGGTCGCTACGACGCCGTGTTGTGCATGTACCACGATCAAGCGCTCGGTCCCTTGAAGACCGTACACTTTCACGACGCCTGTAACCTCACCTGCGGCTTGCCTGTTCCGCGGATCTCTCCGGATCACGGCACTGCGTACGACATCGCCGGCAAGGGCATCGCAGACGCAGCAAGCATGATTCAGGCGCTGCTGCGCGCGGAGTCCATCGCCGTGCCGCGCGGAAACTCGGCAGGGTAATCGGACTTGACCGCAGCGCCAACGGGCGCAAAGTACGGCATAACGCGCAATGCGCAGGGGGCAACGATGACACCGCGGATGAACTTCTCGCACGGGCCAATGTTGGTGATGGTGGCAGCGGCGTTGCTGGCTGTAGCGGGCTGCAAACATGGTCCCGAGCAACAAAATCCGCGACAGCAACCTCCCAAAAGCGCGGAGGCCCAGGGGGCACTGCGTCCGGCGCCGACAGAGCGCGTGAGTGAGCTGGAAGAAGACATGCAGGTGCAGCCTCCCCGCACGACGTCCGACGCGCGGCTGCCGCTGCCTTGGGATCAAGTGACGCCGACCGTGGCTGCGGATGCCGCGCCGACAGCACCCAAGCGCGTGTGGAACGCCCCTGCAGTGCTCATTGGACGCAAGCAGGTCTGGCTGCGCGAAAAGGCCATCGCCCCGGTGCACTGCGTGAGCAAGCAGCCGCAGGACTGCACGCCGGAGGCGTTGCAGCAGCCGAGCGCCATCGCGACGTTTGGGTTTCTGGCGGAAGAACTCGCCGACGGCAAGCTGACCGCCCTGACGGCTGCGGCAGCCGAGCTGAAGGACAAAGATGTTCCGGTCATCGCTGATCGGCGCGTCAATTGGCAAGCGGTCGACGCCGTGATGACGACGCTGCGCGCGGCGGGTGCCCGTCCGGTCTTTGCCGCGGGCAGCCACAACGGTGAGTTGGTCAACGCACTGGGCGCGGGCACAGCGCTTCCTGAAGCCCCGACGCTCATCGCCGCGCGCAAGGCCGCTGAACCCGGTGAAAGCGTGCCCGGCAGTCTGCCATCGGACGCGACGAGCGTGACGGTCCTCGTCACGGCGAACGGTGTGAGCGTGGAAATCGCCCGGGCGACCGGCGAGCCCGCCTATCCGGAAGTGCTCGGCAACTTGGTTGAGTCGCTGATCGCGCTCTGCGAACGTCTGCGCCTCGCACTCCCGCAGATCACCAGCATCACGATCCGCGCGGACGGGGCTGCGACGGTCGAACAGGTCGTTCAGGCCATCGACGGCGTGCGCGACACGTGTGGCAAGACGGCGCGCGGCCAGCAGTGCACCGGACGCACGCAGCTCTTCGCCACGATCTCGCTGGAATCCGCGGGGGCCACGCCCGAAGCCGTCAAGGTCGGTCTGGACGCGCCGCTCCATCTGGACAGCGCAGCGCCGACCGGCCTTCACCTGTCCGATTCGCCGGACCCGCTGGGCAAGCCCGCCACGCCAGGGCTGCACCTGTCGCCGTGACGCCAGCGCTCGAACTGGAGGCGCTAGCCGTCGATTTTGCCAGCGATCGCGGGCCGATCACCGCCGTTGAGGACGTTTCCCTGCGCGTACTGCCGGGTCGCACACTCTGCGTCGTGGGTGAAAGCGGTAGCGGCAAGTCGGTGTCGATCCTCGCCGCGATGGGACTCCTGGATCCGCGGCGCGCGACCGTGCGTGCCCAAGGACTGCGGCTCGGAAACGTTGACCTGCTGACCCTGACCGACGACCGACGCCGTGCGCTGAATGGTGACCGCATCGCGATGGTGTTTCAGGATCCGATGACGGCGCTGAATCCGTACTTGCGGATTGGGACGCAGTTGACGGAAGTGCTGGACGTCCACCGCAAGATGGCCAAGAACGAAGCGACGAGTCAGGCGATCGCGATGCTGCGCGCCGTGGGCATTTCCGCGCCAGAGTCGCGCATGCGCTCGTACCCACACGAACTTTCCGGCGGCATGCGGCAGCGCGTCGTGTTGGCGATGGCGCTCCTCTGTCAGCCGGACGTGCTGCTGGCAGACGAGCCGACGACCGCGCTGGATGTGACGATTCAGGCGCAAGTGCTCCAGCTCATCCGCGATAGCCAAGCGCGGACCGGCATGGCTGTGGTGCTGGTGACGCACGACATGGGCGTGGTGGCGCACATGGCGGACGACGTCGCTGTGCTGTATGGCGGTCTGGTTGTGGAACGCGCGCCGGTGGCGGACCTCTTTGCGGCGCCGCGTCACCCGTACACCCGCGCGCTGTTGGCGAGCATTCCATCGGCTGCACAGCGCGGACATCGACTCCAAGCGATCTCTGGCGTGCCACCGAGCCCGCAAGCGCGACCGCCCGGCTGCGTCTTCGCCCCGCGCTGTGCTTTTGCCGCACCGATTTGCCAGACGGTGCGACCAGTTGAAGAAACGCTGGCTGACGGACGAACCGTGCGCTGTTCGCGCCACGCGGATGTGCTCCATGGCTGACGTGCTCGCGCGCCTGACCGACGTCTCCGTGCACTTTCCGGTGCACGAAGGCGTGTTGTTTCCGCGGGAAGTGGCGCGCGTCCGTGCAGTCGACGGCGTCTCGCTGACGATTCACAAGGGCGAAGTGCTCGGCCTCGTTGGCGAGTCTGGGTCGGGCAAATCGACGACGGGTCGCGTGCTTTTGCGTTTGCAGGACGTCACCTCAGGCACCGTGGCGTTTGGTGGACAAGACATCACGCACGCGCGACGCCGCGAGTTGCAGGCCATCCGGCGGCGCATGACCGTCGTGTTTCAAGATCCTGAAGCGTCGTGCAATCCGCGGATGCGCGTGGGGGACGCAGTCGCAGAGCCGCTGCGTGTCCATGCGCGCCTGACGACGGGCGAGCTGCAGCAAAAAGTCCTCGCGCTTCTGGATCAAGTCGGGCTGGACAGTTCCTTTGCGCTGCGTTGGCCACACGAGTTGTCCGGCGGGCAACGGCAACGCGTCGGCATCGCGCGCGCACTGGCGACCGATCCCGATCTCATCGTGCTCGACGAACCGATTTCCGCGCTCGACGTGTCGATCCAAGCACAGGTGCTCAACCTGCTGGACGATCTACGCAAGAAACGCGGGCTATCCTACTTGTTCATCGCCCACGACCTGGGCGCCGTCGCGCACTTGTGCGATCGCGTCGCCGTGATGTACTTGGGGCGCGTGGTGGAACAGGGTCCGGTGGAGGACGTCATCGCCGCGCCGCGTCACCCGTACACGCAGGCGCTCCTGCGCAGTGTGCCGCTGCATGACCCGCTCGCCGCCCGCGCGCGGGGCTTGCAAGTGCTCGACGGTGAGATTCCCAGTCCGCTTGCGCCGCCCACGGGTTGCGCGTTTCACCCGCGGTGTCGCGATGCTCAGCCATCGTGCCGCGAGGGTCGGCCAGAGTTGGTCGCGTTGGGCGCGCGACAGACGGCGTGCCCGGTGTGGACGGGCGACGCGCAACTGCCGATCCAATCTTGACTTATCAAGGATTTCAGGTACCCTATTGCGCCCTCGCCTCCCGGCAGGGCAAGCGCCTGATTCGCGAATTTTGAACAACGGAAACGCTGCGGGAACAAATGGGCCCGCAGGCGTGCGAACGGCGGACACAAAAGGATTGGAAAATGGCTGAGCAAGACAACACGATGGGATTTGCTGAGGACCTGGACTTTGAAGCCGCGTTCCTGGATTGGGAAAAGCAGCAGAACGTCCTGGAGGGCGAAATCGTCCGCGGCACCGTCCTGTCGGTGAACAAAGACTTCGTGATCGTGGACATCAAGTACAAGTCCGAAGGTCAGATCGCTGTTCAAGAGTTCATTGATATGGACGGCGTCGTGACGGTCAAGGCCGGCGACGAGATCGACGTGTACGTCGAGAACCGCGAGAACGACAACGGCTTGGTTGAGCTGTCCAAGGAAAAGGCGGATCGCCTCAAGATTTGGGACGAAATCGCCGAAGCCTGCGAGAACGAAGAGCTGGTGGAAGGCATCATCACCGCGCGCGTCAAGGGCGGCCTGACGGTCGACATCGGCGTGAAGGCGTTCCTGCCCGGTTCCCAGGTGGATCTGCGCCCCGTGCGCAACCTGGAGAAGTACATCGGCCAGCGTTTCCACTTCAAGGTCATCAAGTTCAACAAGAAGCGCGGCAACATCGTGCTTTCGCGTCGCGCGCTGCTCGAGAAGCAGCGTGAAGCGCTCAAGAGCCAGACGCTCAACAAGCTGGAAGTCGGCATGGTCGTTGACGGTATCGTCAAGAACATCACCGAATACGGCGCGTTCATCGATCTCGGCGGCATCGACGGCCTGCTCCACATCACCGACATGAGCTACGCGCGGGTCAACCACCCGTCGGAACTCTTTGAAGTGGGCCAGGAAGTGAAGGTCAAGGTCCTCAAGTACGACGCCGACCGCGAGCGCGTCTCCTTGGGTCTGAAGCAGAACAGCGAAGATCCCTGGATGAACATCGAAGCGCGTTACGCCATTGGCCAGCGCGTCAAGGGCAAGGTTGTCAGCCTGACCGACTACGGCGCGTTCATCGAGCTGGAAGGCGGCGTGGAAGGCTTGATTCACATCAGCGAAATGTCCTGGACCAAGCGCGTCAAGCACCCGTCCAAGGTGCTGTCGCTGGGCGACGAAGTCGAGGCGCAGATCCTCGAAATCGACTCCCGCGGCAAGCGCATCTCGCTGGGCATGAAGCAGATCGAGCAGAACCCGTGGGACGTGCTCGCGAGCACCTACCCGGTCGGAACGCGCGTCAAGGGCGTGGTGCGCAACATCACGAACTTCGGCATCTTCATCGGCATTGAAGACGGCATCGACGGCCTTTGCCACGTGACCGACCTCTCCTGGTCGCACAAGGTCAAGCACCCGCAGGACATCTTCAAGAAGGGCGACGAAGTTGAGGCCATCGTGCTCAACATCGACGCGGAGAAGGAGCGCTTCTCGCTCGGCATCAAGCAGATGTCGGCGGATCCGTGGAACGAAGTGCCGAAGAAGTTCCCGCGTGGCTCGGTCCACGAGGGCACGGTTTCGAAGATCCTCGACTTTGGCGCGATCGTGGAGCTGGACGACTTCATCGAAGGCTTCCTGCACATCTCCGAAATCGCCGAAGAGAAGGTCGAGAACATCCACAACGCGCTGAAAGAAGGCGACGTGACCAAGGTGAAGATCATCTCGATCATCCCCGAAGAGCGCAAGCTCGGTCTGTCCATCAAGCGCGTCGGTTCGGATGACGACGACTACTCCTACGAGCCGGCTGCCGCGGGTCCGACGACCATTGGTGACCTG
>CAITYF010000148.1 GCA_903896545.1 uncultured Myxococcales bacterium | reverse complement strand
TCCCCGACAGGCTCCTAGCTTGAGTTTTGGGCCAAACGCGCAAGAACTGCCTGAAGTGAATTCAGGCAGTTTCACGCGTTTGCCAAGCCGCAGCCGCGGCTTGGACGGAGCGTGTCGGACGTTCTCCGACACACTCCTAGCGCTTCGTTCTACCAAGGCAACCGCGGCGGCGCAGCCAGAATCCAGCGCGCCCGCGATTCCACGTACGCGGTCTTGGGCGTCCATTTCCGCGGCGACGGCAATAGCGCCAAAAGATGTGCAGATTCAGCCGGTTTCAACTTCGCCGCCGGCTTGTGATACCAGTACTCCGCGCCCGATTCGATGCCGAAGACCATCGGCCCCATCTCCGCCACGTTCACGTAGACTTCCAAAATGCGCCGCTTCGGCACGAGCATTTCCAGCCAAATCGTGTACCAGGCCTCGAGGCCTTTGCGGACCCAAGAGCGGTGCTGCCAGAGAAACGCGTTGCGCGCGACCTGCTGGGAAATGGTGCTGCCGCCGATGAGTTTGCCCGATTCGTGGCCGTTGTACGCACGCCAGGCGCGACGGATCGCCGGCATGTCAAAGCCGTTGTGGGTGAAGAATTTGCGATCCTCGCTGGCAATGGCCGACGTCAGGACCGACCGCGGCATCTCACCCAGCGGCAGAAAGTGATACTGCGGCATGGCGAATTCGCCGGTAATCCAAGCATTCTCCGCGGCGCGCGCCAGCATCGTCTCGGTAAACGGCGGGTCGAACACGTTCAGGAGCGCGCACTGACACGCTGGAATGGCGCACGCAAGGGCCGCAAGAATGAGAAAACGCACCGACCAGCGGTTGTGCCATGGGCGCTTGCGCGCAAAGACCTGTGCGGGTTGGTCCATCACGTGCTACCGCACCGTCTGGCGCAGGACAGTCTGCAGAACGCGGCGGGCGCGCTGCGCGGTCGATGCTTCTTCTTGCTTGGCCAAAGCGAGCGCTGCGGTCACGCGGGCTTGCTCCAGATCGCCGCGCGCGAGTAGAAACTCGGCGTAGCGGACCAACGGCAGGGAAATGCCCGCATCGGGATCCGGCGGACCGGCAGCGATGGACGCCAACGCGCGGAGCTGCGCCTCGATCGCCCCCGGCTGGTCACCCAGCGCCCAGCGCAGACTCGCCACGGTGTCGAGCGTCGCGTAGGCCGCCTCGCCACCCGTTTGGAAGGACGCCTGCGAGGCCAAGTGCAGCGACGCGTCGCGCGGCTTGCCCGCCAGAAATTGGGCGTAGGCCAGGTTGTTGCGCTCGCTTCGCGCCCCCGGATCGCGCTGCCAAACACGCGATTCGAGCGCCTCACCCAAGTCGCCAAGGCCGAGCGTCGCCAGTTCGTCGAGTTGCACCACGATGATCGAATCGTGTTCCGCCTGCGGCAGGGTATCCAGCCAGCGACGCAGCGCAGTGCGGAGGTGGTCGAGCTCCGCCGGGGTCAGCGCCCAGACGCGCCCCGCCGCCGACGCCAGAAACTGTCCTTGCGTCTGGTGCTGCGCGGTCGTCAACCGTTGCCAAAAGGTTGCAGCATCGGGCGAATCCGCCGCGACGGCCAACGCGGTTGCCACGTCCGCCAATTCATCGGCCGCAAGCGCATCCGGCGACCGACCGCGGAGGCAGGATTCCAAGGTTCCCGTGCGTTCCAGCCACAACCGCGGACAGGACTGCAGCGCGGCGGGCGCACCCATCGCGGTTGCTTGGCGAAGCGCGGTCACGGCGAGTTCGCGTTCAGCAAAGTCCTCGGCGGCGCGCAGCAGTTCCCACCACACACGCCACGGCTCTGCATCGAGCTTGGCCCGCGCTTGCGTCCACCGGAGGGCGCGCTGAGGATCTGCCGCGACCGCGAGCTGCAGCAGCGCCTGCGCCGTCTCCTGATTCAGGTCCGCGGGCCCGCGCTTCAGGTGCTGCAGTGCATCCGGGCGGAAAGCACGGGCTTGCGCCAGCACGGTCGGCGGCTCAACGTCGACCGCAGTAGCCGCGTCTGCGAGTGACAAGATACGCATACCCGGCACGCTTTCATGCAGCGCGACCGCCAAGAGTTCTCCTGCTTTGTTCCGCCCCGCGCGCAGAAGCGTGGTGACCGCGGCGTCGTCCGCTTCGATGGACGCCCGTGCACCGCGCAGCGCGCGCACCCAAAGCGCCGCGGTTTGAGCGTCATCAGCCAGCCCCAGACCGAGCAGCGCGCGGCGTTTCAAAGTCTCGGCGTTCGGGACGAGCCCCGACGTGTCAGGCAGGTCCGCGCCCACGGGAAAGATCGCCAAGGCAAGCGCCATTTGACCTTGACGCACCAGGTCCTTGGCCACCGCCGAGCGCGAATCCACGCCTTTGGCCCGCGACAGCCACTTTTCCAAGCGCGGCAGCGGATCGCCGAGCGCCGATGCGCTGATCGCAGTTGCCGCCACGGCCTTCACCGCGTCTTCTGTCTGGGCAAGCGGCGAAGTCCCCAGCGCAGCGATCGCCTCTTCCGGCCGACCGCGGGCCGACCATTCCAGCGCCAGCGCCACGCGCAGGGCGGGCAGCACCGGCGTGAGCGAGCGCAGCGCTGATCGCACGTTCTCAGCGTCCACGACCGGCGGCGTCTCCACGGCGATTTCCTGCACAGGGGCGCCCGGACCGGTCATCAGCGCGCTCTTGACCTGCGCCGCCTTGGGCGTTTCCACGGCGGCCGTTTGACTGGCCAGGACGCTCGCTGCAAACGCGAGGAACCAAGGCTCCGTACGCAGCGAATCGCCCTGCCCGACCAGCCACGCCATTAGCGCCGGCCCGCCGCCATCGCGCAAAAGGCGCTCGCAGGGCCGCTGCCAGTCGGCTTCCTTCAGGTCGGTCAACGTCTGCGCCGCGTCCCGCAGCTCCGCCAGCGCTGCCGGTACATCGCCGCGCAACAGGTGAACGTGAAAAAGCCGCGCGCGAAGGGTCGATGAATCCGGCGCCATCGCCAGCAAGTCGCGCAGCCATCCAGCCAGCAGGGCGAACTCGTGCGCTTCGGTCAGCCCGGTCATGACGCACTGCAACTCAAGCGCCACCTCGTCGCCGTCGCCGTCGCGCGTTTGCGCCACGCCCATCCGCAGCGTGTCCCGCAGACGCGTGTCCAGAAGCGCTGCGGCCATCGACTTGCGCCAGAGTTCCAAGGCGCGCGCGTGGTTGCCTGCGTCGTGCTCAAAAGTGGCCAGTAGGCAGGTGCGGATGGGATGATCGCCTTGATTCGCCACGGTCGCGACGGCACGCGCTGGTCCGGGCAGCCCCGCGCGGGCAAGTTCCAGCGCGGCCTCGTGGGCGGCACGCTGGCCGTCGGAAGCACGGCCGACATAAAAACGCATGAGCGAGAGCGCCTCGGCTTCGGACGTCGGGTCGCGCCGCTCGGACAGCGCCCAACGCAGCGTTTGTGGCCGTTCCTGCGGTGCGCCCGTCGGGTCCGGCGACGACAGCACGTCTTCCGCCACTTCCCTCGCCGTCCTGCGATTCCCCACGGCCAGCAGCCATTGCGGCACTTGCGCGGACTGCGCCGATCGCTTGGCCCGCAGCCGCCGAACGCCAGCTTCCACGGCATCGCGCAGCCCCAACTTCGCGGCCAGACTCATGCGCACGCGCTCCGTGTCGCGATCGGCGTCGACAATCCCGGCGAGTGCTTCGTACACCACACGCGTCTGACCGGTCTTGACGGCGAGCGTTTGCAACTGGTCGAGCAGTTCCGGTCCCGGTCCTGCGCGAAACATCGCCTGCAGGTCCTCCGCAACGTCCGTGGTCTGCCCCAACCGCAGCGCGTTGGCGACCAGCCGATAGCGCGGCAGCGGATTGTCCGGCTCCAGCTGCACGCCGGCGCGCCAGAAGGCGCTTGCGGCCTGAAATTCCGCGAATTCTTCCAACATTTCGGCTGCGCGCTGGTGCAAAATGCTGTTGCGTCCCCGCATCGCCACGGTCGCGCGGTTCAGCACTTCGACGGCCTCGGCCGTCCGTTTCAGTTGCAGCAGCGACCGCGCCCACTGGCTGAGCGCGTCAGGAGCGAGCGGCCGAATCTTCTCCAAGCTTTCAAACGTCGCCGCGGACCGCTCGTGGAAGCCAAAGTTTCCGAGCTCACGGGCCAGCCCTTCGATGCGGTTCGGATCTGGCTGCAGGGCTTTGCTCGCCTGCACCACGACGTCAACCCAGTCGCCGCGGGCGTGCCGACGCGCACAATCCAGACCGCGCTGCACACCGGCTCGCCAGGTGTAGAGGTCATCGCGGTCACCCATCAGGCGCGGGACGGCCGCAAGCACGACCTCACAAAAGCCGTTCTCCCACGCCAGATCGACCGCCGGACGCGCCTGCCGCGGCGGCAAGTCTGCGCGTAGCGCCACGCCTTTCAGGCGCACCTCCGCTTCGTCGGCGCGATCCAGCGCGAGAAGCGCGTAAACCTCAATGATGCTCCAGGGCACCTCCTTCGCGGGCTCCTTGACCGCGTCGGTCGGCGCGCGTTTGGCCAGTAGTTCCAGCACGAGATCGGCCGCACCGCTCGCGTTGAGCGTTGTTAGCAGCGGAATGGTCATTTCCGGCGCTTGGCCGTTTTGCAGCGCGCGTTCTGCCCAAACCCGCCCTGCGTATGCGAACCGACCGCGCAACAGCGTTTCGACCACTTTCCACGCCGCCGTCGCACTGGGCGCATCGGTCACGCCGCTTTCGCGCAGCCACCGCGCCAGCTGTGGACTGGCCTTGTTCGTCAGTTCCGTGAGCAGGCGGTCGTCAGCGAGCGGAATTCCCAACACAGACGCCGCCGCGCGCGCTTTGGCGTCCAGCGCAAAGAACGTCGACGCGTCGTCTTCCCGCACCGCGCGCAGCGCGAGCTCACGCAGCATCCACGGCGCGGCCACCTGAGCGTCGGCAAAACCGCGAAGCGTCTGGACGTACGCGTCGGGCCAACGCGCTTGCAGGTTCTCCAGCTTGCGGGCGAATTCTTCGCGTGCGCGCGCCGTCGATGGCTGCCACTCGTCACTCAGCGGCGACGGCGGTGGCAAGTCACGCACCAACACGCGGGCGTACTGCGCGACGCGCGCGAGCAGTTCCTTCGAGGTCACCTTCAAGGGCGCATTCAACGCGTCCAGCGCACGGAGACGAACCGCGGTCGCCGAACCCACACCCGGCTGCGACGCGGCAACTTGGAGTAGGGACTCGGCGCGGTTACCACCAGTCACCCGCTCCAGCTGCGCGGCGATGAGCGCCATTTCTGCGCGATCGGGTGCCTTCGCGAGCGCCTGCGTGCGCAGCGTGGCCGCTTCCGCGAGTTGCCCTGACCACCGCATCAGGTCAGAGCGCAGCAGCTGCGTCCACGGTTCATCCTGCGGCAGCGCGTTCACGAGGGACTGCGCCAGGAGAGGCTTCTTCACGCCCAGAAGCGCGCGTGCAAGGACCAGCTGACCACGCGGATTCTGCAGTTGCGGCGGCGGCGTTGCGGCGAGTGCCATCAGGCCATCGGCGTCGTCCGCCCGCAAAAGCGCCATGGGCAGCAGCAGCCAAGTCTCGTCTGTCGCGTCCGGTCGCGTGACCGCCAGTTGCAGGAGACTTCGCGCGGTAAAGCGGTCCATCGGCGCAGTCTGCGCAAGCTCAACCAACTGCGTTGCAGTGAAGGCCTTTTGCGCCACCGCTTGCAGCCAGACATTGCGGGCTTCTGGCGCAGGGATCTTGCGATCGGGTAGCAGCCAAGACGCCCACAGCGGCAGGTCGTCGGGCTGCTTCTGCCGGGCGAGGTCCAGCACTTTTCGGGCTTCGGTCAGCAAGCCGGCTTCGCTCAGCCGCTCCGCCAACGCGATCAGCCACGAGCTTCGCCGATTGGACGGCGCAGCTTCCAACGCCAGGGCGGGCAGATCGGCCGGGTGCCACGCATTCAGGACCGTCGCGACGAGGGCACACGCTTCGTTAGGGGAACAGCCGGACGCGCGCAGCGGCGCCAGCACCTGCCACGCCGGCACCCACGCTTTGCGGCCAACGTGCCAGCGCGCTTGACGCAGCAACTGACGATCGCGATTCGCACCCGCTCGTGCCAGCCAGGTCGCTTCGAGCGCAGAAGCCTCCGCGTCGCGCCCCAACTGCCACAGCGCCCGCACTTCCGCACCCTGCAAGTCCACGGCGTGTGAACCGGGGACACGCTGCGCGGTCGCAAGGACCTCGGCAAACTGCCCCTGTCGCTCTAGCGGCGCCACGCGGCCCAGCGCTTCCAGCGCAGTCAACGGCGGCAAAGGCGGCGGAGGCGCAACGCGAGCCGCACCACACGCCGTCAGCGTCAACCCTAGCAGCCATGTCGCGCGCGCCCGTTTCACTGCCACTCCAACCCGCCGATGTCGACGCCCATTCCTTGTGCGGTTCGCCGCCGGTGTTGTCAATCAATCAGCGTGGTTCACGTAAGTCCACCGCTCACCTCGATAGTTCTGGACCGTAATCAGACTGCGATCCAGCTGCTCGACGTACGGCGGCCAGAGCGGAATTTTCCCGCCGCCTTCCAAGTCAATCACGTACTTGGGAATCGCCATGCCTGACGTGTGACCGATGAGCGCGCGCATCAGCGCAAGCCCAGTATCCACCGACGTACGCAGGTGCGCCGATCCGCGGATCGGGTCGCAGTGGAAGAGGTAATACGGCCGCACGCGTGCGGAAAGCAGCGCGTAGAACGTTTCCTGCAGAACTGCCGCGTCGTCGTTCACGCCGCGCAGGAGCACGGTTTGCCCGCCCAGTGAAATACCGCCGTCCGCCAAACGCGCCAGCGCTTGCCGCACCGGATCGGCGAGTTCCAGAAAGTGGTTGCAGTGCACGTTCAGAAAGACCGGAATCCGCCGCGGACGCAGCGCGTGAACCAACTCGGCGTCGATCCGCTGCGGCAGGAAAATGGGCACCCGCGTGCCTAAGCGCACGAAGCGCAGGTGCGGAATTTGCGTCAGGCGATCCAGCAGCGCGTCGAGCTTTTGCGTGGACAGGAGCAGCGGATCGCCGCCGGAAATCAAGACGTCGCGGATCGTTGGCGTGCGCGCGATGTACGCGAGCGCGGCGTCCAATTCGGCGGAACCGAGAGACTCGGTGCCGGAAGCGACCCAGCGGGCGCGCGTGCAATAGCGGCAGTAGGCCGCGCAGGTGTCGGTGACCAGAAGCAGCACGCGATCCGGGTACTTGTGCACGATCCCCGGTGCTTTGCGATGCGGGTCTTCGCCGAGCGGATCGGCGCGTTCGAAGTCGTGAACGTTCAACTCGCCGACGTCAGGCAGCACTTGGCGTGTCAGCGGACAAGTCGGATCGAACGGCCGGCACAGCGAGGCGAAGAACGGCGTGACCGCGACCTCAAAGCCGTTCCCAGCATTGAGGAAAGCGCGCAGTTCAGGCGTAATCGTAAAGTGCCGGGCGAGTTCATCCGCCGTACGCAGGCGGTGGCGAAGCTGCCAGCGCCAGTCGTCCCAGTCGGCGTCCGCGACGTCGCGCCAAACGCCCAAACGCGAGGCAGAGGCTGTCGCCACATCCGCGTTGACCTGCAGAGCCGGCGTCGGCGCGCGATCGCTCATGTCAAAAAGATGGTGCCCCGTAGGAGAATTGAACTCCTGTTTTAGCCTTGAGAGGGCCACGTCCTGACCGCTAGACGAACGGGGCGGTAAGGTGAACCGGTGACGAGCCCGCGGTGTGAATGCGGGCCTGTTGGTTCCAGAACGGTTCGGGGACTAGGATTCGAACCTAGATGAGCAGATTCAGAGTCTGCGGTCCTGCCATTAGACGATCCCCGAGTTCTTTGGGAATACCCCAAAACTTCGAGTGACTTGTCGGCAGCGGACTGCCGAAACTGGGTCACCTTGTGTCAGGCTCTGAACCTGACGGATGCTGCGGCGCACGGCCTCTGCAGCGGGCGGGCAGTGTATGTGCGAAAACGCCACACGTCAAGGCGTGTCTGCGCTCAATCTGCGGGGTGTGCCGCGAACCAGGTCGCGAGGGCGTCGCGAGCGAGCGCGGGCGCCTTGGCCTTCCATTGCATGCCGTTGACGGCAACAACCGCAATGGCAACGCGCGGTTGCTCGACGGGCGCCATGCCGACAAACCAGGAAATATGGCGGAAAACCGCTGGATCGTCGCCGTTCAAAGAGCCGGTCTTGCCGCCGATCTCGACGCCGCGCAGCGCCTTGGGCCGAACGCCAAACGCATGGCGTCCGGTACCTTGCACGACAGTTTCGCGCATCATTCGGCGTAGCGCGAGCGCCTGCTCCGCCGGAAGCCACTGGCCCAACGAAGTCGGCTCGCGGGCAACCCCAGGCAGCGCCGCGTCGCCATCGACGAGATACGGGCGCATCGCCTGACCGTTGTTGGCGATCGAAGCCGCCAGTAGCGCGCCGTGCAGTGGGCTCAGCTTGGACCCCATGAAGCCGGGCGCGGTCTTGGCGCGCTCAAACTCGGTCACGCCGTCCACCATCGGCGAGGCACCGAGCTGCAGATCCGCCGGCTGAGGGTGATTGAAGCCGAGACGTTCGGCCATCGTGACCAGCGCGCCGGGCTGCAGGTCGCGCAACGCAAAGCGGGCAAATGCGGCGTTGGTCGAGTGCGCGAGCGCCTCCGTCAGCGTCTGGCACTGCGTGTCGCGCGGCGATTCGTGCACGTGGCTCGCGTCCAAGCCGTGCAGGCCGCCGTGGTAGCAGGCGCGTAGATCGGGCGTGTGCCCGGCATCCAGCAGCGCCGCCGCGGTAACGACCTTGAACACGCTCGCCGCGGGAACCGTCGCTTCGGTCAGGCTGCCGATCTCGCCCACCACATCGCCGGGCTCCCGGTGCTCGACGATCGCGAGGATCTTGCCCGTCGTCGGCTCCATCATCACAACTGCAGCGTAGGCAACGTGTTGGCGATCGAGGTCCGCCTGAATGGCCGCTTGGGCGGCCGCGTCGATCGTCGTGTGCCATTTTTGCCCCTGCGGGCCGGTCAAGGTCTCAAAGCCGTCGGAACCCGGCGCCATTTGGTGCAGGTCGGCCGACGTCAGCGGTGCAAATTCAATCGAGGTCGGTTGCGGACTCGGCGGTTCGGCAGGCGCAGCGGGCTTGATGTCGCCGCGGTCGGGAGTCGCCGCGTGGCTTCGCGACAACCAAGCGCCACAAGCAAGAACACAAAGAAGACCGCACAAAACAAGCGGAATCAGCTCGGAGCGGCGGGAACGGGGCGAAGCAGAACGGGCCACGAATACCTCAAAGGTCACACACAAGACCTGCGCGCCGCACTGCGCTACAGTTAGCGGCGGCCCGGGGAGCGTAGCCAAGCTCTGCCACGGCGCAAGAAAACGCACCGGAGACGCAAAAAACATGACGCAACCTCAAGATGATGTTCGCACCGCGCGCTTTCGCGCCATGATCGAAGAAGACGCGGAGAACGAGCTCGCATGGTTCTCCTTAGGACAAGCGCTGTTCGACGCCGGTCGGTTCGCCGACGCACTGCACGCGTTTGCCACCGCCGCGCGATTGCAGGACGACCTCATGATGGCGCACCTGCGGCAAGCCCAGTGCCTGTGCGAGCTCGGTCGACATGCCGAGGCGCGGCCATTTGCCGAAAAGACCCGCGACCTTGCCATCGCCCAGAAGCACGAAGGGCCACGCGAAGATGCCGAGGAACTGCTGGAGGAAATCGAGGACGCGCTGGACTGAACGGCGGACAATCGTTCGTCACGAGGTTGACACCCAGCGCCGACCCGCCTAGTGTGCGTTCTGCGGGGTGGAGCAGCCCGGTAGCTCGTCGGGCTCATAACCCGAAGGTCGCAGGTTCAAATCCTGCCCCCGCGACTGAAGACAATCAAGTAGTTAGGCGACAACGGACAACAAGACAAAGTGCAAGGGTAACACGGCAGGGTAACACAAGGCCGCGAAACCAGTCTGGAATCAGCCAATCAGTCAGAAACAAGGAAGCCCCGGTCACACGCCCACACAGGCAAGTGACCGGGGCTTCTTGGTTTTTCAGGCTTTTCTGTAGCCCTGCCCCGTTTCCACAGAGCTTGGCCGAGGCCTACTGCTGCTTCACGGGCAGCGACAACACCGCCGCCTTCTTGTCGCCCTCAGAAACGCCGTAGTAGCGGGCGGTCATCTCCTCGGTCGTGTGGCCCATGATGGCCCTCACCGTCAGGCGATCGACGGCGTGACGCAGCAGGTTGGAATTCATCGACCGCCGCAGGACTTGTGGACCGATCTTGATGTCCATGCCCGACGCCTTCCTGATGGCCTGGAACGCCTTCTGCAAAGTGTTCGGCGTGCGGGGCGTGCCCTTCTCCGACGGGAACACCAGACCCAGATCCAGCCCCGCAACCTGATTCTTGAGCTGCTCGTGGCGGTGGGCCTTCAGCAGCTCGGCAACAAGGGGATGCATCGGCACCGTCCGCTGGGCCTTGGTCTTGGTCGTTTCTGTCAGCACTTTCAGGGAGATCGACCGTTTGACGACGATCAGCAGCTTCTCCGTGTCCACGCAGTCCCACTTCAGGGCGTACAGTTCGCCAGACCGCATGCCAGTCAAGGCCAGCACCGCGATCTCCGCGTAGCGATCTGGGGCGTGGACGCGTGCCGCCTCCAGCATCGTCGCCAGATCGGCGGTTTCCACCGTCCGCTGCTCCCGCTTTGGAGCCTGTTGCGGACGTTCAGGCGGTCGGATGCGGGTCGTCGGGTCGTTCAGCCCCAGATCCGCTGCCATGTCGCACAGCATCGTTTTCAGGCACTGCCACCACTGCCGCATCGTGGCCTGGGCATACGGCTCTGTGACCGTGGCCGCCGCCTTGGTCAGCCTGTGGTTGCCTTGACGGACGACTTTGCCATCGGCATCCAGAACTTCCGTGCGTCGTTCCCGCGTCATCACCCGACCTTCAGCCCAGACGACCCACGCCTCGACCGCACCACGCGTGACGTCCTGGCACTTCAGGTGCCCCAGGAACGGCAGGATGTGCTTCTCCAGGCAGGCACGGTAGGACTGAGCCGCAGACGGCTTCAGACGGGCACTCCGCGTCTTACCCCATTGATTTGCGTAGTCTTCCAACGTCTGGCTTGTAGTCACTGGGAGGGGCGAAAGGACTGGTGGCGGCGGCGGCATCCGTGCCTCGGCCTTCAGGTTGAGCACGGCCTGCTTCAGGTCGTCGGGCTTGGTCTTGGCGTCCATCACGCGTTTGCTGTGCTTGACCTTGCCATGGGCCAGCCGCACCGACACGCGGATCAGCAACCGCCCGTCCGCCATGATGTAGACGGACGGGATTTTGGTTGGCGTCAGCTTGGTTTGGTCGATTGCCATTGTCGTTCACCTTGCCCATGACTCCCTGACTGGCGTTCCCCGTGAGGTACGCATCAAGGGTAGATCTCCGAAACATGTAGGTTTTTCCGTTCTTGCCGTCGGGAACCAGTGACCCACGGCAGACCAGCGACCGCACCGTGGACGGGTTGCCCAGCTGCAAGTAGGCGGCAGCCTGTGCGGTCGACAGCCAATCCGAGTTCGTCGGCGACGCCGTGATCTCCGCGTAGAACGACCGGAGCTGGGCCGCGATCATCCTGCCCAGTGGGGCGATCCAATCGTCAGCCGCTGCGGCCTTGCGGGCGGGATCCGCCGTGGGCCATCCGAAGGACTTGAAACCTTCAGGCTCACGGACGGGTTCGTCGAACAGGAAGTCGTCGTCGTTCATCGTTGCCACCACTCCGTGCCGATGCCGCAGGCTTGACCAACGTGGTCAGCTTGCAGAGATCG
>CAITYF010000147.1 GCA_903896545.1 uncultured Myxococcales bacterium | reverse complement strand
TCGACTTCGACCGACACGACCGGCGACGGCATCATCTTGACCAGCGCCGCGAACTCTTCCTGCGCCTTCTGTTCCTGCGCCGGGCGGGTCGTGGCCTCAAGTGCCACGATTTGCTCACGCAGCTCGCCGTTCTTGCGCACCAGCCCGCTGATTTGCGACGTCAGCCGATTGGCCTCGTATTCGTTGTCGCGGATGGCGTTCTTCCAGTTGCGCACCATCCCGTCGACCGACGACACCATCCACGCCGAAAACTCCGTGCGCTCGCGCTCCCAGTCGTAGCCCTGGATGTGCGACGCCGCCAGAGGCAACGCTGCGCCCAGGACGGCTTCCAGGATGAGGCCCGGCTGGATGTCGCCCGGAACCTCGAACAGGCGCTCCAGGTCAAAGGCGAGGCGCACACGCCGACCTTCCACGGACGCGACCACGAAGGTCTCGCCGTCGATGGTCAGCTCCACCGGCTCGCCCGTGTGCGGGCGGCCGTGCACGACGTTGACCGTCTGCACGCCGTCCCGGTAGGGCAGCCGGCACTCGTCCGCCGTACCCGCGATCGGGCCCAGCAGTTCAATTTCCCGACGAAAAGCCGCCGGGTCCGTGTAGCGCGCCGACCAGCGTTGGTAGCGGATGTTCAAGCCGAGCTTTGCCTGCCAATCCAGCAGGTACGCGGCCATGGTTTGGTCACAGTGGTGCATGACGTTTTCTCCCCGCCAGCCAAGCCGCTCCGGACGCACCGGATGCGGCCCAGCGGGCGATGTTGTTGCGGGAATCGCTTACTTGCTGCCGCCTTCGACCTTCGGAACAAGGCACACAACGTCGCCTTCAGACAACGCAGTGGTGCTGCTTGCGCCGAGGCCGTTGACGGAAATCGCGTGGCCCGCGGCGGGGAGATCGACGGCGTCGAGGACTTCGCCGACGGTGGCGCCGGCAGCGGCTTCGTGGTGGCGGGCGGAATGACCGAGGCGGAGGATTTTGATGTTCATGGTGGAAAAGCTCCTGAAAATGTGGCGAAAAGGCACTGTGTGACGGCGAACTCCACCGGCACATCGTTCTACTTATGCCAGTAAATGCTTGTATTTTTGCGCATGTAGATGGACTGCATGTCGGTTCGGCGGGAATTCGGCTCGCAGACGGGGAGTTGAGCCAGCGGACTGTGCGGCGGTTAGAGCGCGCTGGGGATCTCGTGCCCACCGCGACTGCAAACAGCGACACTTGCACGCACTCCCGTTCGTGGCCTACCGTACCGCCCACGCCGGGCGTGATTGCTCGGCCTGCTTGCCACCGCGAGGTCCTGTGCCCGTTCGCTCCCGGAAACCAGCCGCCGCTAGCCAACTGGCCTTTGGCATGGCGCCCATGGCCGCTGAGGAGCGCCGTCGCGTACTGGGCTTCCACCTCGGCCACGGCACGCCGCACGACAGTCGCACGATCATGCTGGCCGAGTTGTCGACGCTCTTCGCGTCCACGGCGACTGACGCCGCGCGCGCCGACTACGCCAACGCTGTCGTCGACGACAACGTGCTGGGCAAGACCAGCGCGATGAACCGCAAGAAGTCTTTGAAGCTGCTCGTTCGGCTTTACGGCCTGGACGCGCAAACGCCGCTATTCCGTGCACTGCGCAAGCTGTGGTCGGACGATGAGGCTTCGCAGCCCATGCTTGCGGCTCTGACGGCATTGGCCCGCGACGAGGTCATGCTGGCATCCTGGACGTTTTTGCACAATGTGCCGTACGGATCGGTCGTGACGAGCGTGCAGTTCGGCGAGGCGCTGCAACCGAAACTGCCGCATTTGAGTCCGAAGATGGCACGGTCGATGGCACAGAACCTCGCTGCCAGCTGGGCACAGTCTGGCCACCTGCACGGGACGGTCAGGAAGTCGCGGCAGCGCCCACGGGTGACGCCCGCCGTGGTTGCGCTCGCGCTCTTCATCGGCTATCTGCAAGGCCGACGCGGCTTGCGCCTATTTGGGACGGTCTGGACGGAAGTCCTCGAGCTGAGCGAGGTCGAGTTGATGTCCATGGCCGTCGCCGCATCCCAGCGCGGACTCCTGCAGTTACTGCGGTCGGGACCCGTGGTTGAAGTGCGGTTTCCCGGATTGTTGACCGCCGAGGAAGAGGAGCTGTGCCATGAGTCGCCTTGACGTCCTATTGGAGCAGTATTCCCGCCAGGTGCAATTTCCGTGGCAGCGGACGCTTGCAGGGCCGCAGCGCGTCTGGTTCGTTGTCTACGATGAAGAAGACGAGCGGCGCATCCGCAACCGCATCGGGCAGTACGAGATCGCAACACGCGACGCTGGCAAGTCCTGGCGGCATCTCGACCTGACCGATGCGTTTTCCGAGTGGATGGCCGCGCACCAGTACCGGGAAGGCTACTTTGCCGAACCCGACAAGCTCAAAGGCGCCGCCCTCAAGTCGTTCCGGGCGTTTGTCGTGGAGCGCGTGCGTGCCGTCCTGACCGACAACACCGCCGACGCCGACACCATGGTTGCCCTGAGTGGCGTCGCGAGCCTCTTCGGCCTGCTGCGTGTGTCGGACATCGTTGTTGACGTCCAGGGCCAAATCAAAGGCCGGTTGGCGGTGTTCTTCCCGGGCGCGTACCAGACCAACACGTACCGGCTGCTGGACAAGCGCGACGGGTGGAACTACCTGGCGCTGCCGATCGTCTCCACGTGACCGTCCCAGCCAACGAGGCCCCGATGCTGACCCTGAATCGTGACGTCTATGCCAAAAGCCCGGAGCAGCTTGCGCTGCGCAATGAGGGCGTGGCCAAGGTTTCCGACGAGACCACGCCAGCGGAACTGGAAACCTTGCGTTTTGAGCTGGAGACATTCGTCTGCGAAGGGCAATACCACGCCGGCATGTCGAAAATATTAGGCGCTTATATTGGCGGACTCAATGCGCCCGAACAGAAGGCTGTGTGGATCAGCGGGTTTTACGGGAGCGGCAAATCGCACTTCTTGAAGATGCTGCGGGCGCTGTGGACGGACACGCCGTTTGCGGATGGTGCCACGCCTCGCGACATTGCCCACTTGCCACAAGACGTGAAGGACCAGCTCCACGAGTTGAACACCGCGGCCAAGCGGAACGGCAGCGGTCTGCACGCAGCCGCAGGTACACTGTCCGGCGGCGCGGGCGACACGGTCCGCCTTTCGGTCCTTGGCATCCTGATGCGCTCGCTTGGTTTGCCGGAAGGCTATCCTCAGGCTCGGTTTGAGCTTTGGCTGCGACGCGAAGGCAAGCTGGACGCCGTGAAGGCAGCGGTGAAGGCGGCGGGGCGTGATTGGACGGCTGAGCTGCAGGACATGTACGTGTCCACCGTGCTTGGATCGGCGCTGCTGGCGAACGTGCCGTCGTTGGGAGCGACCGAAGCCGAGATCCGGACGCTGCTGTACACGCAGTACCCGCACAAGGACGACATCAGCAACGCGGAACTGCTCGACATCATCGACACCGCGCTCAAGTCGAAGTACGGCAGTTTGCCGCTGTTGCTGCTGGCACTGGACGAAGTGCAGCAGTTCATCGGCGACAACGCAGACCGAGCGATCCGTATCCAGGAGACCGTCGAGGACCTGTCCAAGCGGTTGGGCAGTCGGTTGCTGGTCGTAGGCAGCGGCCAGAGCGCGCTTTCCGGCACGCCGACGCTGGAGCGGCTCATGGGCCGGTTCCAGGTGCGAATTGCCCTGCACGACACGGACGTCACGCGGGTCGTGCGCACGGTGATTCTCAAGAAGAAGCCCGAGGCGTATGCCCGCGTTGACAAGGAGCTCACGCACTGTGCGGGCGAGATCTCCCGCCACCTGAAAGGCACCAAGATCGGGCATGTGCAGGACGACTTGGCAGAGATGGTCGCGGACTATCCGATCCTGCCCGTGCGTCGGCGCTTCTGGAACGAGGTGTTGCAGGGCATCGGCGCGGGAACCACGGCCCAACTGCGTAATCAGCTGACCATGATCCACCGCGCCGTCATCGATACGGGCGGTCAGGAACTGGGCGTCGTCGTGCCCGCAGACTTCCTCTTCGACCAGGAAGCCACCGCGATGTTGCAGACGGCCGTCCTGCTCAGCGACTCGTACAACCGCATCCAGGAACTTCGCCAGCAGGGACCCGTTGGCGTTCTGAAGGCGCGGATTTGTGGCCTTGTGTTTCTGATCAGCAAGTTGCCCGCCCAAGGCGGCAGCGACCTCGGGGTGCGCGCGACGCCGGATGTGCTGGCCGACCTGCTGTTGACCGACCTCCGTGCCGGCAGCGCCGAGCTGCGAAAACAGGTCGATGCGGCGCTGGCGGCTCTGGAAAACGACGGCGTGCTGCTGAACATCGGCAGCGAGTACAAGCTGCAGACGCCGGAGTCGTCGGCCTGGGAGCACGAGTACCGCACGCAGGTGACGATGCTCGAACAGGGGCAGTCGCAGATTACTACGTACCGCGGCCAACTGCTGCGCGAAAACGTCAACCAGCTCGGGCCGTTCAAGAAGGGCATCGTGCACGGGCAGTCCAAGGTGCTGCGCGAGGTGGACCTGCACTACTCCGGCGACAAGCCTTCCATGGCGACGAACCGCCTGACCGTGTGGCTGCGCGACGGTTGGTCCACGACCGAGAACGAGGTGCAGGCGGACGCACGGCAGTCGGGGCCGTCTTCGCCGCTCGTGTTCGCGTACCTGCCCAAGGTACACGCGGACACGCTGCGGACAGCGATCGTGCGCTGGCGTGCTGCGGACTCGACCTTGGCAGTGCGGCCGGTGCCGGCTGAGCCCGCGGGCAAAGAAGCCCAGGCTGCGATGACCAGCCGCCGCGACGACGGACAACGCGAGGCCAAGCGCCTGGTCCTGGAGGTCCTGAGCCAAGCGCGGGTATGGGTCGGCGGCGGACAGGAAGTCACGGGCGATGACCTGGCGGCAGCGTTGGAAGCCGCGCTCAAGACAGCGGTCGTGCGCCTCTTCCCGCGGTTCCAGGAGGCTGACCACGGCGGTTGGGGCGCGGTGGTGATTGAGGCGAAGAAAGGCTCTCCCGCGCCGTTCGACAAAGTCGGCCATCACGGCGGCACGGAAACCCACGTCGTTGCCAACGAAATGCTGAAGTACGTGGCGCCTGGTCGCAAGGGGCACGAAGTCCGGCAGTACTTCCAGTCGCCGCCGTTCGGGTGGCCGCAGGACGCGATTGACGGCGTTCTGTATGCGCTGGCATCCGCCGGCCACATACGCGCCACCCACAGCGCAACGCATCAGGCTCAGGTCCTGAACACGGTGCAGCAGACGCAGCTGACCCAGTTCACGTACCGCACCGAGAACGTCGTGGTCACCACCACGCAGAAGATCGGGCTGGCCAAGCTGGCCCAAGATGTCGGCGCGCAGGCGAGCCAGAATGACGCCGCCACGACGGCTCGCAACGTCCTGCAGGCGCTGCGGACGCTGGCTGCGGACGCTGGTGGCGATGCGCCGAAGCCAGAATCGCCGTCCGTTGCCAAGCTGGACGAGTTGGCTGCCCACGACGGCAACGCCCTGGTAGCCGCTGTCGTTGCGGCCAGCGAGGACCTCCGGCAGAGCTTTCACGACTGGACGTCCCGACGCGAGAAAATCAAAGCCCGCTGGCCGCGCTGGGACACGCTCCAGCGGCTGATTCGCGTCGCGCAGGGCCTGCCGGAACTGCCAGGCGTCAAGGCGCAACTGGATGCCGTTGTGGCTCAGCGCCTGCTGCTCCAGGATCCGGACCCCGTGCCGGGCCTCTGTGACAAACTGACCAGCGCGCTGCGTTCTGCCCTTCAGACCGCTGCGCAGAGCTTCAAAGCAGAACACGATGCCGGATTGGCGGCGCTGCAAGCAGATTCCGCGTGGGCGCAGTTGGATCATGACCAGAAGCGCGAGTTGCTCACGCTGCACCAGCTGTTGCCTGCGGCCGAACCCAAGGTGGCGACCGAAGGAGACATCCTCGGCTCGCTGCAGCACTGGACGCTGGGCAGTTGGCACGACAAGCGCAAAGGATTGCCGACCGGGTTCCTGGCCGCGCGTCAGGAGGCGGCGAAGCTGCTGGAGCCGGCGCTGGTCTACGCCAAAGTGCCGTCGCGGACCGTGCGCACGGAGGCGGAGTTGGACGGCTGGCTTGCCGAAGTGCGCAAGGATGCGCTCGCAAAGTTGAAGTCGGGGCCTGTGCTGCTACATTGAGTTCGCGGGTGGGCTTGTCGCAGCCCCGTAAGATAGGTATGGTTCCGGTCCGCGTTTGGCTCTGACACCGGAATGTAACAGCCAGCCGTCGGGTTCTTACGGGTGATCGCGTGTAGTAACGCGCTGAAGGACTTCCGGGATGGCGGAGCGCCCCATCAGGTACAAGAAGGCACCGATCGCGGAAGCGATCCTAGCCGTGCGGTTTGCGACGGAGGTTGACGCAGTTGCGCTGACCAAGGCTGTCGCGGAGCGCCTGGGCGAGTCTTTTGGCAGTACGGGACAGGACCGCATGTGGTTCGAGATCAGCGTCGCGGCCGACGGTCAGGGCGTACGGACATCAGTCGCCCACCGCCTCGATGCTCGGATGTTGTCGAGTCCCGATGGCCATTGGCGCCTAACGGTCGGGAGAGGCATCGTCGCAATGCACGCACTTCCTCCATATGACGGGTGGCAGAGCCTGCGCTCGATGGCGGAAACCGTGCTTGGCCACTGTCTCACGGCAAGAGTTGGCTCGCCGCTTGCCGGTGTCGCAGTTCGCTACATCGACCGCGTCTCATTGCCACCAGACTCGCAACTGGGTGACTATTTTGAAGTTGCTCCGGGCTGGCCGGCTGGCCTACCAGGGCAGGCGAGCGGATTTCTGACTCAGATTCGGTCGGCTGATGAGGAACGGGGACTTGAGGCCACACTGACGCTGGCGACAGGCCCGCAGGTCAAGGCGGGTTGGCCAGAGGTGCTTTATGACCTGCAGGTCGGGTTTAGTTCGCCGCAAGCCACTGTATCCGCTGAGAATTGGGCGCTGTTGGCCGACGAACTGCACGAGATGCAGCGCACGATTTTTGAGCAGACGATCACCCCGCGGTTGCGCGCCCTATTGGAGCCTGAATGGTAGTCGCTCACACACAGCTTGAAGTCCGGAACCGCCGTCCTACGGTGCAGGTCCGCCCAGCTCAAAACAAGCGAGCAGTGTTCGGACATGACCTGTTCGCTTTTCACGAGGCGAAGGCCGCACTCAGCGATGCGTTCAACTTTGTGCCGTTGGCTACCGAGGACTTGCGGAAGTGTCTGGATGAGCGGGTGCGCGCCAAGCCGGTCGTGAGCCAAGAGGACGTGGACAGGTCGCTGCGGTGGGCTTCGTTCGTGCGCGATGTTCGGACGCACGCCTCCGCGACTGGGCAGGTTCTCGACGCGGCGTTTCAAGCGGTCCGTCCTCACCTTGGTAACCAGTGGCCGTTGGCCGCAGCCACCGAGGACTGGGCCGTCGTGATGACCTGGGAGCAGCGCGAGGACGTCTACGTCGAGTTTGAGTTCACGCCAACTGGCGAAGGTGGCTGGTTCTGCAAAGACCTCCAGACCGGCGAGTTTCAAGGTGCCGACATCGACGGCCTTGAAAGCCTCGGCGAGTCACTTCAGGCCTTGTTCGCTTGGCTGGACGCGCGGTAGGCCTGATGCCGTCGTGTTTGCCCAACGATCTCAGCAGCCAGATCCTCCCTGACTCCGCTCGGGTTTACCGGCTGATCGAGGTGCCTGGCCATTTTGATCCCGACGCTGGCGACAAGCACCCCAAGATTCAGGCGTTCGTTCCCAGTACCGACGACATCGACGAGGCCGTTGCGAAGAACTGGCAGAGCCCTGGCCTGACGGTCTGGAACTCAGCCGGGGCGGAACCTGCCGACGCGCGGGCACTCATGAAGAATCCAAAGCCGCGCGTGGCGATTGAGGCGTCGGTCGGGGACATTCATGCAATCAGCGATTCCGCGGGGCAGCAGGTGTTCGCCGTGGTTGCGTCGCCGCTTGTTGGCGACGCGCGCGCTGGGGCGGGCGGACACTGTTCTCTGTTCGGCCTGCCGTGCGACAGTCGAACCCTCCAATGGCGCGCACCAGAATTGAAGGACAAGCGTCGTGAACTCGCCAAGGTGTTCAAAGACGTTATCTGGACACCGCCGGCGCTGGCTCCAGCGTAAACCCGTCCGCTGGATTTCCAACATGACAAGCCCCGCCCGAGACCATCTCCCCCGCGAACTCCGCCGCCGCCTGGAATCCACCGTCAAGGATGCCCGCAACCAGGCGTCTGCGGGTGCCCGCGCCGCGCTGGTGCACCTGGGCGTGCCGGACCGGGATCCGCCCGCGTACTTGACGCCAGAAGAGGCAGCGCTCCGCAAGGAACTGCGCGCCCGTGCCCGCCAACTCGGCGATGTCCGCGACACGACCGGCGAGCACGGCTTTGCCCGCCTGATTCACGCCTGTGCGTACGAGCACTGGCACCGCATGTTGTTTGCCCGTTTCCTGGCCGAGCGCGGGCTGCTGATCCACTCCAGCGGCGTCGCGGTCACGCTGGCCGACTGCGAGGAGCTGGCCCGCGAGGAAGGCGCCCGCAACGGCTGGGAGTTGGCGGGGCAGTACGCGGCCCAGATGCTCCCGCAGATCTTCCGGCCGGACGACCCGCTCCTGCGCGTTGCGTTGCCCACGGAGTACGAGCAAGCGCTGGAGCGGCTGCTGGCCGGGCTGGATCCCGCCGTGTTCCAGGCCAAGGACGCGCTCGGCTGGGTCTACCAGTTCTGGCAGGCGCAGAAGAAGGACGAGGTCAACAAGAGCGAGGTCAAGATCGGCGCGGACGAACTGCCCGCCGTGACGCAGCTGTTCACCGAGCCGTACATGGTGCAGTTCCTGCTGCACAACACGTTGGGCGCTTGGTGGGCGGGCAAGCTGCTGGCGGTGGACGAGACTCTGGCGACCACGGCGGCGGATGAGGCAGCGCTGCGGTCTGCGTGTGAGCTCCCGGGCGTCGACTGGACGTACCTGCGCTTTGTTCAGGAGGAGGGGCGCTGGCGGCCGGCGGCGGGCACGTTTGACGGCTGGCCCAAGCGTGCCAAAGACATCCTGGCGCTGGATCCGTGCTGCGGCTCCGGGCACTTTCTGGTCGGCATGCTGGAGATCCTTACGGCATTAAGGGCGGCGGA
>CAITYF010000146.1 GCA_903896545.1 uncultured Myxococcales bacterium | reverse complement strand
GTCCTACAGCAAGCCCCCGACGGAGACCGTCGGCCTCCGAACATGCAAGTGCACGTACAACTCCGAAGCTGCGTGCCTGGCACAGTGTTTCATCGACGGAAATCAATATGGCAACCCGTGGTCCGTGTGGACCACACCGAATATTCTTTCGGCCGCCACGGCGCTGACAGCGCCACCAGGCGGAACGCCGTCGTCAGACCCCAAGTCTAAAGTGAAGTTCGTCACGGGTGCGGAGCGAGTGGGACTCGGCGTCAACGATCCCGTGCCGAACGATGTCGGAAACCCGGCGGCGGCCGGCTTCGGTGTGCCCGGATATCCTCAAGGCTTCTCCCTGTGGGACCTTGGACAGTACGGACTTCCTGGGCCTCATGCTGTATGGAGTCACGTGGTCTCCGTCCCAGAGTTTTCAACGCCCTTCGCCGCCGCGTCTCAGTTTAAGCTGCGGTCGAACTTCTACGCGGTGAGCACATATTCTCACCCGTTGCCTTTTGACGCGCCGGCCTGGATAGCCTTGGGGCCCTGCCGCTACACGCATTTTTGCCCGGAATGCCCGCTCATCAAGGACGTTGCCAACTGGATCGTGGATCCGGGGTACACGAAACTCGCCATTCAGGGTGCGGACGGCTATGGCGCCGACCTCACGGCCGTCACCAGTCCCGCCGTACTCGCGACAATCGCCAACCCGGGCAGCCGGTGGGTAGCGGTCGCGGAATCATCGGGCTGGCTTACGGGAGGCGCGCCGCAGCTTGTCTCGGTAGCGCCGGACGCCAGCGGGCTTGGACTCGTTCTCGGGATGCGTAACGGCGTTCTCTCTAACCTCGGAGCCTGGACTGCACCTCCGCCCGGCGGTGGTGGTGGCACGACTGGCGGAGGTGGCGCTGCTGCTCCCCTCGCCATAGCCACTCCTGCCGCAGCGTTGCCAGGCGGCCGATTGGCACCCGAACCCCGCGCAGACTTCGGAGCCGTCGTGAGCGGCACCCAGAATGCCTTGTTCATAGTGGGTGGCACGTTACCTTCGACCGTCCCCGCAGGAGACCTGTGGCGACTTGACTTGCGTCAGCGAACATGGATTCCCGTGGCATTCTCTGGCGTGGCGCCGGCGACGGTACTTGCCGCAACGTACCGGCCCAATGACAGAAGCCTATACGTCCTTGACCAGATTGGCCTCGGCAACACGAGGACCGCGCGGCTCATCCGCATCCAGCTCGACGCCCGACACGCGGACGTTCTTGGCGCTTGGCAGCGTCACGTGGGTGCGCAAGGAGCTTTCCTCTCCAACGCGCCGAGCGGTCAGCTCCTTCTCGTCGGCACGAAGAAGAATAGCCGATTCCGCGGCGTGGTCTTCGATCCTATCACGATGACTTCAAGCGCCCGATTCCACGGCCACGGTGTGGTCGCACTCGAGCCAAGCCTGACGGATCGCGGACTTACCCTGCCGCTCCTTCAGACCGATCGCGTCGTCAATACCTTCATCTCCACGAGCCAGCTCGTCTCCGACAACGACAAGAACGAGGGGGCGGATGACGATGACGATGCCCAGCCAACTAAGGACGATGACACGAGCGACTTCCGCAAGTGCCTATGAGTCTTGTGAAGAAGTATCGGCTTGATGGAATTGCTGCTGCAGCGTGGGCTGTCGTTGCGGCAGGCGCCCTGGAGAGCGCCTCGTGTAGAAGCGCGCCGGCGGAAGCCGGTGGCTCGTCCCTGGCTCCGGCGGACGCTGCTGGAGCCGGGGGCGGACATGCCTCTACTTCCGGAACATCGGGCGAGCCGTCCGGCACCGGAGGGCGCGACGGCGGTCCACAAGCCGGGAGCGCCGTCGTCTGGACGCCCCATCCGCAGCAAATTGCTGGGTGTGGCGTCGATCGTGTAGCGAATCCCAAGTCAGTACGCGTTTTTACGTGGGGGGCGTGCGCAGGCCAGCCTGGATGCGAGCGCGCGGCGTTCTTGGGCGAGTTTGCGGATCGTCACCACCCGACGGACACTCAATCGACAATCCGCGTGACGCCTACGGCCACGGTGGTGGCCTTGAACCTCGGCGGTCCAAGCGACCTTTACGTTCTATTCACAGACAGCGATGGGTGGCTCCTTGACGGGTACCGCGCGCCAGTGATGCAGGGCAACGACAAATGCTGGCCAATGGGCGGTCAGGTCGCTGCGGGACACTACGGCTTCATCGTCGTTCATGAG
>CAITYF010000145.1 GCA_903896545.1 uncultured Myxococcales bacterium | reverse complement strand
GTGCGGGTGAACAGGTCTGGGAGGACGCGAGGGGTGCGCCGCGTTGGCTGGCGGGGCCCCGCTCGCTTCGCTTGCGGGATCGGTACCGCGCCTCGGTCGGATGGTTTTGGGGCGTGGGTGCGGGTGAACAGGCCTGGGAGGGCGCGAGCAGTGCGCCGCGTTGGCTGGCGGGGGCCCGCTCGCTTCGCTTGCGGGATCGGTACCGCGCCTCGGTCGGATGGTTTTGGGGCCTGGGTGCGGGTGAACAGGTCTGGGAGGACGCGAGGGGTGCGCCGCGTTGGCTGGCGGGGGCCCGCTCGCTTCGCTTGTGGGATTTTTGGGGCACGCTGCGCTTCGCGCGAGGGTTGGTGGGGCCTTGCGCGCTTTGCGCGGACTGGCGACGAAACGTACTGCGCTGCGCGCACGGGTTTCGCGTCACACCTTGTAACGGAACAGCCCTACTTCGATCGGCCCGTTCCGCAGTTCGCGGGCGGTTTCCACCGGCCAGCCAAAACTCGGCACGAACTCGGTGTTTCCGCACAGGAGCGCCACCGTCGTGTTGTGCGACGACTTCCAGCTTTCGCCCATCCTGCGGTAGAGCGCCAGCATGTCCGTGTCGTTGAGGCGTATGCCGTACGGCGGGTTTCCCACGATGACGCCGCCCTGAATCGGCGGCAACGCCACCGCGTCGCGCTGCACCACGCGCACCACGCCGTCCAGCCCTGCGGCGCGCAGGTTCTCGCGGATCGCCTGCATCGCCCGCGGATCGGTGTCAGAGGCCTCAATGTCGAGTCCCGTCGTACGCTGAAGCACGTGCTGCGCGTGGTCGACCGCCGCGCCGCGCACCTTGTCCAGTTCCCGCTGCGCTTGCTGACCGTGCAGTGGCCACCGCTCCACGCCAAACCAGCGCGTACAGCCCGGCGCGATGCCTAGACCCAGATTCACCGCTTCGATCGTTAGCGTGCCCGACCCGCAGAAGGGATCCCGCAGCGGCTGTCCTGGCTTCCAGCCCGCGAGCACCGCGACCGTCGCCGCCAGCGTTTCCTTTAACGGCGCGGCCAACTGCCGCATGCGCAGGCCGCGCTCGTGCAGCGGCGGTCCCGACAGATCCAGCCACACGCTCCAACGACCGCGACGACCACGCACGCTGATCCGCACGTCGGGATCGTCTGCGTTCACATTCGGTCGGCGGCCGTAGCGGGAGCGCAGCACGTCGCACAGCGCGTCCTTGACTTTTTGCGAGACAAAAATGTGGTGCTCCAGCCCCTGCCCGCCATTTTGCGACGGCACGAGATCGCCCGATGCAAAGATCGCGAACGTCGCCTGCGGATCCAGCCAGTCCAGCCACGGCAGCCGCCGCGTGCCTTCGTAGAGTGACTCGGCGTTGTGCGCGGCAAAGTCGCCCAGACGCAGCATCAAACGCGTCGCGATCCGCAGGTGCACGAGCGCAGTCGCGATGCCCGGCCAGCCGAGATCCATGTGCACGCCGTCTCGGTCGTTGCCCAGAACATCGAGGCCCAGCTGGCGGCATTCCTGCTCGACCAGATCGACCGTCCCCAAAGCTGCGGTTGCCAGCACGTGCATGGCGCGCATCCTCGCTGGACCGGCCCTGAGACGCAAGCCTTGCCGCCGCGCGTTTCGCCACCTACCATGACGCCGCAACAGAAGGTGGCCCCCATGAAGAACGCCCTTGAGACCAAAATGAACGAGCATCTGGCGCGCTTGACGCAAGAACACGCCGTGACACGGCTTTGGCAGCGCGATGCGGCGCTGTTTACGACCGATATTGCCGTGCAAAAGACGATCCGCGATCGCCTGGGCTGGCTGTTCCACATCGACGCGATGCGTAGTCAAATCGAGCGGTTGGCGGTGCTGGCGCGCGTGACGACGCGGCTGAGCTACGATCGCGTGCTGGTCGTGGGCATGGGCGGGTCGTCCTTGTGGCCGGAAGTGCTGGGCAAGCACCTGAAGGGCAAACGCGGGCTGCCGGTGCGGATTATCGACTCGACGCACCCCGAAGCGATCGCCGAAGTGATCGCGTGGGGCCAGCAAGGTCAGCCGCTTTTTGTGATCGCGACGAAGTCGGGCGGCACGATCGAGACGGTCTCGACCTACCGCGCGCTGCGCGAGATTTGGAAGGACGGCGGCAGCTACTTGGCGATCACGGATCCGGGTTCGAGCCTGGAAGCGCTGGCCAAGGCGGAAGGTTTTCGCGACACGTTCCTGAATCCGCCGGACATCGGTGGGCGTTTTTCGGCCGGCACGCTTTTTGGCCTCGTGCCGGCGGTGCTCGCGGGCGTTGTCCTGCACGACGCGCTGGATCGCATGGCGGACGTGCTGGAAAACTGCCACGACGAGGATCTGCTGTCGAATCCCGGCGCGCAGTTGGGCGCGTTCCTGGCGGCAGCGCACGACGTTGGTCGCTGGCAATTGCGTCTGGCGCTGGGTCCGGACGTGAACGGCTTTGGCGCGTGGATTGAGCAGTTGGTCGGCGAGTCTACCGGCAAGCTGGGCGTGGGTTTGCTGCCGATGACGGGCGAACTGCCCGAAAGTGGCGAGGAACTCGCGGCGAAGTTGGCGCACGCGACGGTGATCGGCCTGACGACTTTCGCCTCGCCCGATCAGGACTTTTTGACGCGCGCGATCGACGCCGACGTACCGACTCAGGCGTTTGTGCTGCCCGAAGTCGCCGACCTGTGGACTGAAGTGGTGCGCTGGGAAGCGGCGACGGCGTTCTGCGGTCTGCTTTTGAACATCAACCCGTTTGACGAACCCGACGTGTCCGCGGCCAAGGCGGCGACGACCGGGCTGCTCAACGGCACGCTGCAGCCGGTCGACGCGGATCGTACGTTCGCGGTCAAATCGCTGGCGACGCTGCCCGACCTGCTGGCGGACGAACTCGCGGCGCTGTCGGTCGACGACTACCTCGCGGTACTGGCGTGGATGCCGGGCAACGGCGCGAACCAACAGCGGCTGGAGAAACTGCGGCAGTCGCTGCAAGCCAAGACGAATGCGGCGGTGGTTGTGCAAATCGGCCCGCGCTACCTGCACTCGACGGGGCAGTTCCACAAAGGCGGGCAAAAGCGCGGCACGTTCCTCTTCATCGACGACTTCAAGCGCCTGGAAGGTGCCGTGCCGGACATCGCGATTCCCGGCCAGCCGTTCGGCTTTGCCACGCTGGTCCGCGCGCAATGCGACGGCGACGTGGCGGTGCTGAAAGCGCGCGGCAAGAAGGTGATTCGCGTGCGGTTGGAACTGGGGAAGTAAAGCATGGACCACTTGCATTTTGACAAGCTGACGCCAGGAACGATTGGGCTTTTCATCGGCGCGATCGTGCTGGTGTGGCTCCTGTACAACGCGACCAAGCACTTGGTGATGGCGTTTTTCTGCCTGGTCGTGGCGGTCACGGGCGTGGGCTACGCGACGGGCGTGCTGTCGACGGAGAAGGCGATCGCCAAGGCCAAGGAAGTGGGGAAAGACGGGCTGGAGGCGGCGGAGACGAAGGCGAAGGCGGTGGAGGAGCGCGTCCGGGAGCGGGCGAAGAACGCGCCGGAGTAGCGGAAGAGCGGCGTTTTGGAGTGAAGAACGTCATTGAGGTGCCGACGGGGGGGGGCCGAGATCCCGCAAGCGAAGCGAGCTGGGTTTGCCCGGATCCCGCAAGCGCAGCGAGTTGGTTTGCCGAAATCCCGCAAGCGCAGCGAGCTGGTTTGCCCGGATCCCGCAAGCGAAGCGAGCTGGGTTTACCCGGATCCCGCAAGCGAAGCGAGCCGGGTTGCCGAAATCCCGCAAGCGCAGCGAGCCGGGTTTGCCCGGATCCCGAAAGCGCAGCGAGCCGGGTTTGCCCGGATCCCGCAAGCGCAGCGAGCCGGGTTTGCCCGGATCCCGCAAGCGCAGCGAGCGGTGACGACCCCACCATCATCCCGACCGAGGCGCGGTACCGATCCCGCGCAGCGGGCGCATCGGGGCCCCGCACGCCGAGACGGCGATCTCGGCCGTCCAACTCCAAGTCCAACGCAAAAGCTCCCTGGGAGGCGCCATCGCGCCGATACCAGAACCCCGCCCTCCTCAACCGCCACCCGCAGGAAGGGAGTCTGAGGGAAACTGCGTTTCCCTCAGATCCGGCGCGCCCGCGGCGCCGGCCCCGCGGACCTCACACCTGACAGACGCCACAAAAATAAGTAGCCCGTCCGCCCAGGACCACGTGCTCAACGAGCCCGCCGCAGGCGTGACACGGCGCGTCACCGCGCCCATACACATCCAGTCGTTGCTGAAAATACCCCGGCGCCTCATCGCCCCCCACAAAATCCTTGAGCGTCGACCCACCGGCCACAATCGCCTCCTGCAGCACCGCCCGACTCGCCGCGACCAGCGCCTTGGCCTCGCGCAGCTTCAGCGTCTGCGCCGGGCGCAGCGGGTGGACGCGCGCACGCCACAGCGATTCGCTCGCGTAGATGTTGCCGATGCCCACGACGTGCTTTTGGTCCATCAGCACGATCTTCAACGCCTGTTGCCGCCCCTTGCACACCGCCATCAGGTGCTGCGCCGTGAACGCGGCATCGAGCGGCTCCGGACCGAGCGTTCCCAAGAGCGGGTGCGTCACCTCCTCGGACTTCTCCAACACGTCCAGCGCGCCAAAACGCCGCGGGTCGACGTAGCGCAGCCAAAGGTCGGGCGTTAGTCGCATCCGCCAATGCTCGTGTTTGCGCCATTCCGTCGGCGCGTGCGGGTCGATAAACAGCCGACCCGACATGCCCAAGTGCACGAGCATCACGCGGTCAGGCTGACCGGCCACAGTCAGGTCGCACAGCAAGTACTTCGCGCGCCGACGCACCGCCGTGAAGGTCGCACCGACCAGCGCGTGGACGGCGTCGACAGGAATCGGGTAGCGCAGGTCCTCGCGCATGAGCTCCACTTCCGCGATCCGGCGCGTCGGCAAGGACACCTGCAAATGTCGCCGCACTGTTTCAACTTCGGGCAATTCTGGCATGTCGTGCTCCCCCGTCGTTTCGCCCGGTCGACAGACTGAGCAAAGTCTCAAAACAATTCCCGCGCCACCGCGGCCGGATGAGCCCAGCAGGGCGTCAGCCCGGCAATTTCCCAGGCCTATCCCCCGCACCCACGCCCCAAAACCATCCCGACCGAGGCGCGGTACCGATCCCGCGCAGCGGGCGCATCGGGGCCCCGCACGCCGAGAAGGCGATTTCCGCCCTCCAACTCCACGTCCAACACGAAAGCTTCCGAGGAGGCGCCATCGCGCCGATAACAGAACCCGCGCCTTCCTCAACCGCCCGCCCTCAGGAAGGGAGTCTGAGGGAAACTTCGTTTGCCTCAGATCCGGCGCGCCTGCGGCGCCGGCCCCGCAGCCCCGCTATTCCCGGCCCATCGCCCGCCCAGCCAGCTGCGCGCACGCCAAAGTCGCGGAAGTTTGGCGAATCAGGTCCTCCGTCTGCTTGTCGATCCGCTCCGGGCTGGACCGCATCGTCGCCCGCAGTTCCGCATCGTCCAGTCCACGCCGCCGGGCGTCGAGATAATCCAAACCGTCGCGCGTTCGCTCCGCCAAGTCCCGGCGCACGCACGCGGTCAGCCGAAACAGCAGACGCACGCGGCCCGGACGGCCCGGCTCTTGCGACGAACCCGCCAAATCAATGCCCGTCAGTTGCGCCAAGTCGACGAACGCGCCTTCGAGCGCCGCTGCGTCTTCAATGAGCGCGCCCATTTCACTCACGTTGTCGCCGTGCCATTTCCGTAGACTCAGCGGGTCCGCCATCCCGCCGCCAGAACTCATCTGCCGCACGATGCGATACAACTGCTCAACCCAGCGCAGGTATTGCCGCGTCAGGTATTCCGTTTCGTGGTCGCGCAGCGCTGCATTGTGCAGGTCAGGCCCAGCCACCGGCAGTTCCAGGTTTGACGGCGCCACGGGCGCGGTCGAAGCCAGCCGCGGATCTTCGGGCGGCGACGGCGGCGGTTGCACGAGGATTGGCAGCGAATCGGGCACGGGATAGTGGACGCCATCAAACCGGGCTGTCTCCACTTCGATGATGCGAGGGCGTTGCGGCGCCGCGGCCGAGCAAGCCGTCCAGACTAAGACCCCGCACGCGAGCGCGCTCAGGCACGTGCGGTGCGCGAAATGCGGCATTTTCACATGCCTGGGGCGCGGCTGTCGTTGCTCGGACCGCCGTAGGGCGCGACCCAAGCGGTGTGCGACGCGGCGCGACCGGTATGGAAGGAACGCACGGTCTGACCATCTGAAACGTACAGCGTACCATCGGGGCCCAGAACCGGTGACGGACGGACGCCCGCGTTCACCCAACGCCCTTGGGTCAGGAAATCATTGCTGGTCACTTCACCCGCCGAGGCGTCGTACTGGGCAAAACCTAGCAACTGCCCGTTCTTGTCCAACGCCACAACGGCGCCATCGCTGGAGACGAACAGCGTGCCGTCCGCCGCGACAACGGGACGGCCGGCCGGGTGGTGCCGCGTCGTGGTCTTTTCAACCTGATTCTGGCTGCCGGGCACGAGCAACTTGGCGCCGGACACGGAGACACTCACGTTGTCAAAGCCATTGTACGTCCACTTCGAGGCGCCGGTCTTCGCGTCCAACGCGTAGAGCGGGTCGATGGGCTTGCTCTGGCGCGTCTCCCACACCGGGAAGTAGACCGTGTCGCCGGCGACCGTGGGCGCGGCCGCGACCGTGCAGTCGCCGCAGTCCGGACGGAACGTCCAGGCAACGTCGCCGTTGGTGTTCACGCGCCGCAACACGTGGCTATCCTGACCGCTGGCGGTACCGGTGACGATGTACACTTCGCCGTTGCTGCCGGGCGCGAGGTCGACGATGCCGGCTGACTCGTCGTGATGCCACAGTTCCTTTCCTGTCGCGTCCTCGGCAACAAGGGTGGTGAACATGGGCACTTGAGCGAGCGACGAGTCGCGACCGACCGGCGTGCTCAAGTAAAGAACGGTGCCGTCCCCGGCGATGACCGCAGGCGAAGCGCCCTCGTGCAGGGTCGTTGCGGAGCCGTCGCCCGAATTGATCCGCCAGATCGTCGCGCCACTGCCGCCGTCGTTGGTTGCGACGAAGATGTTCTTGCCCGCGATCGTGGCAGGCGTGCCGACGGGCGAACCGTCCAAATGCGCCGTCCAACGCAGCGTGCGCGTCGTCGGGTCGTAGGCTTGCAGCGTCGTGGACGCGTCCTTGCCTGAAAGTACGTAAACGCCGGCAGAATCCGCCGACGGCACGGCCACGGTGCCGGGCGCCTGAACGAGCGTGGCGATCCGTCCATCGGGAGCGATTTCAACAAGGTCAGAGTGGCCAGCGACGAGCAGACGACCGTCGGAGACGGCGATCGGCGGCCAGGAAATGCTTTGCGCTTGCACGTTCGTGATGTACCCGCGTCCGCCAAATGAGCCGCAAATCGTGACGCCATCCTGAGTCGAACAAACGTCGGGCGTTCCGCAGGCGGCAAAGGCTGCGCTGACAACAAAAGCCACGCCGATATTCTGCAACTGCCTGATCGACAAACGATTCTCAGCACCCATAACAGGTCCTCCGACGGAGCCGAAACTCCACGACAATTGCACGTTACTCAACTCTGTGCAGCGCCGCAAGCGACAAGATTTTTGGCATTTTCAGTCGGCTTTCCGCCGCCGCAAGCGCGCGACAACGGGCTGCAAGCGCCGCGGCAATCCGGGCATATCGATCAGCGCACCGACGACGACGAGGACCGCCAACCAGACCAGCCCGCACACAACGGTTTCCGCCCAATGGAGCGCGCGCGGTTGCGCCAGAAACGGCAAGTTGGACGCCCGAATGAGGCGGTCGGCCAGCGCAACCGCCACGCCCGCAAGCAGTGCGACCACGGCCGCGCGCGACACGCCCGATAGCAGCGCGCGTAGATCGAGCCCCAGACGCGTGCGCGCCAGAACGAGGAGCACGAACGCTTGCGCCGTCATGCCCAGCGTCGCCGACGCGCCCAGCCCGGCGATGCCCCAGCGCGTCGACGCCGAATAGACCGGTAGCATCGTGAGCGTGACGACCGTACTCGCGATCATCGGCCGCCACGTGTCCCCTGTCGCGTAGAAAGCCCGGGCGAGCATGGCCTGGCCGCCCCACGCGGCGATACCGACGCTCAGCGGCACCAACGCGGAAGCCGCCGCGAGTGTGTCGTGTTCGCCAAACTTGCCGTACTCAAAAAGAATCCCGACGACCGGCACCGGCAGCACCAACAGAAACACCGAAAGCACGAGTGACAAGCCGAGAACCGCCGCCAGCGACTTGCCGAGCACTTGCGAGAGTTCGTCCCGCGCTCCCTCGGCGTGCAGCCGCGCGATGTAGGTGCCCGTCGCTTGGCCCGCCGCCTGCCCCAGCAGGCCGATCGGCACGAGCATCACCTTGCGTGCGGCGTTCAGCCAGGAGATCGACCCCGGCGCGAGCGACGAGCCAAACTTGCGGCCCAGCCACTCGTCGACCGTCGTCAGGCTCACGCCGACCATGAGCGGCAGCGCCGTCCACAGAAACGCTTTCATTTCTGGATCAGTTGGCCGCCAGATGGGCCGCCACTTCAAACGTCCGCGCGCGGAGATCGCCGGCGCCAGCAGGCCCCCCAAAAGTGCGCCAACCAGCGCGCCCCAGGAGAAGCCGGCGATGTTGCCCGTTCGCGCCCCCAGCAGACCGCCCGCGATAATGCCAAAGTTGTAGAGCAACGGCGTGAGCGCCATGGCGCGAAACGACTGGCGGGCCAAGAGGCTCGCTTGGATCAAGCCACCGGAGAGGAAGAAAAGCTGCGCCGGCAGGACGATGCGCGTCAGATGCACCGTTTGCGCGATCTGCGCGTCGTTGAAGCCGTCGAACCAGGCACGCAGAATGGGCTCCGCCAGCACTTCACCGATCAAGACGCAAGCCAGCGCGACCGCGATCATCGCCGTGAAGACGATCGAGAAGACGCGATCGGCGTGGCTCAGGCCGTCGCGATTCGGCTCGGCCGTTCCTGCGCGTTCCGCCGCATAAAGCGCCGAGAGCCGCGGCAACAGGGATACGGAGAGCGCGCCGCCCGCGAGCAGGTAGTTGATCATGTCCGGCAACGTAAACGACGCCTGATAGACGTCCGTCGCGCCGGTTGCGCCGAACTCGTAGTTGATCAGCCAGTCGCGACCGTAGCCAAGCACGCGGGAAAACAGGCTCGACATCGCCAGCAAAAGCGTCACGGCGCGGATTCGCAAAGTCAGGTCGTCAGCCACGCGCACCTCCGCGCGGAGCATACCGGCACTTGGCCGTTGGACCAGTTCTTTGCCATCTGCGCCGATTGCGGTAAACCGTGGCCCATGGACCTACTACACGCGACGATTCTTGGGGTAGTGGAAGGGCTCACGGAGTTCATTCCCGTTTCATCCACCGGTCACCTGATCCTCGTCGGCAAGGCGCTGGGTCTGGGGCAGACGCCCGAGGCCAAGGCGGCGCTGGACGCCTTTGACATCGTGATTCAGGCCGGCGCGTGGCTAGCCTGTGTGCTGTACTACGCGCCGCTGCTTCTGACGCGGGCCCGCGGGCTGACTTCGCAGGATCCAGTCGAACAGCAGTTGTCCAAGCGGCTCTTCTACTCCATGGCGATCGCGTTTGTGCCGATTGCGGTCATCGGCAAGCTCGCAGGCAAGGCGATCAAACACGCGCTGTTTCACCCGGTGCCGGTTGCGCTCGCGTTGGCCTTGGGCGGCATCCTGATGATTGGCGCCGAACGCTACGCCAAACAGCGCTCGACCGGTCAACGGCTGGAGGACTTGCGGTTGCCGACGGCGCTGACGGTCGGACTGACGCAGTGCGCCGCGCTGGTACCCGGTACATCGCGCTCGATGGCGACGATTCTGGGCGGGCTTTTTGCTGGACTCGAAATGCGTGCTGCCGCCGATTTTTCCTTCCTGCTTGCCATTCCAGTTCTGGGCGCGGCGACGGGCTACGAACTGCTCAAAGAATGGCGCGTGCTCTACGACGGCATTGGCCTCTTGCCGATGACGGTCGGTCTCATCGCGAGCTTCGTCGTGGGTCTCGCGTCCATCGCGGGCTTTTTGAAGCTCCTCAGTCGCTTCGGCCTGTGGCCGTTTGGCATCTACCGCGTGCTGCTAGCCGTCGTCGTCATCGCCACGATGCGCGCGTAACAGCCACTGGGAGTCTCCAACATGACCCAGCGCAAAACCATCGTGTTGACCGCGGGCGGCACGCGCGAGCCCATTGACGACGTCCGCTTTGTCTCCAACGTGGCGTCAGGCGCCCTGCCCGCGGCGATCGCGGATGTGCTCCTGCAGTTGGGGCACGACGTTCACTACATCCACGGACCGGGCGCCATTCGGCCGGGGCACGCGGTGCTGGATCTGGACTTGACGACGACGCCGCCGGAGGCGGTTGAGGCGCAGACGCGCGCGTGGTTGGCAGATGCGATCGAACGGCGTGCGCGGCTGGCGCGGGGAGCGCTGACACTGCGTCCCATCCGGACGGCGCACGAAGTCGCGACGACACTGCGCGAAGTCTGCACGACGCTGCAGCCGGAAGCCGTTGCCTGTGCGATGGCCGTGGCCGACTTTGCCCCGGTGGCGACGGCCGGGAAGCTGAGCTCGCGGCAAACGACGCTGACGTTGGAAATGGCCGCGACGGCGAAGGCGATCGACGGCGTGAAGCCAGCGGCGCCGAAGACGCGCCTTTTGGGGTTCAAGCTGCTGAGCGGCGCGACCGAGTCGCAGTTCTGCGAAGCGGCGAAGCGGCAAATCGAACGTGCGAACGCCGATCTGGTCTTTTGCAACGACATGCAGGACCTGAACCAGGGGCGGCGCCGCGGCTTGCTGATCGGGCACGACGGCACGATTGTGGCGCGCTTGGATGGTGGCAGCGGGCCAACGGCGCTAGGCGTGCTGGCAGAAGCATTGGTGACCGCGTGGCTCGCCGACTAGCCCCTACTTGCCCGGCGCCTTGCGCCCCGCTTCTTCCTGGGACATCTGCCGGTCCAGTGACTGCATCGCCAACAGGATCGCCGCGCCAAACTGCGTGTGCGTCCGCGGTTCGAGGAGCGTCCGGGCCTCGCTCAACTGCGTGATGTAGCCCACTTCCAGCACGACGGCCGGCATCCGCGCCTCTTTCAACACGCCAAACGGCGCCTGTCGCACCCCGCGAAAACGCGCGCGTGGTCGCAGCCGCTGCAGCCCGTCGGCCAGTGCGACCGCCCAATCCTGCGACCGATTCAGCGCCGTCACGTGGCCCATTTCCGCGACGATCGACGTCACCGACCACGGCAGCGCTGCCGTCGGCAGGTCCGCCGCAATGCCTTCTTCACGCTCGATCAACGCCCGCACCGCCTCGGCACTCGCGTCCGCGGCGAGGAAAAACACCTCCATGCCGGTCGCCTCGCCGACCTCATGCGCGTTTGTGTGAATGCTGATGAACACGTCGCCTTTCCAAGCGTTGGCCACGCGGGGGCGCTGGCGCAGCTCAATCGCGATGTCCGTTTCCCGCGTCAGGAGCACTTCCGCGTCACTATGCTGGCGAATGAACTGCGCCACGTGCCGGGCGATCTCCAACGTCAGCGCCTTCTCGCGCACGCCCGCTGCGCCCAGCGCGCCCAGGTTGTCACCGCCGTGGCCGGGATCCAGCACCAAACGCCGCACGTGCTGCAGGTGAATGGGCTTGGGGAACAGCGCCGCGCTCGGATCCGGCGGTACCGGGGTGGCGGGCAGAACGAGCAGAAAGAGGAGCGCGAGCAGCGTTGGCATGGCCTTTGGACGGTACATCGCAGCGTCGCCGTGTCAAGGCAAACGGGCCATGACGACGGGCAAAAAGTGCGATACGCTGATGCCCGGAGGGATTTGTCCATGCGCGGTCGTTGGTGGATGGTGGCGGTGAGTCTGGCTGTTCTGCCGGCGTGCGCGGTCGATGGCCTCCTGGTGGGCGCGCTGACGGGACAGTCCCACGCGCGAATGCCCGACGTGGCACCGCAGACGATTGCCGGCGTGACGACGCCTGGCGCAGAAGTGGCGATCTTGGGCAGCGACGGTCACGCGCTCGACAAGCTGAAGGGCACGGCCGACACCCAAGGTGCGTTTCACATCGACGTAGACGGCACGACGGCGCTGCAGTCCGCTGCGCTACAAGCCCGCGTGGGACGCAAGCAGTTTCTGGCGCTTCTGCCACAGCTTCCGGCTCAGCCGAGCGTGTTGGCACCCGCGCGAACCTTTGACGTCCGCGACCTGTCGCCAGGCGCGACGCAGGTGGACGTGACGTCGACGACGCTGGCGGTCCTCATCGCCGGGAAACTGCGCAACCAAGGTATGACGCTGTCCGCGACTTCTGCGGACTCGCTCTCCAAAACGCTGATTGCGCTGGACAAAGACCTGTTGGCAGGCAAGCCAGCGCTCATCAACGTGGCGCAACAGGTCGCGTGCATCCTGTTGGCTGCAGACACCACGGTGACGTCGGGCTCGCCCGAATTGCCGTTTGACGTCAGCGGCGTGGGACCGACGTTGCGGCAGGCGTTCCTCGACCAAAATAGCCACACGGCGGCGTGCGAGGGGATCGGCACGATCACTCCGGCGTCTTTCCAGCAAGCGCTCAACGACGCCAGTGCGACTTTTGCGTTTGACGCGTGTTTTGCCAGTGACCGCATTCAGGTCGTGTTGATGACCTCGTTGAAAGAAGGCGTGCTCGACGGCAGCTGCGCCGGTCTCAACCCGTACCTGTGGGCATCCAAAGACGACACCAAGACCGTCTTCATCACCGGCGGCATCCACAAGGACTCGCGGGTCTGCTCCAAGGGCGCCACGCCCCCCTGCTTGAGCGACGCCGAGGTGGACGCCGCCACGCAAGCGCTCGGCAATTGGGTGCCCAACAAGGTGCCGATGTACGACGACGGCACGCACGGCGACTCGGTCGCAGGCGATGGCATCTGGTCGATCGCGCTCGCACTGCCCTACTGGGCGGTGCAAGGCAACGGCGCGGGCGTGCGGATCGCCTACAAGTACACGTACGGTTCGCCGGGTCAAGGCTGGACGGAGTCGGAAGAATTCCCAGGTAATCAGCGGCTGCTTGAGCTTGTCGACGTCAACGGCGATCACCGCGTCAGCCGCTTTGACTGGTTTGCCGACGAGACCTCAAACAAGGACAAGAAGAATCAGTTGCCGCCGTCGATGGGCGGCTGTGGTTCCCTGTCCTGGCCGTCCGACGTGGTGCTGGGCCTCGACGGCAAACCGACCGCGTGCGCACAGACTGACGTCCGCGAGCGCCCGATCGATCTGGACGGCGACTGCAAAGCCGACGGATGGCCGCCGGTCGGTGGCGTTGCGCCGCTGACGATTGCCTGCCCAACCAAATAGTCCGCGTGAATGTTCTCGTCGCCCGTGCGTTTCACTTTTGAGCGATGGGCGTGTCCATTGCTGCGGGAGAAAGCGCATGGACGCGGTGTGGTCACAACCGGCAGAGAGCGATGCGACGCTGTGCGAACACGTGCGTTTGCAGCGGATCACCTTGCCCGATCACGCGACGCTCGGCAGCCATTGCGCTCACGACGAGGCCGATCTGGTCACGCGGCTGCGCGCAGGCGATCGCGGGGCGTTCTCGGCGTGGGTGGCCCAGCACCAGCGGCAGCTTTTTGTCGTGGTCTGGCGCTACGTGAAGAACGACGAGGACGCGCAGGACGTCGTGCAAGCCGCTTTCGTGCGGGCCTGGCGTGGTCTGCCGACTTTTCGCGGCGATTCGAGCCTCAAAACGTGGCTGTTTCGCATCGCAACGAATCTGGCGCTGAACCACAAGCGCGATGCGCGCGGACGGCCAACCGAGGAGATTCCCGAACACGCGGAGAGTCCGGAACTGCCGGTCGTAACGCGGATCGCCGAGGCGGAGATGCACGATCGTCTGACCGCCGCGGTGGACGTGCTGCCGACCAAGCAGCGTCTGGTCGTGGAACTGCGCGTACAGCAGCAGCTATCGTTTCGCGAAGTGGCTGCGGTCGTCGAGTCGACCGAGGACAGCGCGAAGGCCAATTTCCATCACGCGATCAAACGATTGCGTGCAATGCTTGTGGATGAATGAACGCAGCCGACGCCGCCGCTGCGGCAGGTGCGGATCGAGGGTGTGATGGCAAGGGAACCGGATTCAACAACGTGGGAAGGCGCGGGGGACGTGCCGCCAGCGTGTCAACCGACGCTGGAACTGCTCGCTGCGTGGGTCGACAGCGGACTGCAGGGCGACGAGGCGCGGCTGGTGACGCGTCATGTGGCGCAGTGCGCGCGGTGTGCGGCGGAAGCGGAGGCGCTGCGCGAAGTGCTGCGCGATCTGCACGCCGCGATGGCGAACGACGCGGGGTACGACCGCGAACCGCAGTTCTGGACGACAATGGCGGCGAATATCGAGGCGGCGATCGACCACACGCCACAGGTAACGGCGCAAGTGGAGGCGTCCAACGTGATCGTGCTGCCGCAAAGGCGGTGGCGCACGGTCGCGTGGGCGGTGAGTGGCGCGCTGGCAGCGGCGGTCTTGGCCGTATTCGCCGTGCACTTGACGGCGGACGCACCGGGGCAGACGCCCGCGGTGGCTGCAGCGCCGCATTGGACCGACGCACTTCAGGCGCGAATGTCCATTGAGGACGATCCAGCGTCGGGCGACAGCGACCCGATCGACGATCTGGAGGACTTGAACGACGACGAAATCGAGGAACTGGCGACGCAGCTGGGCGAAGAGGGGTAGTCCATGAAGCGGTCGTTGATGGTCCTGATCATTTTGGCGTTTCCAGCCGCTGTGCTCGCGCAGCTTCAGCCGGGACAGCCGCTGAAAGCGCCGGAGCAGCCAGGCCCCTCGCTGCGCGCCGCGCCGCGCGATCCGCCGCACACACCGCACGCAGCGACGACGCCGGCCAAGAATCCTGCGGCAGTTGCGGAGGCGCGGGCCAAGTTGCGTGAGAAGATCCGCGCGATCCGCAGCCGCAAGCTGGCCGAAGTGATCCAGCCCGATCCGGCGACGATGCTGAAGCTGGCAGAAATCGCGGAGCGCTTTGAGGAGCAACTGGAACAAGCCCGACAACTGGCCCACACGACGCGCAAGGACTTGCTGAAGGCAACGCAAGCGGTGAAGCCCGATGAGGCGACGGTTGTGCGGCTGACGCAGCTGCTGATCTCCCAACGCGCGAAGCTGCAGGAGATCGAGACGCAGCGGGAGACGGCGGTGCGCGGCGTACTGAAGCCCGTGGAGTTCGCCAAGCTCGTGCTTGCATGGCCGAAGATCAACCGCGAGATTCGCGAGGAAATTTACCGCGTGCTCCTGAAGAAAGCGGCGCGCGACGACGAGATCTGACAGCGCATGGGTCTGCGGCTACACTTCCGCGCGCGCCGCTCCGGTGCGCAACGCAGGACGCCATGCCGATCGCCGACTATCTGAACCCGCTGCACTCCCCGCCGCTGCCGCCGCAATTGCACGACATGTCCGCCGCGACGCGCGCACTGCACGAGGCGATCGACGCGGCGATGCGGCGCTCAGGCCTACCCTATTTGAACCCGGATGGCGGGCCAACCGTGCAGCTCGATCTGCTCGGATCCAAGCGCATGGCGGATTGGCAGGAAGGTAAAGTCGCGTTCTTGTTTGAAGGCGAAGGCTGCTGGTCCGATCTGCCACAAGTCTACGCGCGGTACGGGACGGAGCCGACGCGGCAACTTCTGGCCAAGGTGCGCGAACTGGAAGGCGCCGAGTGCGCTGTTCTGACCGACTGTGGCGCGCAGGCGGCGGCGTTGCTGATGGACGGCGTGCTGGAACGCGGCAAACACGTGGTGGTGTCGCGGCAGCTCTACAACAAGACGCGAAAGTACGCGGAGTGGTCGCAGGATCGCCTCGGCGGAACTGTGACACTGATTGACCAAGCCGAGCCGGAGCTCGTGGACGCCGCGATTCAGGCCAATACCGTGCTGGTGCTCGCGGAGACCTACACGAATCCGCTGATGCGCGCGCTCGACCCGGACGCGCTCTCGGACCTCATCGTGCGGCGGCGCAAGACGGACGCGCCGGATCTGCGCTTGGCGATCGACACGACGATCGCCTCGCCTTGGGGTGTGAAAGCGCCGCTGTTGACCCGCCGTGGCATCGACTTCGTGTTCGCCAGCGGTACAAAAGCGCTGGGCGGTCAGGATCGCGACATGTGGGGCTACATTGCCTCCAACCGTTCTGAGCAAATGAACCAAATCATGGATGTCCAAGCGTTTCGCGGCGGCATTCTGGACTGGCGGCGGGCGCAGGTTGTGCTGGAAGGTTTGCCGCATGCTGAACTGGCGTTCCAGAAGCGTTGCGCCAACGCGCTGAAAATTGTCGAATTCCTAATCACGCATCCGCTCATCGACGGCGTGTTCCACCCATCTGTGCCCGGTCACCCGGATCGCGCGGCGATTGATCGGGCGTACGCGCTTCAGGGCTCGCTGATGTCGTTCCGGCTGAACGGGGCTGACGAGGCACGCACGCGGCACTTCTGCGACGTCCTGGCCATGACGATCGCGGTGCGTTACGCGCTCTCCTTTGACGGTCCGACGACGAAGCTGAACCACCACCAGAGCGTGTCGGAGTACTTCACGCCGGTCGCGGAGCTGCAGAAGCAGGGGATCGACCGGCTCGTGCGGCTGGGCGCGGGCGAGGAAGACGCCGACGACATTTGCGCGTGCCTGAACTGGGCGCTCTGGCACCATGAGGCGGTGACGGCCGATGAAGTGCGCGAGTGGCAGCAGGTTCGCGCGAAGGCGCTGGGGATCTTTGGGGCCTGAAGGCTAATCCTCGTCTGTGCTCAACACTGCGAGGAATGCTTCCTGCGGCACTTCGACATTGCCGACGTTCTTCATGCGCCGCTTGCCTTCTTTCTGCTTTTCCAACAGCTTGCGCTTGCGGCTGATGTCACCGCCGTAGCACTTCGCCGTGACGTCTTTCCGCAGGGCTTTGACCGTCTCACGCGAGATGATGCGCGCGCCGACAGCCGCCTGGATCGCCACGTCAAACATTTGCCGCGGAATCACCTTCTGCAAGCGATGCACGAGCGCCTTGCCTTTGTCGTACGCCTTCTCGCGGTGCACGATGACGCTCAGCGCGTCGACGATCTCGCTGTGCAGCAGAATATCGAGCTTGACGAGGTCGTCCTTGCGGAACTCCTTGAACTCGTAGTCCAAGCTCGCGTAGCCGCGTGTCGCGGTCTTCAGCTTGTCAAAGAAGTCGAAGACGATCTCCGCCAGCGGCATCTCGTATTCCAGCACCACGCGGTTGGCGGACAGATAGCGCATGTCCTTCTGCAAACCGCGACGATCGTTGCACAACTTGACGATCGCGCCGATGTACTCGCTCGGCGTGTGGATGGTCGCGCGGACGATCGGTTCCTTGATGCAGTCGATGTCGCCCGTCGACGGCAGGTCGCCCGGGTTGGAGAGCTTGATAACCTCGCCGTCCATCTTGTGGACTTCGTAAATCACCGATGGCGCCGTCGTGATGAGCTCGCAGTCGTACTCGCGCTCCAGCCGCTGCTGGAACACTTCCATGTGAAGCAGACCCAAGAAGCCGCAGCGGAAGCCAAAACCCAGCGCGCTGGACGTCTCAGGTTCCCACGAGAACGCGGAGTCGTTGAGCGCGAGCTTCTCGATCG
>CAITYF010000144.1 GCA_903896545.1 uncultured Myxococcales bacterium | reverse complement strand
GGCAAACGCGTGAAACTGCCTGAATTCACTTCAGGCAGTTCTTGCGCGTTTGGCCCAAAACTCAAGCTAGGAGCCTGTCGGGGAGATTCTCCGACAGGCTCCTAGGGCAACTTACAGACTTTCGTGCCGGCCTGCGTATCCTGTTTGCACGAGAACAGCGGCGGACAATCCTCGTCGATGGCGCACATGCGCTGGCACATCGAGATGCCCATGTCCGTGCAGACCGCGCCGAAGGGGCACGGTTCGTCGCCTGGGCCGCACGGCGTGGCGCAGAAGCCGCCCGTGGTTTGCGCGTTGACGATGCAGTTGGTCGGCTTGGTGCAGTCTGCAGTCGCCGTGCAATCCGAACCTGCGCTGCCCGCCGGACGCGGCGCGCACGCGTAACCTGGCTGCGTGACGCCCGTCGGCGTGACCAGCGGCTGGCCAAACAAGCAGATCAAGCCCGGCACGCCGCCGCACGACGCGTCGTCGCCGGGGCCCATGCACTTCGCCGCGCACGTGCCTGTGCCGGTGTTGCCCTGCCCGACGCAGAAACCGCCCGTGGGGCAGTTCGTTTTGCCGTCACAGGTCGCCGTGCACACGCCCTTGTCCTGCGAGCCGTCGGTCGGGATGTTGCACGGTCCCGCAGCGCCGCACTGCGCGTCGGTCAGGCAGACCTGCCCGCCCGTGGCGCACGTGCCCTTGGCAAAGACGGAACAGAGCTTGGAGTCGCAATCCAGATCGGCGACGCACGGCGAGCCAACCGGCGCGGCTTTCACCGTGTCGAGGCACACCTGTACGGTCTTCTTCTTCACATCGGTCTTGGTCACACACTTGCGCGCCTGCTTGGTGGCGATCGCGCAGTCCGTGTCGACCGCGCACGTCTTCAGGCACGTGAATTTGCCGTTGCGCATCACACACGAGCTGTCTGCCTCGCACGCGTCCGCCAGTCCACAGCCGATGCGCGCGCAGTAGCCGCCGGCCATGTCGGTCAAGCACGTGTTGTCACCAGCGCAATCCAGTGGCTTCAGGCAGCCCATGCCCACCGCGTTGGCACCAGACGGTACGCACAAGTTCGCGTCAATGCCGCCGTAGGTCATCGAGAGGCGCTTGCACCCGTAGCCGTCCGCCTTGCGGCAGTCGGTGGCCGATTCGCACGTCTGGCTGCATACCTTGGGCATCACGGGGTCGCCTGCCCAGCATTGTGACGCGCCGGGGCACGGCGTGCCGGTGTCCGCGCACGGCGTCATTGTGCAGTAGCCCTTGGGCCACGAGAAGCACTGCAGACCGCCCAGGCAGTCGAGATCGTCCGCGCACTCGGCGCCCACGACTTTCTTCTTCACGCCCGTGTCCGTCGGCACGTCCGGCTTGATCGGCGTGTCCTGATCGGTGCCCGCGATGTCCGTCTGGTCGGTCGTGTCCAGATCCGTTCCCGGCACGTCCTGACTCAGCACGTCAGTCGCCGAACCGGTATCGGACAGCGTGTCTTTTTCCGTGCCAACGTCCGGGTCCGCTTCGTTCTTGATGCACGTCGAGTCGATCTGGGTGTAACCCTGCTCGATCGGGCAAACGCACAGCGCACCTTGGCTGACGAAGTTTTCCGGGCACGTGTACTTGGTGCCGCACGCGCCCATGGTGAGGGCCAAAACTGCGGAACAACACAGGGAAACGATAGATGAAGTCTTGACGGCGCGCACCAGTGCCTCCACGGGCAGCCGGGATCAAACTGCCACGCGTCCATGATGCTTTTGCCGCGCCACAAAGGCAACCGTCGCGTGTGACCGCGCGCGGTGAATGGCGACGACACGGGCGCGTTCGCCACGGCCGCGTTTGCGGACCAAACCCGTACATTTCCGCGCGTGCAGCGCTGGCGATTTTACCCTGCAAACGGCTATGCTGCGGGGTTGGTGCGGGACGGAGGTTGCAGTGACAAAGCGAATTTGGGCAGTCCTCGGAGTTTTCTGGTGCGCCGCTTGCGAGCGGGCGCCGGCGCCGATGGATCGTGTGAGCCTCGACGACGCGTGGCAGGGCCCGGGGACGGCGTACAACCAGACGCTGGACGGCTTTGGCCTGGAACTCAACGTGAAGTTGACCGACGCCGGTGAATCGCCTGCTGACGTGCCCCAGACTCCGGACGCACAGACAACCGACACTGGAACAACCGACACCGTAGCCGACGTGCCCGCGTCGGACGTTCCGGTCACGGACGCGGTGCAGGACACGACCAAGCCCGATGTGCAAATCAGCGACACGGCGCAGCCAGACGCGACACAGCCGGATACCACGACGCCGGATGCGGGCGGCGATACCTCGACGTGGCCTTCGGGCAGCCTGACGGTGCAAAGCGCGTTTTCTCCGGACGGCAAGAACGTCAAAGTACGCTTCAACAAGCCGGTTGATCCGACAACGGTGACGAATCCCAAGAGCTTCTCGATCACGGACTCAGCGACGGGCACGCTGACGGTGACGAAATCGGAGGTGGCTGCAGACCCGCAGTTCGTCACATTGACGCTGGATCCGGCGCAGACTGTGAATCCAAGCCTGACGTACAAAGTGCTGGTCAAGACCATCAAGGCGGCGGACGGGCAGAATATCAGCACGAGCCTGAACAAGGCGACCATCAAGCGGACGGTGTACGTGTCGATCCTGTGGCACCAGCACCAGCCGACGTATCTGGACCCGATCGCGGATCAGCTGACATCGCCCTGGGTGCGCAAGCACGCGACCAAGGATTACTACGACATGGCGGCGATCCTCCAAGGATATCCGGACGTGCACGTGACGATCAACATCACGCCGGTGATGCTGAATCAGATGATTCCATACTACATCGACCGTCTGGCGCCCTACGTCGATACCAAGAAAAATACCGTTGACGCGGCGGGCTTTTTGGCAAAGTGGAAGGGGCACACCGATCCGTGGGTCGACCTGCTCTTGGAGCCGACGCCGGATCCCAAGACCGCGACTGCCAAGCAGATTGGCTTGCTCTACGCGGATCCGTGGTCGTGCGTGTCGACTTCTCCCGTGCTCATGAACCGGTTCCCGGCCTACGCAGCGCTGCGTGACAAGAACCCGGCGACGCTCACGCAGGAAGACTTCCTCGCGTTGAAGATCTGGTTTGAACTCGCGTGGTTTGACCCCGATTTTTTGCACGGTCCCGTGACGCTGCCGACGGGTGACGTGGTCGATCTCACCGATATCCTCTCCGCGTCTTCGCCGACCAACGCGACGTTCACGCTGAAAGTGCCGATGTCCGAAGCGCTGGCGAACCGGATCGTCGCCGAGGAAGTGAAGATCATCAAGGCGATCATCCCGATCCACAAGAAGCTCTTCTACGACGCGGCCTTGCACACGGGTCAGATCGAAATTGCGACCACGCCATTTTACCACCCGATTCTGCCGCTCGTGCACGACACGGAACTGGAAGGCTACGGTCAGCCGTTTGATCCAAAGCCGTCGCCGCCCTATCAGTTTCCGCAGGACGCGGCGGCGCAAGTTGGCCGTGCTGTGGCGTTTTACACGAACATTTTTGGTCAGCCGCCCCGCGGTATGTGGCCGGGTGAAGGGTCAGTGGCAGAGGCCGTGATCCAGCATTTCCGCAAGTACAACATCGAGTGGGTGGCAACCGATCAAGCGGTGCTGGCGGCATCCAAGGGCTTCAAGCCCGGCGGCGCGACGGCAGACGTCGGTGCGGCTCCTCAAGGTCCGTGGCGGGTAGACACCGACTCCAACGTCGGCGCGATCGGCGATCCCGCGCAGGCGATGGCGGTCTTCTTCCGCAACACCAACATGTCCAACGACATCGGCTTCAAATACCAGGGCATGGTCGGCACGGACGCCGCAGACGACCTCATCAAGAACGTCGCGTCGCAGGCGCCGAGTTTCGGTTCGCCCGACCGCGTGATTACGCTGGTTCTGGACGGTGAAAATGCCTGGGAGACGTTCAGCAAAGAGCACGACGGCAAGGGCTTTTTCATTGCGCTGTACACACGCCTGACGCAAAGTGCGGCGGCCGGTGAAATCATCTCCGTGACTGGCTCCGAATACCTGCTAGGCAATCCGGCGCGCAACGTGCCGCCGCATCCACTTTCGGGACTCAACGAGGTCGAACCGCTGTTTCCCGGCTCGTGGATCGGCGGTAATTTTGCCATTTGGTGCGGTGAAACCGAGGAAAACACGGGGTGGAATTACCTGCGGACCGCGCGCACCGATTTGCTGAATTCCGGACTGGTGCAGCCCGATCCAACGACTCCTGAACCGGCGGACCAGACCAGCGCGGCGTGGCACACGTGGAAGGCATTTGACGAGATCTACGCGGCGGAAGGCTCCGACTGGTTCTGGTGGTACGGCAGCGACATGACCTCGCCGTCCAACGATGACTCGCCGTTTGACGCGTCATTCCGCACGCACTTGGCGGGCATGTACGCGCAGATGAATGCTTCGCTGCAGCTTGCCGGCAAGCCGACCATTTCGCTGCCCGATTTCAAGCCGATTATTCAGGCCAATCCGCAGTCGCCGCAGGGTCCGTTGGTGCCGCCGCCGACTTTGGACGGCAACTTCACGCCGAACGAAGCGGAATGGTCGACCAAGGGCGGCTTCTATTTTGACAGCGATACGTCCGGCGCGCTGGCCAACCCCGACGATTGGATCGCGACGGTCTACTACGGCTTTGGCTCCTACAACGGCAAGGACGGGCTCTTCCTCGCCGTTCAGCACAATTTCGACCTGTCCAACGCGACGGGGGCCTTGGGCGTTTATTTGTCGCAAAAGCACATCGTGAACGTGAACACCGGGCAGACTCAGGAGGATCCGGCAACGCTGCTGAGTCGCTTTGGCGATCCGCTCGTTTGGAAAGGCAAGGGCGCGGCGCGCGAGCTCTGGGTGTCGCTGGCGGGCGGAGTGGCCACGCCGACCTGGCGGAAGTCCGACGGTACGGGCAACTGGTCCAGCATTGCGCCCACGACATTCACCGGCACTGTCGCGGGTCCCGTCAAAGGCGGAAAGTTGTTGGAATTCTTCATTCCGTACACCGACATCGGCATCGTCGCTGGCGATCCGCTGGAAGTGCAGCTGCTCTTCTCGACCAACAACAAGACCGCAGACTTGGCGCCGTCTCTGGAAGCAAAAGTGTTCACGGACGACCCGACTTCCGCGGTTTTTGTCACGTTTACGTGCGATGTTTCTGAGAAGCAGATCGCCATCAACACCTACGGCGACATCACGACGCTGCCGCCGCCCAAGGGCAAGGGCATCGTGTACATTACCGGCAACGACGCCAAGCTCGGCATGAAAACCAAGTGGGTTCCGAACAAGATCGCCTTGCGCGACGATGGGTTGGAAGGCGACGTGGCAGCAAACGATCAGATTTGGACCCTCGTCGTGCCGTTCTCCAAGGGCACCGCGCTGAAATACAAATACACGATCGGACTGCCGTCCAATGAAGGCCAATGGGCCGGTACTGAGGAATTCCCGCTCACGGAGCGCGGCATTACGATTTCCAAGGTGCCGTCGACAAAGAAGGAGTTCGTCGCCGATATCTTCGCCGACCGACCGCAACCGACCGGCGTGCTGGGGCCAAAGACGGTCGTGACCGAGCAGTAGCCAAACGCGTTTGGCTGGCTTTGTCATGCGTCGGTCACGCGCACTCACCCGCATCTTGAGTCCCTTGACATCCTCCGGTACGGTTTTTGAATCAGCCGATTCGGAGGTGCACTGTGAGCAGTCGATTCCCCCTCGTCTTGCTACTGAATTTAACTCTCGTCGCGTGCAGTTCGACGTCGGGCACCGGCACCCCGTCTGATGGCACCGCGCTCCTCGCGAATGCGACCGTCGTCGACGACGGCATGAACAGTCAGGACCACTGCTGGGAATTTGACGGTGCGATCTGCACGATGTTCCAGCCGCTGAAGGTCCGCTACGCGACGTCCCATGGGGACGCGATCTACGTCATCGCAAACGACGTTTGGGATAACGTTGTGCTGTTTCAAAGCCCGGATCGCGGCGTCACCTGGCGGCGCGTCGCCCCCAAGTACAATGCGTACAGCTGGAAGCAGCAGGCGCAGCTTTTCTTCTTTCAGGACCGCATCTCGGCGGTCATGTGGGAAGATCGATCGGAATCCGGCAACGCGACGACCTGCCGCCACTACATCCTCGACCCGAAAACGTTGGAACTGACGCCGGGGCCCAATGATTCCGGTGTCCCCGTGCCGTGTCCTTCGGTTTACGACAACGTGACCATCGCTGGCGTTCTCAGCAAGACCGAGTACACGCTCGCGTCGTTCCGCCACAAGACGTACGACTTCACGACGGGCGTCGCGACCGAAGACGGCTTCCTGCCGTGCACGGGCGAAGGCTGTACCGTCGACGCCGTCGGGTGGATCGTGCCGGTGGTCGAGGACGGTTCGCAGGCAGCGGTCTTCACGCGCTACCTCAGCCAGGACGGCAAGCCAGAGGGCTGCGTCGTGAACGTAAAGACGAATACGGGCTTCATTGGGCACATCTGCTCGACAGTGCCTCTCGTTGCCCAGCCGGAATCGCACGTGTACCCGTTGCTGCCAGCCGGCGGCGGTCTCTGGCTGCCGCTGGAGTACAAAGGTCACGGTTGGCTCGCGCAGTTGAACTCCTACGCGCCCGACAAACTCGAGAGCTTCGACTTGGGCGAGGGTGGCGCCGATTTGGGCTGGAAGAACGTTGTGCGCATCCGCGGGAAGGACACGTCCAAGAGCCGCTTTTGGACCGTGCACAACGGCGCGCCACATGAAATCGTGCTGCCGCCGTCACCGTGTACCGACGACAGCAAGTGCCACGACATCGTCAACGGTTTGGCGGGCGTGGGCGGCACGAACAGCGAGCTGCAGTACGTGCTCGACATGGGCGACGGGACGTACGTGATGTTCCACCAATTGCAAATCGTTGACGCCGACATGCGGACGCGGTTCCGCCTCGTGGCTACACGCGCGCGCGACGCGAACTTGCCTAGCGCACCGAGCGCAGCGGGGACGACGGAGCTGCAGTGTGCACGCGAAAGCGCCTGTTTTGCCGCGCCGCATCCGATTGGGCTCAACGACTGCGTCAATCGCTGGATGACCATGCACGGTGGGAGTACGACACAGGACAAGTCGTATCAGGCATTTCTGGGGGCGAAAGACTGTGCCGCGATGAGCCGCGCCGATCCGCTCCTGGCAGGCAGCTTTGGCGCGTGCACCGAGCCCAAGTGCGACGGTGACGTTCCGCTGCAATGCGATTTTGGCAAGCTCATCAGCGGCATGACCTGCGCGGACGTCGGCACAACCTGCGCGCTCACCCCCGGCGTCGGCGCGGGCAGCTTTTGCACGTTGCCCACCGGCTGCAGTGGTCCTGACGATTCGAGCGCACGCTGCGATGGCGACAAAGCCATCAACTGCCCATACAGTCTCGACGACTGTGGTGCCAGAGGCTTGAAGTGCGTGATGTCGGAAGGGCACGCGTCGTGCCTCGCCACGGACAAGACATGCACGCAGAAGTTCTGCGATGGCGACGTCGCCTACGACTGCTTCACCGCCGGTCCAAACCCGCGACAGGACTGCGGTCGGTTGGGCCTGACGTGCCGGTTAGGCGACTGTGCCCTCACCGGCGAGGAACTCACCTGCGACGAGATTCACTTTGCCCCGACGTGCTCCGGCAACGTGCTGACGTTCTGCGAGGCACCCACGCCAGATCTGCGCCGCCAGCGGTCGCTGGATTGCGCGGCGGTCGGGTTGCGCTGCGTAACGGATTCGGTAGTCGGCGCGGCGTGTGCACTTCCGTGAAACGCTGACCGAGCAGTAGCCGCTCCAAATCAATGATTTGCAAGAGCCTTCGGCGCGTGTACGCTCAAAGCATGACGCTTCACCGCTTCATCGCCACCGCCTGCTGCCTCGCGCTCTGCGGCTGCGTGTGGGTCGACGTTCCGCCGTCGTTGCCCACCGTCGACGTGGTCGACCCGGACACGGGTTCGTGCCTTTGCGGCGACGGCATCTGCAGCATCACGTTCCATTGCGTTGAAAGCTATGAGACCTGCCTCAGCGACTGCCACTGCGGCGATGGCGTCTGCGGCCACGGCGAGACGAACTGGGACTGTCCGCAGGACTGCTGGTACGTGTGCGGCGATGGCATTTGCTCGTACGGCGAGACCGCGTTCAACTGCCCCACGGACTGCGGCGACCAGACGTGCGACGCCGTGAACAGCGAGACCCTCGAAGCGGAACCGGGCTGCGGCGGCAATTTTGTCTGCGGCGACGGCTTGTGCCAAATCGGCGAGGCGCACGCAGCCTGTCCAGAAGATTGCCTCTTCTGCGGCGATGGCGTCTGCACAAACGTGGAAAGCACGTACACCTGCCCGTTGGACTGTGGCTGGTGCGGCGACGGCAAGTGCGAGGCCACGGGCGGCGAGGACCTCAACACGTGCGCCGACGACTGCGGCCCGCACGACGTCGTTGACAGCTTCAGCAGCGACACGTCAAGCGGCGACGGCAGCGCGGCGGACACCGGCCCGAACTGCAGCGCGTCGTTCCCCTACGCGCTGGGCTGCCCTTGCACCGCCGACGACCAGTGTTACGGGTATTGCGTTCCCGCATTCTGGCCTGGCAACATCTGGGGCGCCAATGGCGTATGCGTGGAAAACTGCACACCGAGCCTTAGCTTCAACTCGTGCGACCCAGGCTTCACGTGTAGCCTCAATGGCGACTATGGCCCACCCTTCCCCGTCTGCTTGCCGCAGAAAGCGCCGTGCCAGCCGTGCCACGCCGACAGCGAGTGCATGAGCGGCGTGAAATGCTTGGAGTTTTCCGGCGTCGCGCAAGCGATGAACGTGCCGCCGCAGAATTTCCCCGATGGCAAGTTCTGCCGCGCCGCATGTGCCACGGCGGCCGATTGCATCGACGCTGACACGCCAAGCCCCGCGTGCGTGGCTGGCCGTTGTGTGCCCAGCGCGACGGGATGTAGCTGCACGGTCGCGCACGCGGCGCTGGGCTTGAGCACCGATTGCACGGCGACGGTCAACGGCAAGTCATGCCCGGGAACAGCGGCGTGCGGCTTTGACCCAGCCTATGGGCCCGCGCTTCTGGCGTGTGAGGCGACGTCGAGCGCTTGTCCGTGATGGACGTCGAGCGCCGCGAGAGGGATGCGCGCCGCTTTGCGGCCGTGGCGCGTTTGCGCTGGCGCAAACGACGTCACGGGTCGGCCTTTCGGGCCGACCGCCAGCCCGGTCCGGCCGCTTGCGGACGGACTCGCCCCAATCACCCGGCTTCCGCTCAGCGCGCCGTACAGCGACAATCGCCGGCGACGGCGACGGCCGTTCTTTGCAAGCCGCGCGGGGAGAACCGAACCAGCGCGCCGATCGCCGCGTCAGGTCGCCCCGCCAGTGCATGCAGCAGCGCGCGGCCCGCGTAACCGCCGACCTGACCCGTCACCGGACCCAGCACGCCCGCGATCGAACACGTCGCGAGTGACTCCGGCGGCGGTGGTTCTTCAAACAGGCAGCGGTAACAGCTGGACGTCGGGGTAACGGCGAACCACTGCCCACGACGCCCGATGGCCGCGGCGATCACCGCCGTGCGCGCCCGCGGATGCGCGACAGCCCAATCGTTCAGCGTGAACTTCGCCAGCGCGTCGTCGCTGCCTTCCAGCGCCGCGTCGCACCCGAGCAGCAGGGCATCCGCATTCTGCGCCGTCAGTCGGTCGGCGACGACTTCCACGTCCGCGTTCCAGCGCTCGCGCAAGATCTCCGCCAGACGCGCGGCCTTGGGTTTTCCCAAATCGGGCGTCGTGTACAGCACCTGTCGGTGCAGGTTCGATTCTTCAACGACGTCAGCGTCGATCAGGCGAAACTGCTTCTGCCCGCCCAGCGCCAACGTCCACGCCGCGGGAACGCCCAAGCCGCCACAGCCGACCAGCGCGACTCGTGTCATGGCACCCGCGCAAGTTCGTGCGCCCAAGCGAGCGGGTTGCGCGCGCAAAGGTGTTCCGGATAGTGCGCGTTCACCAGCAGCCGCTGAATTTCCACTGGACCGACGATCCGCAGCTCAGCGCCCAGATACTTCGCCAGCGCGTCGACCAGCTTGTGGTCCGCTTCATTCGGCTCGCCTTCCGGGTCGACCAGCTCGAGCACCACGCGTTTGCCGTCCAGCTGAGCGCCGCGCACCAACTCCGCGTACCGCCCCGCCTGTTGCGAAAACGCCCGCGGTCGGCTCCGCAAATCGCGTAGCGCCGCCATCAGATCCAGCGCCACCCACTTGTCCGCGCCACTCAGCAGGCACGGCGGACGACTCGCGCGGTGACCGTGCAGGTCCAGCTTCGCCGGCAATCGCTCGTGGAGCGACCAGCCAAGCAGCTCCAGGAGCCAACTTTCCTGCACCTGATCAACCGGCGGCAACCCCGTCTCACGCCGCGGTTTCCCCAGAGCCCGCGGAATGCCGTGACGGTCACTCATAGGCTCACAACCGCGCCGATGGCGACCCTGACGTCGGCCACGTGCGTCTTCGGGTCCCAGCGCCAGCAGTTGGTGCACGTGCTCCAGTTGGCTTCGTCAGTCGATTCGCTCACCGCTGTGCCGCCGGCAATCGTCGGACTTGGCTTTGTGGCATCGGGCGGCAGCCAGAAGCTCCACTCGATGTCCTGCGCGTAGTCGCTGCCTTTGCTGGTCGAGAAGTGGTTCGCGGTGTCAAAGCCGGTCAACGCGGTCGTGGCGATCTGCGTACCATCGTACAAAGTACGGGCGCTCGGCTTGCCCGGCACCACCGTCACGTACAGCCGCCCCGGATTGCCGACAAACGAGTCAATCCCCTGCTCCGTAACCGGGGCGAGCGTGTCGATCGTCGGCCGCAGCATCGCGATCAGCGCGCCCGACCGCACAAACATCGGCGACTTGTCCAACGGCAGCGTCACGTCGATGACCGTCGCAGCGTCCGGCAAACCGACCGGCTGATGCGTCCACCAATCCAGCCACTGCCCTTTGGGAATCAGCACTTTTCGCGTACCGCCCGGTGCCGTAAACGGCGCGACCAGAATGTCCTCGCCGAACAGGTACTCCGTCGCCTCAAAATCCGCGATGTCCGGACGATCGTTCAGCTCCGGGTACTCCAGCCCCAGCGCGCGCGTTAGACCCGGCTTGTGGTCGTGGGCGTTCTGCGCGTAGCTGTAGACGTACGGGAAGAGCCGCGTGTGCAGGCGAATGAAATAGCGCGAAACGTCGAGCACTTCTTGATCGAATTGACTGACACCACCCGGATTGTATTCGTTGCCCGTGTACGCGGTGAAGTCCCACGGGTTGTGCTGTTCACCGCCGCCGATCTGCAGAATTCCTGAAAACGCCGAGTGCTGCAGCCAGCGCAGGAACAACTCCTTGCCGGCGCGACCGTGGCGATAGCCACCGGTGTCTGGACCAAAAAGCGGATAACCGCTGGCTGGGAGCGAAATCGACGCGCTGACCGATGCGGGCAAGCCGCCCGCGTGGCATGTGCTACCATCTGGATCGCATTCCCGATGTTTGGCCCAGTTCGCGCACAAGTCGCCCGGCCAAATGATGCTGCTGTAGATCTGGTCGCCGTAGGTGCCGCTACGATCCAGCAGCCAGCCACCGGTCGGCGGGAGACTTTCCGCGTACGGCTTGTGGTAGATGAGCTGAAAAGCGTGGTGCATCGTGCGCTCGTCGCTGCCGTCGGCAAAATTCGAGTGTACGCGCGCACTGCCCAAACCAAGCTGAATATCCTCGCCGTAGTCGAGCTTCCAGCCTTCCACGCCCGCGTCCGTCGCCAACTTGATCTGCGCCTTCCAGAACGCCATGACGTCGGGGATCGTCAAATCCAGCGGCGACCCCCACTTCAGCAGCGCGTTGAGCACCGCGTCCTGCTGCACGTACCAGTTGTTGGCCACGACCTTGTCGTGTTCGCGCGCGCCCTTTTCGGTGTACGGCGTCGACCATTCGCCCATGCGAAAGCCCTTCGCGTGGATGCCATCGACCAACGCTTTGGGATCGGCAAACTTCGCCGGGTCAAAGCCGAAATTGTTCACCTTGACGTCGAACGGCCGGTCCAACCACATGCCGGAAATCGCCAGATCGTTGTCGCGAATCGCCTTCAGGTCAGCAAACACTTCTGCTGTATCCTTGTTCTCGTTGCGCCAAATCAGCGTGCCAAACGCCCACTTCGCCGGCAGCACCGGTGCACCGGTCAGGCGGGTGTACAGCCCCGTAATCTCGAGCGGCGACGGCGCGGCAAGTAGCCAAAATGTGAGCTGGTGCATGTTGAAGAGCGCCTCGACCTCGTCGTCTTTGCTCACCGCGACGTCCCAGAGACCTGGATGGCGGTCCTGCACGAAGAGGCCCCAGCCTGTGGTGCCAATCAAGAGCGGAATCGGCACGTGCGCTTCATTGTTGCTGGAATCGATGCCGAGCGTCGTGAACTGCATCAGCCGCGTCTTGCCGCGGTGCTGGGGCGTGTCAAAGTACTCGCCCAGACCGTAAAAGCGCTCCGACTTGGCGACTTTGGCGCGCAAACCGACGTAAACGAGTGTTTCGGTCGGCTGCAAGTCGTGGGCGATGCGATCGGCGAGCCCCGCGTCCGCGGGCTCGACGCGCGCACGAAAGCCACCGAGGCCCGCTGGCTCAATCTTCAGCAGGTAATCTGGACCCGCCTTTGCGGCGTCGTCCTGCGTGGTCAGGAGCAGCGTGACGCCCGTCTTGGCGTCCGCTGAAAGCACGTGCGACTGCCACGCCGCCGTGACCGGGTGAAACCACGTCAGTCCTTCGGGCGGCTGATCCTTCAGGTTCTCCGGACTGTAGCTGTTCTCCGGATCGAAACTCGCGACGCGGCCGAACCGCAGACGCGTCAGGTCCATTTCCTGCAATGTGGGCGAGCTCGCTTCTTGGGTCAGGTGCAACGCCAGATGCAAATTCTTGCGATCCACGGCGAGCACGCCCTGCGTGTCCGCGGCCAGCACAACGACATCGCCCGTCGGGATCGGCAGACCAGACGTTTGCGTGGCGTCCGCCGCAACGTCGAGTGCAGCAGCAGCGTCGGTGTCCTCAGTCTGGACGTCAGCGCCATCGGTTGCCGTCGCCTTCGTTCCGCACGCGGAGACCAGCGTGAGCAGCGCACCAACCCCCAGCACGAATCGTCCCACCTGATGTCGCATTACGTCCCCTTTTCTTTCATCGACTGCGCTTCTGCGGCGGCCTGCGCCAGATCCCTGCGCGCAAGTCGTCCCACCCAGACCGCCAACGCGACCAGCACGAACAGGCCTGCCCAGCGCATCGGCCACGCGTACGGGTTGGTATCCAAGGCGCCAAGACTAATCGGTTTCAGCGCTTCGTGCAGCATCTCGCCGACGCTCGCCCACACCGACGTCCACGGCAGGCCGCCGACCGCCATGGCCGGCGCAAACTGCCACCAGCGCATCGACGTCAAGCCACACAGAAAACTCAGCACGCCGTAGTGCATGATGGGCGTCACGCGCAGCCCCAGCGCAATGCGAACGCCGCGCGCGTCGATGGTGCGGTACAGCGTTGCGGGCACCGGATTCTTGTCCAGCCACGCGTGAACGTGCGGCTCCAGATACCAGCGCGCAAGGTAGAAGTTGATGACGCCGCCCAGACTGGCACCGGCAATCGCCAACAGCGTGCCGTGGACGCCGTGGTAGATGTAGCCCGGCACAATCGCCAGCGGCCCCACGGGCAGAAACAGCGGACAGCCCACGGCGACGCCAAGCACGACCAGCACTTGCCCAAGCACCCCTTGCGCTTCCAGCCAGCCGGTCACGTGCCCCAGCAAGTTGGGGCCAAATGGCTCGAATAGCCAGACGAGCAACATCGAGCCGACCGCCAGCAGGTAGAGCCGGAGCGCCCATTTGGCCCAGCGCGCGACGATGGACGGATCGCCCGTCCGCCGTGCCTTGACCTGCGCCGGTTCGTCGCCCGCGGGCGTGTCAATGACCTCGTAGACGCGCCCTTTTTCCTTGGGCGCGTGCCACTCCGGGTCCGGCGGCAGAATTTCAACGTCCTGCGGGTCCACCATCGTTCACCACTCCCGCTTCGGCAGGCCGGTCGCTTCTCGCACGCGCTCGATCACCGGTTTTGCCACCGCCCGCGCCTTGTCCGCGCCGTGCTTCAGCAGGTCGCGCAAGTCATCAGGCCGCGCCATCAGCTCGTCATACCGCGCGCGCTTGGGACCAAAATGCGCCTCCGCCAGCGCCAGCAGCTCCAGCTTCGCATGGCCGTAGCCGAAGTTGCCACCCCGGTACTTCGCCGCGAGCTCTTCCTGCTGCGCCTTGCTCGCGAACAGCTTGTAGAGCTGAAACACGTTGCACGTCTCCGGATCCTTCGGCTCTTCCAGCCCCTTTGAGTCCGTCTTGATCGCCATCACGCCTTTCTTCAGCTCTTTTTGGCTGGCAAAGATCGCAATGTAGTTGTCATACGACTTGGACATTTTCTGGCCATCGACGCCAGGCACAATCGCTGTCTGCGTCTGCACCAGCGCGTTCGGCTTCTTCAGCATCCGCCCGTCCCATTTGACGTCCTCGACGGTGCCGCCCGCCGGCGCGCCCATGAACGCGACGTTGAACCAGGTCGCCATGTCACGCGCCATTTCCAGATGCTGCACCTGATCTTTGCCGACCGGCACGACGTCGGAGTCGTACAGCAAAATATCGGCCGCCATCAGCACCGGGTAGCCAAAAGCGCCAAAACCGAGATCCTTGCCTTTGGCCTTGGCGTCCTTGTACCCGTGCGCGCGTTCCATCAAGCCCATGCTGGTCACACAGCCGAGCAGCCAGGAAAGTTCGAGCACTTCGGGTACATCGGACTGGCGCCACAGCGTGCTGTTCTCCGGGTCGAGACCCGACGCGATCATCGTCGCGGCGATACCCAAACTGTCACGCTGCAGCGCGGCGGGATCGCGCACCGTGGTCAGCGCGTGGAGATCGGCGACGAAATAAAACGCGTCGTGGTCGTCCGCCAACGCGATGGCGGGCTGGATCATGCCGAAATAGTTGCCCCAGTGCGGCTGCCCAGTGGGCTTGATACCAGAAAGCGAACGGAGACGGGTGGACATGGTCATGCTCAGGGCGGAAATCGCCGCGCCCGAAGGGAAGCACATTTTGGCGGATTTGCAAGGGAGCGCGGGCGAGCGGTCAGGCACGCGGAGACGGGGACGCGGCGGAACGACGACGCCACGTGAGGAAAACCACCGCACAGGCGAGCGTCCAGGCTTCCGTGCGCGAACCGGAATGGCCGGCGTGGCACGCACTGGACGATGGCGACATCGGTGTCGGGACGCTCGCCGCTGCGTCGCCGACGACGATGGCGTCGGGGTTGTAGGCAGGGTCGGCGAAACAGGTGGGGAAGGGCGTCCAGTAGCCGCTGACGGCGCAGTCGCTGCCTGTCTCGCACGGCGCGCCTTTGGGCGAGGCGAAGCAGAAATCGCAGTCACTGCAGGTGCCACAGCGACCGCACGCGACGCCGACGGGGCAAGCCGCAAACGGCGGATGGTCGCCGTCGGTGTCGTGCGGCGGCGAGGCGTCGCCGGACTGGACGTCTTTGACGCACGCTGACGCTGGCACGGCGGCGAGGAACGACCACGAGGCGACTGCAGCGACGAGGCGTACTGACGGCGACATGGCGAGCCTCGATTCCTGCCGCGGAATGCGGATAGGGCGAGCATGACAGGCGGAGTGGCGGCGTCAAGCTGGCATGGGCAAAGGGGGTTCGCTCGATACCTCAGCGGGGCTGGCGGCAAAAAGGCGAGGTTCCGGCTTACGCCCACGCGATGCGGATCGTAAAACCTGAGTAATTCCGACACGCATGCGACAGTCGCCGCCCCAGCCACGCACCCTGTAGCCGCAGGGCGCGCGTCTCCCCGGAGAGAGCAAAGCTGGGACGACGACGGAGCGCATCATG
>CAITYF010000143.1 GCA_903896545.1 uncultured Myxococcales bacterium | reverse complement strand
TGGCGCAGGATGCGATCGGCCACCGGGCTCCGGTGACGAAAGCTTGACCACACGCGCCGCATGTGCCCAAATCCACTGCGGTTCTGGCGCCCACCGGCGCGAGGATGTGAGAGCAGGCCCTGGTGTTACCGGACGCCAATCAGGATGGCCGGGGCCTGCTCGCCCTCGCCGCCACACAGACTGGCGGCCGCACCACAAGATGCAAGAACTTCAGTAGTTAGCTCGCGAGTGACGGCGCCGACGAGGCCGCGCGTTTGACTCTCGTTTGCCGATTTTCAGGCGGGCGGCGGCGCGTTTGCCCCTCCGGAATGGCCTTGCTCGCCAGGCTCGCTGCACCCATTCCTGCAGGGCAAACGCCGGGCCTGCAGCCCGCGAACCATTGCGCGGCTGCGCCTGCGCCGACAACCGCGGCGATGGTGGGTGGATCAGTTTTCGAGCGTTGCGCGCGGTGTGACGGAGGGCGCGCGTTTTGGCGAAACGCCGCGGTTTTGGAGTGGCGGCAACAGCCGTCGTGGTTCGCTGAGACGCTCGTTCGTGAGCGCCTGGGCCGCTTGGTGCGCGGCCCGATCAGCGATTGGGGCGTGTTCGCGTTTGATCCGCGTCGTCGTGAGGCGTTGAACCTCGCGGCGGACGAACTCGTTCGGGACATCGATGGCCTGACGACGACGATTCGCGCGCTGCAAGAAATGCCGTCCGACCCAGATGTTGCCGGTGCGGTCGAGACGCTTTTCGCCGCAGTGGGACGTGCATTGCTCGTTCCAGAAGGTGTGAGGCTGGTTCAGATTGCCTCGGAGCTCCATGCCCTGTGGCAGAAGCAGATGGCTGTCGCCGTCCAGCGCTACCTCGATCACGTGCCCATGCCGGCCAGCTGGTCGAGTTCGGATCCCGCGCTCACGCACAGCTGGTTCGTGGTCTGCTGGGAGTGGAGCTTCGTCCTGCCGCCACCACCTGGCGTCGTTCCGGCGGCGGCAACGTGGCTGTTTCCCGGTTGGACGCGACCTCATCTGGAGACACTTCCTCGCGAGCTGCGTGTCTGGGCCGAGCACGAACCGCAACGCTGGGTTCGATTCGCGGAGATGTGTCGTCGGAACCTGAAGCAGAAGCCGCCCAGCGGGGGCGTCGAGTTGGACGAATGGGCTGCGTGGGCGTGGGCTCAGCTGGATGCCGGACGCCAGCTCGACCTGCCGACGCAACACCGCATCAACTGGAGTCTTCTGGCCAGAATGCTGTTGCACCCTGCATTCAGCAACGACCCACGACGTGCGCAGTTGGCTGAGGCCGTTCTCCAGCACGCTCTGAACGCAGGCGATGCCAACCGACCACTGTGGATCCTCAACGCGCAGCCGAATGAGCTCGAAGTGCTCTTCAATGAGTTCGGTTCGCTCGATTTGCTCACGGTGGCGTTGGACCGCGCCCAGATTTCGGCACAAGACGTTGTGCTGGAACTCGCGCGGCGACTCCCTGAACCGTACCGCCTAGCGGCAGTAGAGTGGGCACTACGACGGAAACCTGACCTTGCAGAGCACCCGCACTTCCCGGTTACTGACCTCGACCACCTGCCGGAGGAGGCTATCGCCGCGCTCGCGACCGCTCCACGAGCGGCATCGCGTCTTGCGGAGACGTGGTACCGCCGGGCGCCACAATCTGCGTTCGATTGGCTCATCAACGGCCACCTGGCAGATCGGGCTGCGGAGGGCGTCCTCGCGTCCCTCTCTGAGCGCCACTTGACGGCCCTGCTTTCACGGGTTGGACCTGAGCGACTACCGAATGCACAGCTGTGGGCGGCGAACTGGCTGGGGCGCCATCCGGCTCTGGTCCGCCAACTCTGGCCGTGGTTGCGGCACCCGGCCGTCGTGCGCGAGTCCTGACAGGTCCGCCTGAATCGGAAACATGGTGGCGGCTTCAGAGCGCACCAGCGTGAGAGGGCGAGCAGGCACGACGCTATTTCGCAAAATACTCTGCTGTCCGCCGCATTGCAAAGCGAAGCGGCGAGGACTTGCACGCCCGACACGTTCGTTTGGCCGAGGTTCGCTCGAGCTTCGGTTGGAGCCCGCACTCCGCGGGCGACGCCGTGATTGGTAAACGCGCCAGACGGCCTGGTCAGATGTTCACGGGAAGCTTATTCCCCAACCGCATTCGCCCCTTGACGAGGTACTCCGCCAGCGGTGCCATGTCAGCCAGTCGTGCGATAGTGTCGTGCTTTTCAGTTCGCCGGACTTGTGCATCGGCGACTTCCAACGACATTGGCTTCGCGCTCTGTCCCACGTGGTAGACGAGTTCGATTGCGCGGACCTCTTCGTAACTCAGACTTTCCAAGTATTCGACCAGTCTCTTCTCGCTCTGTGAACGTCCTGATGCGAGAGCGCTGATCTGTGCGCTCGTGGGTGGCTGTCCACGGCCACGCGCAGTCTCGGCATCGGTTTGGCAAGCTGAGGCCAGTTCAATGGTCTTTTCAAGCACGGTAGGCATTGTCGTTCCCCTGCGGATCACGGTCCGTCGTGGTCAGCCTAGTGCGACTGGGCGTCCAGTCAAAAAAGGCGAAGCGGTCGGAGTTGCGCAGCGTTTGTGTTTGGTTCGATCTGGCTCGGCACCTGGCATTGCCAAGTGTTTAGCTATACATGCGGACAGCCGCAAGAGCGTGAACGGCCAGCGGCGCGGGCAGCGCCCGTGATGCCGTCATCCACGCCCGTGATCACGCCGCCATCGTCACGCACCACCGACACCGTCGGTACTTCGCACTGCGGGCACCAGTTGACCAGCATGGTGTCGAGAGCCCACGCGATGCGGATCGAGAATCCATCTAAAAAACAGCCTCTTGCAAGCCACCATCTCTTGTTTTGCGATCCGCCGCAGGCAAAGCTCGTCGTTTCAGCGCCTTATCTCCGTGTACGAGACGCGGCTGCCTGGATCACAGCCACAAATGACCGGAGTCCGCATGTCAGCATCCCAGACCGAGTCACCGTCCTTGTTCGCGAGCGCAGCCGCCTGCCCGAGTGGGCCGTGGAATACAGCCTCATCGTACGCCACTTGCTGGCGACCGGGCGGCTCGATGAACTCGCCAAGCGGCTGCGTATCGCCCGCGCCGGCTACGCGGGGCTGGATATTGCCTTGTTCCTGCTGGCGTTTTTCTGCTGGGGCAAGTCGTCCAGCCTGTCGCGCTTCGGGTCCGAATCGGCTGGCTGGGGCCCGCAGCTCGCCGCGCTGGCGGGGCGCTCGGCATGGCCGTCGGCGTCGAGCTTGTCCCGCGGCCTGGCCGTGGCCGATCGCTGTGATCTTGATGCCTTCGGCGTGTGGCTGCTCGGCTCGGGCTCGGGCGGCACGGACCTGCTGGCGCATCCGCTCGCGATGACGACCGACACGCACGGGGAGCAGTGGGCGGTGTTCGACTTCGACCCGACCGTCGACAGCCCCAGCGCGTCGCCGAGCATCGTCACGTTCGTGAACAGCGTGCCAGTCCGCGTCTGGGCTTCGGCCTCCAGCTGGGCGAGACGCGCTTCAAGGGCCGCAACGGTGACCTTCGCCAGCTTGCCGCGCGCCGGAAAGCCGATCAGCCGCCTCGTGTCGCAGTCGAGATCCTCCAGCAGCGCCGCACCGTGCCGACTGTGCCGCACGCCGGCGAGCACGAGCCGGGTGGTCCAAATCGCGCACTGGCGCATGGGGGCGCGCCCCACGGCCGGCCGCTCGCGCATTCCAGCATCCCGGATCAACTGGGCTCGTTCCTTCGGTGTCATGTCCTCCGAGTGCGAAGGTACGGCGGTGGTGCGACAAACGGTGTCGCTTTGGTGAGGTCCGACGCTTGCGAACCGACTCGAGGTAAAGGGCGAACGCGTGTACCGTCCGAGCTGACTCGAGAGGCGAGTGCAACGCAAGGTGTGTCCGCGGAACTGACGCCACGCGTTGGACGTCGGCGGACCAAGGGTAACCGGCTGTGCGGAGTTGACTCGACCAGGCTGGTGGCGCACGCTGCGACCTCCTCCACCGAAACGCCCCGGGGCATACCATGACGCACAAACTTCGTACGACGGAAGCCATCCTCGACAACGCGCTCGAGCAGTTGGTCGCGAACCCTGATCTCGACCACCTCCACTGGAAGAAGCTGTGCTGCGACCTTGGCGTGTCAGTGGCAGCCCAAACGCGTCGACCGCAGAAGTTCCGGGAGGAGATCCGGTGGAGACACCAACCCTCGAGTTTCGGTGGCATCGGGGCACTGCAAGCGCTGTTCGGCTGGGCCGCCGAACACTCCTCGGATCTGCTGCACCCGGACGGCTGGGACGGATGGTCAGGCATGCCGCGGATGCACTGGCAAGACCAAGCGTGGTTCAGCCAGCGGTCCGTTCAGATCGCGCTTGCGCTGAGCTATTCTTACGCGACTCCAGCCTTCGGTCACCCCGCCGAAGCGATTGACGCCGGACTCGACGTCTTGAACGGCGCCGAAGGACTCCTCAAAGCCGACACAGGAACGAAGAGACTTGATCTCGAGGCACGCTTGGGACTCGCTACCGACCACAAGCGAACCTACATGGAGGCGCGGACGGCTCTGTTCGAACGTTACTTCCTGCTCTTGCAGCCACCTCTCGACCTCGGCACGTGGCAAGGACAGTTCCGGGCGCTCCTACAAGACCTCGACGAGCAGCTGTTAGAATCTGTTATCGAGGCATTATGGCGCCGCTTGGTGAATCCGGCTTTCGTCGCCCGGCCGACGTCCAGAAGCGGAATGATTCATTGCATCCTCCTGAACACCGGACTCGACCACCTAGCTTTCTTCGCCGACCTGCCGGTCCGTGTGGACTTTGGGGCGCGCGGGAGAGGACTCGATCAAAGCGACGATGGCGAGCCTTCTGTTGGCGGGAGGGACAAGCGTAAGCCCATCAAGGCGTCGAAGCTGGAACTCGACGCGGCCCTGAGCGCACTGAGCGATTCCATGCCCGAGTTGCGCACGCGCCTCCGGCGCGGCGGGTCATGGCGCTCCTTCATTGAAACTTGGTTGGCGGTGGCCACAGTCGTGCTGAAGAAGACAGATCGCCGGGAATTGTACGCGCCGGCGGAACTCGGGGATGACCATACGGCCGATGGCTACAGGTACATTCGATGGCGCGACGACCAGATCGGGTTACGGCTCATGCAGGCGCCGCCGCCAGACGCCGATCCAATCATCGGAGCGGCCGGCGCCGAGGACGGCGTCTGTGCATGTTACTATCCGTTCCACTCCGGAGGCCGTATTTGGGGCATCAAGCTGCACGCGGATTCCGTTTACCGTCGCACTCAAGCCGTGTTGGCGGCTAACCCGGCCTGCCGCGACTTCGAGGCCCACATTGCCGCGTGTTTCGTGTACGCCGACTTCCACCACGAGTTCTGCCACTATCTGGTCGAAGACGCAGTCTGCGAGCAGGAAGCAACACAGGGGGTGTCACTGTACGCCACAGACAGTGAAAACACGTCGCCCCTCGAGGAGTCGCTATGCGAGGGCTACACGTACCGCAGTTGCTTCGGAGCCGGCCGTCGCGACCCGTTGGTCCGACAGTGGCTACGTGCTTTTCGCGGCGAAGTTCGACGTAGCTGGCCAGAAATGCCGGCTGAGTATGCGAATGCACACGCGAACGTAGAACAGGATGGGTACCGCGTTGGATGGCAGAACCTCATGAAAGCGTATGCTACGGCCGGTGGCATCGGCGAGGAAGGTGAAAACTTGCGGCCATTTGCAGATCGCCGTGCACATGCCGACAGCGCCACCTTGAAGAAGGCGGATGTGCCCCTGTGGCTCGGTCATGGTGACGAAAACAAGCGGTCCTGGCTCCTCCGAATCCTGCCTGATCTGCGCGACGCGGCGATCGGCCACTGGAGCGGTCCCGCCGCAGACTAAAAGCGTCGTAGTTCGCCGCCCGTGACTCGCGCCGGACGTTGCGAGCCCCGATCCGTTTTCTTCCATGGAGGCGTAAGCGCCTGAGCTAACACATTTGACCGCCGTCGCTTGGCACGCCGGACACCAGTCGACCACGATGGGGCCAACGGGGACTTGTCCGAAAGCGACATGAAGCACCCTGGTCGCGCATTAGACCGAGTCATGGACTCCTGCTAGCGGCCAGTCGCGGGTGGCGTCGTGCGCATGAACACCCGAAAATCAGGCGATTCTGGCGCTGCTCGGCCTGTCGTCTGTCGGCAGGCGTCTTGACGGCCATGCTGGACCGGTCATGCTGGGGTTCTGCGTGGCGCTTGATGGTACCACGCTGCGCGAAGGCTCGATGCAGCCGGTGAATGGCGGAGCGAGACCGGTTCGGAACGCCTCTCATGCGGGCCGAAGTGTAGAGGCGCGAAGTAGTAGATGGTTGTGGAAACGGCGGGGGCTGGCAGGCTCGCCCTGCAAGCGAGTTGCCTCGTCAGACCAAATGCCACGACCAAGGCCGAATCGGTCCGGAAGCGACACGACCTGTCGCAATGGGCCGCTATGAAGCGGACACCTGCTGGCCGAGGAACTCATGCGCGTCCAAGCCACCCGAGAATCCACTGCCTGGGTCGACGTAGACACCGCCCGCAGGACCTGCAGCTGTTGCAACGACACCTGCGAACACGTCGAACTGGCCAGCGACCTCGTGCTCGATCGCGGCCGGCGCAATCGTTGGCTCGTCCGCAGCGCGTTCCACAAGGAACTGCGGCGCGGCAATGTCCAAGAAGCCCGCCACTGGGCGGCGTGGATGGTGCACTGTGACGGACGCGACGCACCGCTCGAATACCTGAGGAAGATCTGGTCCGAGGAGACGGCGAATCTTGAGCTTGCGGTGTACCTGCACGGCTCGCAAGCGAGGTTGCCGACGGCGATCGCGTGGTTCTGCCACGCGACGAAGGTCTGGCAGATGCCCGCGTGGTGGGACGTGTTCCAAGCGCACGAGGAAGGGACGATGCCAACCGGAACACGCGCGGCTCGCTGGTCGGCCGAGATGCGTGACGCTGCCGATGACGACGCCGCACTGGCAGAACTTCGCGACCAGGTGCTGGACGAGCTGTCCTCGGACGGTCGACTGACGGCGCAGCAACTGGCCGTGTTTCGGACGCGGTACGAGTCGGGGCGGTTCGAGAACGAGGACATCGTGCTCTTGCTACTCCTGTGCAGCCGCCTACCTGCGTGTGACGTCGGTCGGCCAGACTCCCTCCCGTCGGTACCGCGGCGTTTCGTGGATGGCTCGACGCTCCTTCTGCCGCCGGTCTGTGCATACGACTACCACACCGCCGTCGGAAAAGCGCGCATGCGGGCGTGGCTGGCGGCGCATCCGGACAGCGGATTCGGGTTCGGCGTCGACACGACCCCGGTGGACTTACGCTGGGCCGGTGGCCTTGCGCCGTTGTTCTGGCGGGTGCAAGCTTGGCGGCAATTCGGCTCCACCGCCGGGATGGATGCGACGGCTTGGCATGAACTGGGCGTCGATGCCGAGGCGTTGCAGCGGTTTGCGGCGTGGTGCGGTTGGTGGCCGGAGAACATGGTAGCCTGACGTGAGGTGAGCAAATGAACGAATGGGATCTTCAACCTCTCCTGAAACAGCGCTGGGTAGAGCATGGCCTGAAGCTGAACGGTGAGCAGTTCTTCCTGTGCGGCGAAGAGGTCATGTCCGACTGGACCACGAACGACCCGCAGGTCCGGTGGAACCTCCCTTCGATCGACTACATGTTCCTCGACCGGCATGGTCAGATTTGGGCGTTTGAGCTGAAGCACCGCGTCAGTGGCGACAAAGATGCGTGGTCGCTTCTGAGCCAGGTCAGTCACCGAGCGCTACTCCTGCGGAAATCGTTCAATCAAGAGGCGCTCACCGGTGTGTACGAGGCCTTGACGGCAAGCCAGTCGCTGGCAGCCGACCATCAACGACATTTCGGTCTCTCGTCCCCGATTTCGGAATTCGGGAACGACGGAAAGATTCATCGGATGGTTGGCGCGCTTGAATATGGCGACGGCTTTTCGGATGTCCTGCGGGCGTTTGAGCGCGCCGATTTGGCGACAGTGCGGGATGCGGTGGACGGGTATTCCAAGGCCTCCAACAAAGAATTCGTTCGGCTCGCAGACCTCGACGCGCGTGAGTGGTCCAACGTGCTTGGGCCGGTAATCCGGGCGACGAAAGTGTTCTTGGACGTCTTCCCTCACGAAGCGGGTTGAAAGCGTAGGTTGGCGTACGCAGACACCTCGCAATGCCGGCACCGGACGACCACCATGGTTTCGTCGTCGCACCAATCGTACGTGAAGTCCTCGACGCGCAGTCGGCGGTGAAGCCCGAGGTCGTGAACGACCCGCCACACACTCAGGCGTATGTGCGAGACCCGTTCCGGTAGTGTATTACGCATAATAAGAACGACCGACGACGCCAAGCCCCAAACGGGCCGGTTGACATCGTGGTCGTTGTCCTCCTTCACGCCGCCAGCAGCAACGGCTGGACACCCGCCGCCTCCGGCCGCTCACACTCCGGGCACCAGTTGACCATGATGGCGTCATCGTCAAACCAGACGAACGCGAAGCCTTCGCCGCGCAGGCGGAAGCGGCCGAGGTCACGCACGAGATAGTTGACGTCCCAGCCGTGGTGGCAGGACGCGCACGAGACGGTGTTGTGCTCACCGAGAACGCCGATTGAATGGGACATGACGATTCCTTCCGGCACGCAGGCCGGTCTGAAGGCTGGGCCACGCGCACGGAACCGCCCGCGCACGAGGCGGAGGCGCGGTTGTTGCGGCTCCGATCGTCTTATACCCATAAGAACAGCGGACTTTGCCGCTCAGGGGCGCGGAATCCCCCCAGTCGCCGCTACCCTGGCACAGCAAACGCCGGCGCCATCCGCTCCATCTCCCGCTTGCCAATACCCGCGTCCGCCGCCACGCGCTGCCAGCCGCGCACCGCGCTCACGACGCGCTCGTGGGCCTGGTCCGCATCCTGTTTGCTCAACCCGAACGACCGGTAGCTCGCCATCACGGTCTCCAGATCGCCCTCGTCGTGCACCTCGTCCAACAGCAGCGCGTGCGGACCGCGCTGCGGATTCGGATTTAGGTCAAACGCCGGCGCCAACGTCCAGCCAGTCGGCGTCAGGAAGAAGCCGTGGTTGCGCAGGTGGTCATCGGTGTTGCTGACCGCGACGTTGAACAGCACGCGGGCAAACAGCTCGCGGGTGTCCAGAGCAGGGCGCGCCCCTTGACGCATCAGGAGCTCCGCCAGTTCCAAGTAGCTCGCCCCCGGCTCACCATCGCGTCGGCCCAGCAGCGTCATCGCCGACGCAAACGGGATCCGCGCACCTGACGGCGTGCGGTCAAAGCGCCGCATCAGCAGCGTTGACCCCGACTCGCCCAGGTCCAGCAGACGCGCCTCGGGTACGGCGATTCCGGCGGTCCGCGCCAGCTGGTTGAGCACGTACTCCCACGCGCCGATGTCGCACCGATCCAGCCGCGCCGGGAACTTGGCCAGACACAAGTGACCCGCCTCGTCGCGCACAACCGCCTTGGGGCGCGCACCGCCGAGCGACGAACCGGGCGCCACGAGCTGCCGCAGCCAGCGGCCTTCCTCTTCCTGGCCAACGTCGCGTTCGTCATCGATCGCCGCCGCAATCGCCGCGAGTTCGCGCAGGTGGGCCACCGGTGGCACGGCCAGCGCGTCGCTGTGGGCAAGAAACGCGGCATCGGGTGTGCGTCGGAACCGCAGTGCGCCCAAGCGGGTGACGTCTTCCACGCCGAGCAGGAAGTCCCATTCACGCAGCACACGTGGCTTGCGCGCTTCCTGTCGTGCCTGCCAGTTCTCGCGGCGCTGTAGCAGCGTGCGGCCCCAACGGTCGGGCGCAGAGTCGAGGAAGATGCCAAAGTTCGCCTGCTCCGGCCGCGGCCACGTGCGTCCGCGCACCAGCGCAAGGTCCGGGTCCAGCGCCAAGCCGCGACGGTCCTGCAGCC
>CAITYF010000142.1 GCA_903896545.1 uncultured Myxococcales bacterium | reverse complement strand
GACCGGCAAGCCGCCCGCCGAGGAACCACGGGAGGCGGCGGGTCAGCGGAAGCCGAAGACGAGGGCAAAGATGGGGCCGCCGTCACCGATCAGGTGGAAGAGGAGCTCGCCGCCGACGGTCCAACGCGAGTCGGTGAAGCGGTAGACGGAGTCCAGACGGAAGTATGGGCCTACGAGATCGCCGGGATTCGGGAGCGCCGAGCCCAAACCGGCACCCAAACCCAGGTTCCAATGCGGAAAATCGCCGAAAATCTGCAGCAAATGGGCGGTCGCGCTCACGCCGACGAACCCGCCGCTGGTTCCCATGTCACCGTCGCCAGAGATGGACACGTACCCGCCGAAGTTGTAGCCGGCCCGCAGGTACGCGCCGCCGCCTACCTCGGCGCAACCCGTGCAATAGTAAGTTTGTCTCGGCAAGAAGCCGACAGCTGGACCCAGCCGCCAAACCATCCCACCCCAGCCCGGATCCTCGCCCTTCGCCTCCATCCCCGGCTCGGTCTCCTCCAGCGGCGGCTCGAACGGTTGCACCTCGGTCTCTTCCGGCGGCGGCTCGACCTTGACCGGCTTGGGCGGCGGCGGGGCGGTCCGCACAACCGCGGGGGGCGGCGCAACCGGCTTGGGCGTCGCGACGTTCTGCTTGCACTCCGAACCGGCGACGCTCGTTCCGTCCGGGCAGCGCGACGGCTTGCCGATGCACTTGCCCTGCGCCCGCGACCAAGCCTGGCCGACCCAGCAGCAGTGCTCATTCATCCGACTCATGCCGGTCGGGCACTTCTGCTCGACGCAGGTCTCGGCGTCCGCGTCGACCTTGAACAACTCGGGGCATGCGGACGGAGCCCCCACGCACGCGCTGCGCTCGCCCGACCAGGCTTGACCTGGCCAGCAGCAGTGCCCGTCAGTGTCACCGCTGATTTCCTGGCCCGGAGGACAGCTCGCCTTCGCCGGCGCCGTTGGTGCTGCCAAGGGTTCCGGTTCCGCGGACTTCTGCGCATCCAGCCGCGCCAGAAGGCCCACCAGGACTTCCTCGACCGCCGCGCCGACTTTCTCGCGCATCTTGTCGAGGTCCTCGACTTCCACGTCGATCGCGGCGACGCCCACGCCGTCGCGGGTCCGCTTGATCTCGACCACAACGACGAGTTTCTTGGCGATGACGGAGATGTTGCCAGTGCCGACAAATTCCGCGCCGATTTCGCGAGCGGTCTCGATCTCGCACGCCCCTGTGCACTTGGCAGCCTCGCGACCTGCGGCTTGCAGGATCTCAAATACTTTTTCCTTCGAGATCACGCTGACCCGCGCGCCGAGGACCCGGGTGGCGCGTGCGCGAAACAGATCACTCAACCCGACCGCGTCATCAATTCCGATCGCCTTACCCGCGACTTTCAATTCCAGAATCGCTAGCTTTGGAACAGCCGGACCCGCTGCGTAGACAGGTTCTACGGCCGCCAGCGTCACGACGACAAGGGCCAGAATCAACGACGAGACCACGCGTCCGAGCATGCACCCTCCAACTTCACCAGTGGGCGGACCACTTGCTCCGCCAGAATCGCGCGACCTTTGCCGGCAATTTCGATGGCGAAGCTCACTGCCTTCGAGCGTGCACATTGCAACACAAGAAATCGGCGAGTTCAACGGGCCCTGTAGCAAGACGTCGAGGGCCTGACCGCAACTTCGGTCTTTTCGCCGAGTCGGTGGACTCGGTGACTAAGCGCCGGTGTCGCCGCCTTCCACCTGCAGGCCAGTTCCTACGCGCTCACCAGCTCAAGCTTCGAGAACTGCGCCGCGCCGTCGCCAGCAACTCCGTGTTCCGCGGGCGGCAAACGGCGCTCCCAGCGGGTCAACCGGCGCAGCCGCTTTGGGGCGCGAGGGCATGATCTTGCGTGTCGGCAGCCATCGTTCGACGCGTGTCTTCATCCGCGGCAAAAGGGCCCGAACCGAACGCTCGAACCCAACGCTTGACGCCTCGCCGCGACGCAGGAAGACTCCAAGTAAGCGGCGCAACCAACCAAGCCGGCCCTGCAGGAATTGCACGCGGCCAGTCCGTGACCGGACCTTCCAGACCAGCCCCCGCAGCAGAAACCACTGCGTTCGACGTTTCAGGAGCGAGCCATGCACGAACGCGCCCTGCTGCCGATTTTGCTCGGTACCCTCGTGATGGCGCCGCTGTTGGCGCGATGGGCGGGGTGGCGGACGGCGAACCTCCTGCGCGCGGTGCCGGGGCAAGGCAGGCGGTGGATGCCGATGCTGCCGGATCAGCCGCCCGAAGACGGCACGCCGGCGGCGCGGTTTGATGCGGCCATGCGCAAGGCGGAGCGGCGCGCGGTGCCGCTGCTGCTGGCGCAACAGCAAGGTGAACGCATCGAGGGCATTCAGGCGGAAGTGCTGGCAGGTCAGCTCGACGTGCCCGTGGCGGTGGTCGCGGCGATGCTGGATGATTGGCGACAGCGCATGCCCAATCGCCTGCGCGTGACGCAATCCGGCGCGCTGCTGCACGATTTTCGCCGGGAGTCCGTCAAAGGCGCGGTGCGCGGGTCGTGGCAGGAACTGCCGCAGCGGCTGCTGATGATGCTGCTCGCGATTACGGCGAACCTCGGCGCGACGTGGTGGGTGATTGTCGGCGTGCTGATCGGCGTTGCATCGCTGACGATGGTCGTGCGCGCGCCGGACATCGAGCATCAGATCTACGCGGCGCTCGAAGGCATCGGCGCGATGTTGAGCGTGTTCGTTCTGAGCCAACTGGGCGCGTGGCTGGTGCGGCTGCTGACGTTGCGGCGCTTTCCGCGGATGGCCAAACCCGGCTGGCGCGCAAAACGGAAGGCCAAAGCGGGAAAGCAAAAGGGCAAGAAGGCGCGCGCCAACACGGACGACGACGATGACGAACCACGCGCCGAGTCGTCGAGCGGCAGCAGCTGGGCAGACGGTCTCGACGGGCTCGGCAGCATCGACGGCGAAGGGTTTCTGGTCTTCATTGCCATCATCCTCGTGGCCATCCTGGCGTCCGCGCTCATCGGCGGCTTGGTCATCATCGGCATCTGGTTGCGCGGGCTGTGGAACGCGGCGCGCAAGCTCGGCGAGCCGGTCCGCGACATGGCGCCGAGTGTCTGGCTGCGTCAGGCCAAGAAGCGGCCAAGCTGGGAGCGGTGGGTGCCGACCAACGATCTGGCGATGCGGCTGGTGCGGGCAATGCGGCGCACGTTGCGCAACCGTCCGGCGGACGACCGCATGTCTGCGCAGATTCTGGCGCGAGCGCGCGCGCAAAACGGTCGCGTGGCCGCGCTGGAGATTTCGCTGGACCACGGGCTGGACCTGTCGTCGGCGATCTCCGCCGGTTCGCGGCTCGTGGGGCGGCTGGGTGGCGATATTCTGGTCAGCGAAGCCGGTGACCTGGATTTTACCTTTGAGCCCGATGTGCTCGATGGCGAGCCCGTGCAGCGCGCGACGGTGGAACTGGAATACCTGCAGGCGGACGATGACGCCGCCGGCGTGCTCACGCGGCTGCCCGTCAACGTGCCGGGGCTGACGGTCGACCACGTCGATGGCGCGGCGCGTCTCGCGGGTGGCCCGCTCGCGACGGTGGCCGTGATGGCCGTGGCGCTACTTGGCGGGCGCGGCAGCCTGCCGATTCGCGGTCTGGACGTCAGTCTGGGCCTGCTCTTTTGCGTGCTCGCGCCTGGCACGCTGGTGCTCGCCGCCGTCACGCGGCAGGTCGTCGCCGAGAGCGCTTCCCAAGGCGTGCTGCGCGATATTCGTCGGCTGGCGTTTGCGCGGGCGGACGACGCGCTCAAGCAAATTGGCGGGGACCTGGACGCAGACGCCGTTGCGGCGCGTGTTCATGCGCAAATTGCGGAGCTCGGCTTGGGCTGGACGCTGGCGGATGTGCGCACGGAAGTCGGCAATGCTTGGGCGGATCTGGGCATTGAGCCCGACGTTCATGGGAACGCCAAGCAAGTGCGTTGGAATACGACGGACCTGCGTCAGCGCGTGAATAGTCTGGCGGCGCTGCGTTCGGGCACCACGGTCAAGCATGCGGCGCGTACGCAAGAGGTTGTGTTTGACTCCGGTCCGATTGCGGCGTGAACCAGCGGACGATTTCGCCCAAATCCGCAGCGGCGGGGCGCGGTCGCCTCCTGGTGGGGACGCTGCGTCCGCCTCGACTATTCGATGCCCTAGGCGACGGCGTGGCTTGACGTAGCCCTGTGACGCGCGGACACTTCGTGGCTGCGGAGCCTGAGTGCTGCCGTGCCGCCCGTCGGTCGTCCAGTCTGCCGTTCCGCGCGACGGGTCGGTCCGAGGGTGCGAGGAGCGTCAGGTGGTCGGGATGCTCAACAAGCCGATACAGCGGCGGGGGTGTGCGCCGACAAAGAGCGACCGGAGGCACGTTTGGAGCGGCGATGGGCTGCCAGACGTCGTTACCCGCCCATCCTCACACCGCGTGACCTTGCTCGGATTTTTGGCCAATGTTCGCGCCGTGCAGCGAACGCTCGGTGAAGCGTCGGCGGGCTTGCGCGCAAAAATTCTAAACCCTGACCAAATCCGGCCGCAAAAGTCGGCCAAAAAGACGATAATGCCACGTCCACGTGCGGCTCCCGTCCTCGCGTACCTGCGTGAACGACGGGCTGCCCGCCCGCCCAGTTCTCTGCTGGACCAGCCGCCGCCG
>CAITYF010000141.1 GCA_903896545.1 uncultured Myxococcales bacterium | reverse complement strand
TTGCCGTCGTCGCAGGCCTCTGTGCCGGTCTTCGCGCCGTCGCCGCAGACCTGCGGTACGCCGAGGATCGCCGCGCGGATGTCGATGAGCCCGTAGCCCGCGTTCAAGTCCGGGGCGGTCTTCTGCGACGCCGTGCTCGTCAACGCCGACTTCACGTACGCCGGTTTCAGCCCTGGAAATGCCTCCAGCAGCAGCGTCGCGGCGCCCGCAGCCATGGGCGTCGCCATCGACGTCCCGCCTTCAACGAGGTAGTGCGCGGGACCTGAGCCATTTTGGTTCAGCCCGTCATCGTCGATGATGTCGCTGGTTGCGGCAGCGATGGCGCTGTCCTTCACGGAAATCGTCATGCAACCCGGTGCGGCAATATCAGGCTTTTGCGTGCCGTCGATGCGCATGCCGCGGCTGCTGAAGCCAGCGATGGTGCCCACCGTGTCACCGACCTGCCAACCGGTGCCGGTCCAGCTGGTCCACGTTTTGCGCTGTACGTAGGCCGCGACCGCAATTGCGCTGTCGGCTACTGCAGGCGAGGCGATCGTCGTGCCCGTATCGGGGGCTGCGAACGCGACTGTGCTGACGCTGGTCAGCATGTACGCGTGCACCTTGACCGCCGAGCCGCCGGCCGCATTCGCAAACGACAGCGTGTACGTCTTGCTCTGACCGGCGGGTACATTGGGCGTCAGCTGCGTCAGCTTCGTCTTCGTGTTGCGTGCCGTGTGTGTCGCTGGGGTCATCAGGAACGTCTCCGGCGACACGAGGCCGGCGACTGAAGGCGTGATATTGGTATCCACCGCAGCGCCGTCACGCCAGGCGATGTTGATGAGGAGTGGCGTCGTGTACGCGCTGGCGCCTGCCGTGTTGGTGAACGTCACGTCCAGCGTCGCCGTTCCACCTGCAGCGACGCTCGCCGTGGCGCCGTGCCAGCCGCGGCTCGCGTTGTTGCCCGCCGCGATGAAGGAGGTGACGCCCGCGACCGTCGCTGCGTCAATGGCCTGTTCGACGGTGCCGGAGCCGTCGAATTCTGAGCCCACCCCGCCGTAGCTCATGGAGAAAATTTTGCAGCCGACCGTCACCGCGCGCTGGATCGCCTCAATTTCATCGGCGCCCGTTGTGTTGCTGGTGGTATTGTCACCAATTTTGTAGAAATAAAGCGACGCGCCAGGACCGCCGCCTTTGTATTTTCCTGCAGAATAAGTGCCCAGGCCCACAGCGCTGCCGACGACGTGCGTGCCGTGGTTGCTGACGGTGGATGTGACGTTCGTGCTCCAAGTCGCCGTGGTTGTGCCCGTTGTCACGTCGTACTTTTCGATTGGCGTCGGGATGTCCGACAACGTCGTGTCGAGGCTGCTGTCGGCGATGCAGATCTTCACGCCGGCGCCGGTGCGCGCAGTGACGCCGGTGCCCGCTTGCACCAAGTCTGCCTTGATCGCGGCGCGCGCGAGGTCGTTCATCGGCTTGGCCGGAATTTCCGTGCTGCGGATCGCGACGACGTTGCTGTCTGCGGCGAGCGCGCTGATTTGCGTATACGGCACCCGGGCCAGGTGAAAGCCCCACGCGTGGTGGTATTCAGGAACCGGCGGCACCCACACGTCCGGGTTTACGACAACGCCTGCACGTGCCCAATTGGCCTGTTGCGCCGGATTCCAGCGCTGCCGGACGTAGACCGCGCAATCCTCGGCGTCATTGGCGCTCGAAAGTCCTCGTTCGCTGCGGTAAATCGCCTGCTCGCGGGGCGTGCCCGTCAGGTGCGCTTTTTCGTTCTGGTGCCACGCAATCAGCGGGTCGACCTGAGTGGCTTCCACCGGAGTCGCCGCAGCCGCGTTCGCGTCAACGATTCCGGCATCAGCCGCCGCGAGCGCGTGGGTTTCAACCGACCAAGGCGCTGTTTTCGCGGCCTCTTTGCCAGGTGTGCAGGCGACCAGAGCGACAAGCGCGGCCAGCGCCAGCAGGTGAAACGACGGGCGAAAGGCAGAATTGAGCGATTCCAGGAAGCCTCCAAACGTTCAGGTCTGCGTGGACGAGTGGACGAGATGTCCGCCGCATCTACGGCATGCTGAACTGGCAATTCGAGCCTACTTTGGCGCGCCGTAGCCGGTCAACGGAAATAGCCACGATGCCGCTTTCACGCTCAGGAATTGGCTGAGTGTACGGCCGCGCGCCGGAGAATCGGCATCGCTCCGATACACGACGACGCGTCACTTGCCCGCTCGCGGAGGCAGTTCAAGGGAAAGTGAGCCATCACCTGCCCACATGCGGAAGCAGTTCGAGGGCTGTTGACGCGTCACTTGCCCACATGCGGAGGCAGTTCAAGGGTAAGCGAGCCGTCACTTGCCCGCATGCGGAGGCAGTTCAAGGGCAGTTGACGCGTCAGTTGCCCGCATGCGGGCGCAGTTCCACGTCCAGAAAGCCGTCGCTATCCGACGCGCTTCCCGCTGCTCTCCACGACCTGCCGCTGAAATGCCGGCATCCCCAGGCGATCCAGCAGCGTCATGAACTCCGCTTCGACCGCGTCTTCGCGCCGGACGTCGGCAAAATCGCGCACGCCTACGTCGCTCGCCGCCAGCACGTAGGGCATCACCCGGCTGCGACCGCGCTCGAACGCCTCCATCAGCAGCGTCGCCTTCAGGTAGGCGGTCGCCACTTCCACAAACTGTGGCCGCACGCCGCGCAGGTAGCGTGAAAACGGCTCGGCGATGACCCGCTTGTCCGGCGCGTCGCGCAGCCCCGCGGTCTCCAGCTGCTTGAGCAGGAACGTCGCAGCGGACATCCCCGGAGTCTCGCGCTTGCGCCGTTCGGCTTCGTACCCTTCCGCGACGACGACGAGCGCGTAGTCGGTCTTCTGCAGCGCGAGCGTCATCTCCGCCAGCACTTCCTCGCCAAAATGCATGCTTGGCAACACGATCACATGGGCGCGCGCCGCCACACCGCAGTGCAGGGCGTGCCGACCGCTGCGATTGCCCATCATCTCCAGGATGTACACGCGCTTGTGGGTGTAGGCGTCTTCCAGCAGTCCGCGCGCAATGGTCGCGCCTGCTTCGATGGCCGTCATGAAGCCAATCGCGCGGTCGCCAGCGATGTCGTTGTCGATCGAGACGTTGACGAAGCCAATGGGAATGTCGGGAAGGTCCTCGGTCCACGCGCAGGCGGCGGAGAACGTGCCGTCGCCGCCGACGCAGACGACGTGGGTGAAGCCCTCTTCGCGAAACGTCGCTGCGGCTTCCAACCGGCGTTCGCGGTTCAAGAAGCCGCGGTATCGTTCGCTGCGGAAGTCGCAGCCGGCGTCCAGGACGCGCCGCCCCATGGAACGCGCCGGGATGCCGCGGGCGAGGAGCGCGTACCGGTCCTTGCGGCTGACGATGAGGCGTTCAAACGCCGGTTCGGCCACGCGATCGGACGTCAGCGAGCGGAAACCCTCGGTGGCTGCCCACATCTCATAGCCGCGCCTTTCGCCTTCTTCGACGAGTGCGACGGCGGCCGACGAGTAGCCGGGCGCGTTGCCGCCGTCAAAGACGAGGAGCATGCGGCGGCGTGCGGCGGGCAGGTCGGAGGGGGCGGAGAAGCCTTCTGGCATGTGCATGCAAAACCATCAAATGGAGGTGGAGTTGTGGCTGCGGCGTGCACAAAAGAGCGCGCACCGTCCACGCGACGAGTTTGCGCGGAGCCGCGGCTGGGTGCAACGGTGAAGCGCGGGCGAACGTGTGCCCGCACCGTGGCGTGCTACAACTCTTCAGCCACCCGTTCACAGAGCGTCTGCAAAATCGCGATTCGCGCTGCGTACTTGTCGTTCGCCGGAACCACGACCCACGGCGCCGTCTTCGTGCTCGTGCGCTCGACCATGTCGCACACCGCGCGCTCGTAATCGGCCCACTTCTCGCGGTTGCGCCAATCTTCCGCGGTAATCTTGAACGACTTGAACGGCGTCTTTTCGCGGTCGTGAAAGCGCTTGAGCTGTTCTTCTTGGGTAATGGTCACCCAAAATTTCACAACAATTGCGTTGGCATCGCTCAGAGCTTCCTCGAAGTCGTTGATCTCCGAATAGGCACGCATCCACTCCGACTCCGAGCAAAATCCTTCGACGCGCTCGACCAAAAGGCGCCCGTACCAGGAACGATCAAAGATCGTCACGCGGCCCTTCCGCGGCAAATGTCGCCAAAAACGCCACAGGTACGGCTGTGCGCGTTCCTCTTCATTCGGCGCTGCGATCGGAATGACGTTGTAGTGCCGCGCGTCCAACGCGCTGGTAATCCGGCGGATCGAGCCGCCTTTGCCGGCCGCGTCGGCGCCTTCAAAAACCACGATGAGCGACCGGTTCGCGAACTTGGGATCACGCGTCAGCAGGCTGAGCCGCCCTTGGTACTTCTCCAGTTTTTGGTTGTACGTCTTCTTGCTCAGCTTGCTGCTGAAGTCCAGCGCGTTCAGCAGATTCCGCCCGTCCAACGCGGACTTGGGTAGCACCGCAACGCGCGTTGCCGGCGGCGCTGTGCTCGCCAGCCGCTCTCGCATCGCGTCCAGCAGAATCTGTCCCACCGTCAAGTAGCGGTAGTTCGGATCGGTTCCTTCCACGATCGTCCACGGCGCTTCACCGGTACTCGTTTCGCGCAGCGCGACTTCCGAAACCGCGCGGAAGTTGTCGTAATGCTTGAAGCGCTCCCAGTCCAGCCCGGACACGCGCCACCGCGTCTTCGGGTCTTCCTCCAGCGCCTTCAGCCGCTTGCGCTGGGCCTTTTTGGAGAGGTGGAACCAGAACTTCAGCACAATCGCGCCTTCATCAACCAGCATCCGTTCAAAATGGTTGATGTCCTGCAGGTAGCGTTCGAATTCTGCGGACTTGCACTTGCCGTTCACGCGCTCCAGAATCGGCTGCGTGTACCAGGATCCAAACAGGATGCCGATGCGTCCCTTGGGCGGCAAAGCGCGCCAGAATCGCCACATGCGCGGGCGTTCGCGCTCTTCATCGCTTTCCTCGCCAAACGCGTACGTGATGATGTGGCGCGGGTCCATCCACTCGTTGAGCAGATTCACCGTTTCGCCTTTGCCTGCACCGTCTACGCCGCCGATGAGGACAATGACGGGGCCTTTCTTCTTGGCCAACAGTTCGTACTGCGCCCCCAGAAGCTGCTCGCGCAACTCTGCTTCGCGTTTATCAAATTCCTTCTTCGGGATGGAATGACCGAGCTCCGCGGATTCAAACATCGCGTACCTCCAGGTTATCGCGCCGACTCGAAACGTCGGGGCGGCCTGAGCTTACGCCACTACAAACGAGATCGCCATGCTGCCGTTGTAACCAGACAAACCGTCTGTTCCTTCAGGGTTTTCTTCACTTTGCGCGCCGCTGGCCGTGGTGCAACGCGCCTGCAACGTGTGCACTCCGGGCGTCAGCTCAAAGCCAAAATGCCAAAGAGTCCAGACATCTTGCACGCCGGTGTAGTCCAAAATGGCAGGTTGCCACGTACCGCCGTCGATGCGGCAGTCAACCTTCACAACTGCGTCACGGCCGGCAAAGGCGGTGCCAAAAGCCAGTTGTTTCCCGGCCTTTTGCTGGCTCGACGGCGCGTGGCTGCGAATGTAGGCGTTGGGGCGATAGTACGCGGTTTTTGACCAGCCTTTCGATTCCCAAAATCCGATGAACGGCTGGTCGACAAACTCGATGCTTTTCATCCACTTCGGGTTCTTCATGCCGTACCGGTTGGGCACCAGCATCCGCACCGGAAACCCGTGTTCGGGCGGCAGCGGCTGGCCGTTGACGCGCCACACCAGCCAGATCGGCAGCGCCAAGTCCGCGGTTGGCAGTCCCGTGCCAAAATCGTCCAGCCCGACGATCTTCATCTCGCTGATATCACTCGGCACGGTGATGCCCGACGCGGCGAAGATCTCAAGCAGCGGCAGTCCCGTCCAGATGGCGTTGGAAAGCAGCTGGTAAGCCGGTCCTCCGCCGATGCACTCCAGCGTGTGCTCTTTGTCGCGCGGCTTGAGCGATTCCAGGTAGTCCAGCGTCCACGTGGCAAGCAACTTGCCGCGATCGCTCACAGTCATGGACCACGTCGCGGCGTCCATTTGGGGCGTTGAGCAACAGCTGGTTACGTAGAACTTCTCGTTCGGCGTGATCGTCGCTTGCAACGGCGTGGGCGGGGTCGCATCCGGTGCCACGTCCGCGGCCTCTGCGGTTGCATCTGCCGCGGCGTCGACGGCGGATGCGTCTTGCGCGGCGTCGGCGGCGATGTCTGACGCGGTGTCTGTTGGGGCGTCGAGTTGCGCGTCGGACTCTGGCGTAGCTGCGTCGGCCAAGGCGTCTGTACCCGCGACCTTTTCGCCACAAGCGGCCAGCAACGCGGCGGCAGTCGCGCTCGCCAGCACGTCGCGGCGCGTCAGGGCAGAGGAGGGCAAACGAACGGACATGACGAACTCCACAGCATCAACCGCTTCTACCATCCAAGGTTGCCGGCGTCGCGTCAAGGCATCGTGGGCAAAACGTTTGGAAGTTCAGGCGGGTGGCTGATCAACGTCGCGAAGCGCAGCATCCAAACACGCGCGCAGCGTCCCTGCGTTTACGTTTGTCTACTATGACAGCGATGGATAGACTGAAACCATGATTGTGATCACGATCGCGAGAAAACCCTTGGAAGGGACCGTCGCGGCAAACGTGCTGCGGCATGGCTGCGGAGGGATCAACATCGACGC
>CAITYF010000140.1 GCA_903896545.1 uncultured Myxococcales bacterium | reverse complement strand
CTTTGTCCAACACCAAGCTCTGTGGGTCAAGCCTGTTGCCCTCTCGGACTGGACCGCGAGCGTGCACCTCCGGTGGCACGCCGCGGTTCGGGCAGGTTTGAGCTCGAACTTCGGTCGGAGTGTGTAGTCGTGTGCGCGTTTGCACAAGGAGCTCCAGCCATGGCGACCGAGGAACCCGTTTTCACCATCGTTCAGCACACCGAAACCTTCGACATCCGCCGCTACGCCCCCGTCGTTGTTGCGGAAACCACCGTTGAAGGCGACTGGGGTGATGCAAGCAACCAAGGCTTTCGTCGTTTGGCGGGGTACATCTTCGGCGGCAACAAGTCGCGCACTAAAATCGCCATGACCGCGCCCGTGGCCACGCAAGACCGCGCGCAGCTGCCGAAGTCGACGCCTGATACCGTTCGGCAGAACGGCGCCCATTCGTGGGTCGTCTCGTTCACGATGCCCGCCCAGTCGACGCTCGCTGCGATGCCGATCCCGGACGACGCCCGCGTCACCCTACGCGAGGTTCCGGTCCGCACGGTCGCAGCCAAACGCGTCGGCGGCTGGTGGAGCGCGTCCAACTTTGCCGACGACTCTGCGACGTTTCTGCGTGAGCTTCTGGCGGCAGGAATCAAGCCGACAGGCACCCCGCCCGTGCTCGCGCGGTACAACCCACCTTGGATACCGTTCTTCCTGCGCCGCAATGAGGTGCTTGTCGAAGTCGGGCTGTAGCGCAGGCGCGCGCTTGACGCCCGAACCTCAGGGAGCACACTCGGACCACGGCGATGGCGCTGGTCAGGCACTTGGGAGGACGAAACCGATGCAGAAAGCGTTCTGGCAAGCGGCACGATCGAACCTGCTCTGGCAAGTCGCCCTGTCGTCGCTGCCGGGCCTGTTCTGAGACGTGGGGAGGCGAGCATGAAACCTCGGATCGCAGCGCTCTTGTGGTCAAGTGGTTTGTCGTTGTTCTTGGCTGCGGGCTGTGGCACGCCCCAAGCAGACTCGCCAAACGATGCTGCGTCGGCGGAGGACGGGTTCGCCGCGGACGCGTTAGACGCCGCCAGCGACGTGACGACAGCGACGGTGAACGTCCACCTACAGCCCGGTTTTTTGAACATCGCCCACCGGGGCGGCGGAAAGCTGGCACCTGAAGAAACGCGCGTCGCGTACCAAAACGCCATCCAGGTCGGCGCGGACGTCATCGAGTGCGACGCGCACAGCACCTCGGACGGCATCGTCGTCTGTATTCACGACGAAACTGTTGACCGCACGACCGACGGCAAGGGCTCGATTTCGGGCATGACATTCGCGCAGCTCCGTGCTCTCGACGCTGGCTACGCGTATTCGCCAGACGGCGGCGTCACGTTCCCTTACCGCGGCAAGGCGCTGCAGGTGGCGTCGCTCGACGAGTTTTTGCAAATCGATCCAGTCATTGGTCTGTCCATCGAGATCAAGCAGGCCGATCCGCCGATTGAAATGCAGGTCGTGCAGGCCATCGTGGCGAGTGGGGCGCTGGATCGCACGGTGCTGATCAGCTTCAATGACGACACGATGGCGCAAGTGCGAACCTTGGAGCCGCGACTGACGACCGGTTTGGCACTCGGTGAAATGCTGGCGTTTTCAACGATGGAGGACGCGGACGAGGCGCACTACGTGCCGCCAGCGCGCGTGATTCAGGCCCCGACGAACCAGATGGCGCCGAAACTGCTGGTCGCGCGCGCCCACCGGCTGGGGATGAAAGTGCAATTTTGGACCATCAATGACGCCAAACAAATGAGCGAGCTTGTTGCGTTGGGAGCGGACGGCATCTTCACCGACGATCCGGCCAAACTGCACGACGTGGTTTCACCGCACTGAGACGAATCGTGCAGGTGCGTGCCGCTTACAAACGCCGCAGCACACCGCGTTTGCTGGCTGCGCCTGGCTTGGCGACGGCAAAACGCAGCGGCGTGTCGCTGCCGTAAATCAGCACTTCGAGCACGTCGTTAACAAGTGTAAGCACTTCCGGCGACTTGGGCACGGGCAGCGTCTGCACGATCTTGCCGGTGGCGGCGTCCAGCACCGTCATGTAGTGCTTTTCCGCAGTAAACCCGTAGCCCGTGAAGAGCCACGGACCGCGCTTGAGAATGGGCGCGTTGGACAATAACGGCTTGGACCGCCAGCGCTCTTTCGTTTCGGCGTTGGAGACGTCGACCGCCACCAGCTGCGCGCACTTCCCGCCAGCGTCCTTCGCGTACGTCTGGCAGGACTCGTTGTAGTAGAGCGTCTGACCATCGAGCAGCGTGTCAAAGACGACAAGGTGGTCCGTGCGCCGGAAGCGCTCGGCAAAGTCGAGACGCCACGCGACGCTGCCATCGGTGCGGTAAAAGCGCGCCTCTTGCTTGCAGTTCTGCCACATCTGGGTCGGCGCACAGCCTGGCTCGCCCGGACCACGCGCGAACGGCTCCCTGTAGACGGCGAGCACGCCGCCATCGCCCGGCAAGAGCCGCAACAACTCCAGCGAGCCAAAACCGAGCGGGACGCCGAGCGGCACCGGCGGTCCCACCCAGCGACGCGGCGCGCCCACGCGCAGGGAGCCTTCGACGTCGCCCAGCATCCGGCCGCGCGGGTCTTCGGTGCGCGCGTGCGGCGGATCGTCCACGGTCAGGTCACCAAACGTCCGCACGGGTGGCGCGGCGTCGGCCAATGCGGGCAACGGCAGCGCGAGGCCAAGTAGCAGAAGAATGTTGGGAAAGTGCATGTTGTGCCTCAGGGAGTCCGGATTTGCGAGTCTGCGACGGCCAGCGGGCGTTGCCAAGTCAATTGCTGCGGAAATTGCTTTCGATCATTTCCCGCATTTCGATATTGCATATTGCGTCGGGTACGGCCAGTATCGACCTGCGGGTTTCATTCGATACGGAAAATTCAATAACGCGCAGTGCGACCAAGTTCGTGCTTGCCAACCGGGGTGTCCCCACGCCAGTTCAGGTGCGTACTCGGCAATTAGGATAGTCCATCTTCGATGGACGAAGGACTCGTTTCATGGCTTTTTGGCATCGTAATCTGGGACGGCAGTGGCACGGGCGTTCGCTCCTCGTCGTGTGGACCGCGCTGGCGGTCGCTTGCGGCTCCCCCGTCGCGAGCAACGGCGGCACCGACCCGGCACCGGACACCACTGGCGAGGACGCGAATCCGGGAACGGACGCCAGTGGCGAGGACGCGAATCCGGGAACGGACGCCGTCACCGCGGACACGTCGAACGGGTCCGACACGGGCGGCGAGGATACAGCCGCGGACGTCGCCGACACCTTGGATGCGATCGCTCCGGACACACTCGTTGATGTTGGCGACGCTACCGCAGACGCGGCGCCCGACGTCGCCGACATCTTGGATGCGATCGCTCCGGACACAGTCGGTGATGTTGGCGACGCCGTCGCAGACGCTGGAGTTGCCGATTCAGCCACTGGCGACGCAGCATCCGATGTCGCCGACACCTTGGATGCCGGCACTCAGGACTCGCTCGGTGATAGTGTCAATGACACCGCAGACGCGGCGCCCGACGTCGCCGATAGTGCCAATTCCGACAGCACTGCGGATGCTGCAGCAGACGCTTCGAGCGCCCTGGGCGCGGCGACGCTGACCGTCCAGGATCAGGTCCTCGACAAAATCTACAATCAGGTCGTCATTACGGAAGTCGCGATGCCAACCAGCGGCCTCAACGCTGGCAAGCTGCGGATTTCGGAGGAAGTTGCTGGCGCCGCCGGGACGCTGGCCGGTGAGTCTGTGGTGCCACAAGGCAAGTTAAACGTCGGCATGGTTGTCACGCTGACAAAGGCGATCGTCGGACAGAAAGGCTTCTTCGCAGAGCTCCTGGACAACAAGGGCAAGCCTGTCCTGGGCGCCGACGGTGCACCGCTGACGGCGACATTCAAGGTGACCGGCGACACGGTGGATCCCGCGGTGGTGGTTCAGAATCAGGACTTGCCGGCTTCGGACTTGGCCACGCTGACGCTGGGCTTGGTGCGCATTCCCGAACGCTTCACCGCCGGCGCTTGGGTGGCGATCTACGCCGATAACGCCGGCAAGATTGGCGCGCTCCTTGGCAAAGCCAAATTCACCGTCGGGGACCATGCCGACGCGCCGCTACCGCTCGTGAGCAACCTGCTGAAAGGCCAAATCTTGCACGCCGTCATGCGCGAGGGCGCCGCTCTCACGGGTAGCTGGACGGCCAATTCCCCCGTCGTACCCTACCTTTCCGGACAGCCGGTGGACACAAGCTTCGCCGTGGACAGTGAAGCCTTTCAGCCGGAGTTGGAAATCGACGACCAGACGCTGAGCGATCCGAAGAAACTGCTGATCAAGCACGTTGTCATCCCGAAGGCCTATTTTGGCGGTTGGCTGGCCATTTATGCAGACAACGCCGGCGCGCAGGGCGATCTGTTGGGCAAGCTCTACTACACGACCGGAACGAAGGACAATCAGACGCTGACCCTGACCGTGCCACAGCAAGGCGAGAAGACGCTGCATGCAGTTCTGTACGCCGGTCAGACCTGGGACGTCGCGACAAACGTCGTGATGCCGTCGCCGGGTGGCGGCGAGATGAAGGTGACGGTCCAAATTGGCGCACAGCCGCTGAGCTACGTGATTGCCGAGCCGTACACGACGGACAACCCGCGCCACGTGATGGTGACGCGCGCGTACTCGTACAACAAGCCCGCGTGGGTGGTCCTGGCACGCGATGACAATGGCCAGCCCGGCGTCGTGCTGGCGCGCAAGAAAGTCCTGCCGAAATTTGCCGGCAACGTGCACCTGTGGAACCTGACCGGCGATTTTCTGGAGGGCGGAACGCTGCCGGAATACCTGACCGGCATGCTGGGCACGTTCCGCCGCGGTGCCAAGGGCGTCGACAAGCTCCACGTGCTGCTGTACGAGGACTTCCCGAGCGACAACCAGTTCACCTACACGCCGGGCGGCACCGAAGACGTCCCGGTACTGGACGCCAATGGGATCGCGATCGACACACCGCTGACGGTGACGGTCAAGTCCTCCATCCAGAACGTCCAGCAGGAAAGCCCGCGCTACTACTTCCCCTGCCCTTTGAGTCAGCAGATCTACAACGCGACGAAGCTGCCGGTCGATTGCCGCTGCCACGTCAACATTGTCGGCTTGGACTTCCCGGAGTGTAAGGCGGACATCGCCGATGGCCTCGGCATGCAGATTGGCACGGGGCCGCGGGCGCGCACGCATAATTTCGGCGGGTTCCACAGCGGCTTTGCCGAGACCGCGACCAACGAACTGATCGCCGTGATGTCCTGGAAAGATGAGAAAACGAAGTGGCCTGAAAACGACATCACCATCGACGTCGGCGCCATCATGGGCATCAACCTGGACACGCGCGAACGGCGCATCATCGGCGGACGTTTTGAAGACCCGACGACCGGCATTCAGGAAAAAGGCACGGGACCCGTCTTGTCGTACCCGTTCCAGGTGCAAAAAGGCCCCGATGGCAAGTACTACGTCGCCAGCTACGGCTACGTGCGCATCGACAACAGCCTGGTGCCAACCGTTGACGTCATCCGCATGGACCCGGCGACGGGCAACCGCGAGTACGCGTGGCGCAGCAACCACCTCGGCTACAACTTCGACAATCAGGTCAACCCGTATGGCCACTGCGGCAACGGGCGGACGGAGAAATACGGGTACTACTCCGTGCAAGTTGGTCGCAAAGCGTTTGGCATGGACGACCAGGGCAACTTCTTCCTGAGTTACGCGCACAACGGCAACACGCCGACGTCGGACGGCATCGGCATCCTCAAGATCAGCGCCGATGGCAAGAAGTGCGACTTTGTCACGCGCACGAAGGTCGGCGTGGACAACGTGCTGTACCAAGGCCAATCGATTGGCGCTGGCGTGGAACCGCAGGCTGGACCGTACAAAGGCATGCTGGTCAAAGACGGGAAGATCTACACCTCGACCGAGCTGAACGACGAGCTCTACGAGATCGACGTCGCCACGGGTGACCGCAAAATGGTGCACAAAGACGGCGTGACCGACGCCAACAACGGCAGTTCGGGCACGCACGTGATTTGGGACGCGCACCGCAACCTGATTTGGCAGGCGGGACTTTCGGGTTCGACGCTGATGTTTGACCCCGCCAAGGGGACGTCAGAGCCGCTGTGGTGCCCGGAGAACGTGCGCGATTATTTTGGAATCGCGTGCCTGAAGCCGGCGGCGTGGGGCAATAACGGGCTGCCGATGGAGCGCGGAATTTGGATGCATCCGACGGACCCGGAGTATTTGTTCGTCGTGAACCTGACGATGATTATGCGGGTGCATTTGATGAGCGGGACGAGCGAGATTTTCTCGTATTGAGTGGAATCGTGTCGCGACCAGATTGCGAGGGCATCCCAACAGGCGGCCACCGAGGGCCGCCTCTACGGTCCGCCGGTTCAAGGCGTTGGTGGCGCATCGCTATGTCGATGGCATCGCGGAATTGGGTTCGCCGCGTTGCGACGGGCGCCTTAGGCAACGGGGCTATTTCGACCGGATCGTCCGCGACGAGATCGCCGCGGCGGCGATTCAACGATACGTGGTGGCGAATCCCGCGGCGGGGCTCCGAGGTGATTCGTAGAGGCGGCGCTCCGTCGCCGCCTACTGCCCGATGGCCCTACGGCGCGGTGGAGTACAACCCACATCACAACGCGCCCGCAACCCGTTGCAGCGCCTCGGTCACCCGTCGCGAGGACGCCGTCGACACCCCGGTGTCCGTGGCGATCGTCGGCCACGCCGCCACCGCCGCGCGCACTTCCACCACGCACGCGTTTGCCGTCTTTGCGGCAACGCCCGTTTTCTTTGCCACTTCCAGCAAGTGCGCGAGCCTCGGCGCACGACCTTCTCCGGCCACGTCCAGGGCGTGCTCGCCCGCGGGCCCGTCAGAAAACGTGAGGTCGTACGCCGGTGCGACCGTCCAGGCGCCATCTTCACGCAGCAGGAACGCGTGGTTCTTCGTGTGGTCGTCGCGGTTGTGCGCCAGCACGTTGAAGACCATGCGCCGGAACATCTGGTCAACGTCGGCCTGGTTCTTCGTCAGCGCACGCGTTGCCTTCAGCAGCGTCTCGTAGCCGATGGATGGCATGCGGTGATCGGCGTGCAGCATCCCACAGGCGGTGTGCACATGCACGCGCCGCTCGCCCACACGGTCAAAGCGCAACGTCGCGAAGTGCCCGCGCTCGGTCCTGGACGGCAAGAGCGTCACCGGGTTCTGCTCGATACCCGCCAGCTGCGCCATCGCCGCGTAGGCCACTTCGAGCGCGCCCATGTCGTCGGGATCGCTCTGGTTGCGGAACTTGACCAGCCAGTGCGCGTGGCCGGGCGGCAGTGTGTCAACGCCGTGCACCACCGAGCGCCGGTCGTCACTGAGCCCAATGAGCACCTTGGGCCGCGCGCCGGCAGACGAGCCACCCAACTCCATCAGCCGCTCCAGTACGTCGACGGTCTCGCCCGCGAGGACGAGCTGCGCGTCCTTGGCGAGATCATCCAGATCCAGCGCGTGCCTTCGCGACGGCATCTGTTGAGGGTGTTCGGGCCGGTACGTCAACGCGCCCATGCCACGGTGCCCGACGTACGCCAGCCGATCCAAAGGCGTCAGCGCGCCCGGCGAGAGCCCCTGCGCGCGGAGGTGGCGGTCCAGCAGCAGCCGGCCCCAGCCGTCGGGCAGGCTGTCGTTGAAGACGCCGTGTAGTCCGTCAAAGAGACCCGGGAACGCTGTCAACACATTGGGTTGTAGGCGCAGGTGGAACGGCGAGAGCGCGATGCCCGACGCGAGGAACCCAGGGTTGAACTCAAACAGGGCGCGGCGCTCGTGCCACGCGAGACGCCCCACCTGACGCGTCGGGCCGTAGCCTTCCAGCTCCACGTGCAGCAGGCGGATGGGCGCGGTCGTCGTCATGTGCGCGTCCCGCGCTTGCGCGCCACAGGCTGGGCAATCAACTCGTCCAGCGACTGGACCTGACGCGGCGTGAACAGCGGCAGAAAGTCCGCTGCGACGTCGAGCGCCAGCGCCAAGCGGATGAGCGATTCCAGCGAGACGGCGCCAGTACGCTCGAAGCGCTTCAGGCTGGCGAGCGTCACGCCGGACCGCGCTGCGAGGCCAGCCTGGGTCAGGTTAACAGCGAGCCGACGCGCACGGATTCGTTCCGCAAGCGAGCGGGCGATGTCGTCGGGGGAATGGAGTTCAAGGGGCAACATACTGACTGCCGATGCCGGTTTTTTGGCATTGCGGCTATTATAGTGGCGGTTGTCTATCGGTCAAGCGCATAGGCGTGCCCACAACGCCCGTACCGCGAGGTCGAACCGCCCACCCTGGCCTACAAGGGCCTCGCGGCGCGAAGTCGGCGTGCCAACCAGGGCGTACAACGCCCTCGTAGCGCGACGTCGGAGTTCCAACCATGCCCCACAAGGTGCTTCTGGCGCGAGGTTGACTCCCCACCCATAGCCTGCAAGGCCGTCCGGGCGAACTACTGCGCCGGCGGCGGCGTCTTCGGCTTCTTGCTGCCGGCGCGGAAGAAGCTCTCCACCCAGCGCTTGGACCGCTTGGTCTTGGTCGCGAGCTTGCTCAGGTCGGCATGGAGGTCGCGGCGCGCGGCGTTGACGGTATTGCGCAGCGGCACGCGGACGCTGGCGTCGTGCTGGGTGTTGGCGGTGGCGATGCTCGCGGGTAACGAGCACTGGGTCGACGATGACCCGGTGCGAGGATCTGCCCTTCTTTGAAGACGAAGCCGCGTAGCAGCGCTCAGTCGTGGGCGCGAGCGCGAGGTGTGGACTGGCGATAGCTGGCCGCGGCGGGACAATCTCGCGGTTTTGCAGTAAAAACGCCCGATCTCGGCGCTTCATGCGCCGATCGGGCGGCGTAGACTCCGGCTTGGTGGCGCGTTTCGGCGGGGTTGGCTATGGCGGAGGTCGGATGTGGGCGGGAAGTTCGACGGGCAGAGGGGCTTGGAGTGCTTATCCACTGTTGTTTCGGTCTTGGTGCGGCTGGCGGACAGGGGAAAACTGCGGGGAAGCGGCGTTTCGGAAGGACCGAGCCTTCGGAGGCGGTCAATGTGGTCGGGAAGTTCAGCAGGGAGCCCCGATTGGAGGCATTGCTCCAACACCCGCGGAGCCATGACGGTTTGATGACAGATTCGACTTGTTGCTATCCCTCTGTTCAAAGCATGCTGCCGGAAATTCCTCGCATGGCCGCTCAGCACGATTAGTGCCCGCCGCGACGAATCTTTGGTTCAGCGGAGGGCACTATGTCGTCGTGTGTGCTGCGCACCAGAATCTGGCGCTGGTCCTTGATGTACGAACTGTTGGTGGTCGGCTTGCTCTCGCAAGCGTGTGGTGCGAAAGTGGCCAACTCAGGCGAAGACGCCATCGCGGTTGTGGATGCGTCGGAGGTTGACCAAGTGGATGCCGCCGCCCACGACGCTGCCCCAGAAGTGTTAGGCAAAGACGCGATTGACGTCGCCGCGACGCCTGACGTCGTCGACGCAACCGACGCATCTGCCGCAGACGTAGCTGCAGATGCAGACACAGACGCCGACGTCGCAGACGTGCCTATGCAGCCCGATGTCTCGCCCGTCGACATCGGCACCGGCTGCACGCAGGACACAGATTGCACTGATGCAAGCCCGTGCACCACAGACACCTGCACCGCCGGAAAATGCACCTCCAAACCCGCTGACGGTACGCTCTGTGACGACGGCAACGTTTGCACCGATGGCGACACGTGCGCATCTGGCAATTGCACGCCCGGCAGCGTGCTCACGTGCGACGACGGCGATCCGTGCACTGTCGACAGCTGCGACTTGACGAACGGCTGCTCGCACAAGTCTAGTGACGCGGCCTGCAGCGACGGCGACGGGTGCACCGCTGGCGACCAATGCCTCGTCGGTTTGTGCATCGGCGCGACGGTGGACTGCGACGACAAGAACGCGTGCACCGACGACAGCTGTGACTCCACGACCGGCTGCAACCACGCCAGCAACACGACCGGCTGCAGCGACGGCAATTCGTGCACCGCGATCGACATCTGCGCGGACGGCGCGTGCAAGCCCGGCAACGAGCTTGGCTGCGACGACAACAACGTCTGCACGACCGACAGCTGCGATCCCGTCAGCGGCTGCCAGCATGTGGCGCAGGAAGGCGGCTGCGACGACGGCAACGCTTGCACCAGCGGCGACGCGTGTAACGCCGGCCAGTGCGCGCCCGGCGCGATCGTGACCTGCGACGACGGCGTGTTCTGCACCAAGGACAGCTGCGACCTGCAAACCGGTTGCGTCATCACCAACGCGGATGGCTTGCCATGCGACGACGGCCAGAAGTGCTCGGTCAATGACGCGTGCTTGAACGGCGGCTGCGCGGGTGTCGTCCCGAAGTGTGGCGATAACAATCCGTGTACCGACGACTTGTGCGACGACAGCGTCGGTTGCGTGCACAAGGCCAACACCTCAAAATGCGACGATAGCAACGCGTGCAGCAACGGCGACGTGTGTGGCGGCGGCAAGTGCAATCCGGGCGCGACACTGGACTGCGACGACGGCAACGCATGCACGCTCGACGCCTGCGACTCCGGTCAGGGCGGTTGTACGCACGCGCCGACGAATTTGGGCAACGTCTGCGACCAAACTGGCTGCAATTGGGCTGTTTGCCTTGCCGACGGTACCTGCGGTAACTACGGAATTGCCGCCGCTCCGGTCGGCTCCACCTGTTCCTTATCGCTGGGCAAGACCGGAATGTGCACCGGCACCACGTTCTCCACCGCCAACGGCAATGGCTGCGTGGAGTGCTTGGCGCTCTCGGACTGTCCGGTCGATCCGAGCTGGAACGCACAATGCTTCGACATGCAGTGCGCCAACGGCAAGTGCGACTTCAAGAACTACAATGCGGGCCAACTCTGCGACGACGGGGACCCATGCACGGGAGGCGACAATTGCTCTGCGAGCTACGTCTGTGCCGGCGTCGCTCTGACCTGCGACGACAGCAACCCTTGCACGACAGACAGTTGCGGCGCTCCAAGCGGATGCGCCCACACCCCTATCAAGACTGCCGCATGCGGCTGGACGCCGTATGGCTCGTCCTTCGGTCTGGCGTGCAAGAAGTCGGCTGACTGCGGCACTGGCATGGTTTGCCAGCGAGCCGGCTGTTCAACGACCGGCGCCTGTGTCTTCCTGCCCGCGAGTTGTTCCAGTGTCGGCGCTTCTCCAGTGTGCGGATGCGATGGCAACAACTATGCTTCACAGTGCGAAGCGCTGGTGGCAGATGTCGGCGTAAAGTCCGACTGGGCATGTGGG
>CAITYF010000139.1 GCA_903896545.1 uncultured Myxococcales bacterium | reverse complement strand
GCCGCCGCCTGCGACCTGACCCAAGGCAGCGGCACAACGTGCAAGGCGCAGTCCGACTGCAAGGCGAACTTTGAGACCTGCGTTGCGCGCGTGGATCCGACCACGCTCGGTCCGCGGTATGTCTGCGAGCTCGTGCCCAACGCCCCGGCGGCGGGTAACTCCTGCGCCGCGACCGCTTGCCCCGCGTGGCAGATTTGCGCCGAGTCTTCCAACGGCGCCGTCTGCGCCTTGCCATGCCCGGGTGGCGCCAAGGACTGTCCGTCCGGCTGGACTTGCCAGCAAAAGCCGCTGCACAACAACGGGACGCCAGATCCCGCCGACGATCCGCAGGTGCCACTATGCTTGCCCAACTGATTCAAGAGACCCGCATGACGCGGGTCGCCGTGCTGGCCCTCGCGCTGGCGACGATGTTTGGCTGCGGCAACAGCGGCCCAACGTGCGGCACTGGTACCGTGCTGAGCGGGACTGCGTGCGTGCCCACGGGTACACCGCCGGACTGCGGACCAGGCACCGTCCTCGTCGGCATGAGCTGCGTCGTGGACACCGATGGTTCCGCAGGTGACGTTGGCCCAGCGGACACCGCGGATGCCGCGAACGACGTCGCGCAGCCTGACACGGCCGATGGAAGTGACGATGTGGCGGGTTCTGACGCCGCAGCGGACACGGCCACCGACACGGACGTCGCGACGGACGCTGACGTGGCCCCGGACGCCGATGGCGTGGATGCGGACACGGCGGATCTGCCCGAGGCCCCGACAAGCTGCCTCGTGGCTTGTCCTGACGGCTACGCGTGCAGCTCGATCGGCACGTGTGAACTGGTTGACGTCGTCACCAAATGGACCTGCGCGCCGAATACGAAAGGCGATGGAACAGCGTGTGACTGCGCGTGCGGCGAACCCGATCCTGACTGCGCCAACGCCGCGCTTCCGGTCATCGGCTGCACGTCGGGCGTGTGCAAGGCAGATGGCACCTGCGGCGTTTGTCAGCCCAACTGCACCGGCAAAGTCTGTGGCGACGACGGCTGCGGTGGCATCTGTGGCGTCTGCCAGGATCCGAGCAAGCCCTGGTGCGCCAGTGGTCAGTGCTCCGCGCAATGCGTCCCCGCCTGTGCAGGGAAAACGTGCGGTCCCGACGGCTGCGGCGGCACCTGCGGCGACTGCCAAGACGGTGAAAGCTGCTTCGACGGGAACTGCGGCACGTTGAATCCCGCCTTCTCCTGCGCCGCCTCGTGTGGCTACTTCGCGCCCGGCGGCTGCTCGTGTCAGGAAAACTGCGCGGCGACCGGCGACTGCTGCGCGGACGTCGGCACCGTTTGCGCGTGCTTCCCGAACTGCACGGGCCTGCAATGCGGCGACGACGGCTGCGGTGGCTCCTGCGGCGACTGTTCCAACGGCGATCAGTGTGTCAGCGGTCTGTGCGTGGCGGATCTGTGCAACCCGGACCCGTGCAGCACCCACGGCAGCTGCGACAGCACGTCGGGCGCGTGCTCCTGCACGAGCTCGTACGCTGGCGACGCGTGCGACACCTGCGCCGCGGGCCTGGTCGACTATCCAAATTGCACGCCGGACCTCTGCGCTGGCAAACCTGATCCGTGCAACGGTCACGGCGCCTGCGTACCCGTTGACGGCTCGTGCGCGTGCAGCCTTGGATTTGGTGGCACCGCGTGCGACACGTGCGTCCTCGGTTCGGACACTTTCCCGAACTGCACCGATCCGTGCATTGGCGTGAACTGCGACGACGGCAACGCGTGCACAAACGACATCTGCGATGCGACGGGCACGTGCCAGAACGTTGCCAACACCGCGACCTGCGACGACGGCTATGCGTGCACGACCGACGACGTTTGCAACGCCGGTTCGTGTTCCGGTACCCAAGTGTGCACCATCGCGGTCAACAGCAGCGACGACGTGGACGACGGCACGTGCGACACCACGCACTGCAGCCTCCGGGAAGCATTGACCCTCGCCGACTCGAACCTCGACGCGAGCGTGATCGGCTTTGCCATCGACGCCAACGTGACGCTCACCAGCGCGCTTTCGAGCATCGATGCGATCACGACGATTGACGGGCTTGGACACGCAGTCACCATCGACGGCGACAGCCAGTTCGGCGTCTTCGCGGCGACCAACAGCCTGACCCTGCGAAACCTGACGATCCAAAACGGTAGCAGCAGTAAGGGCGGCGCTGTTGCGCTTTCCGGCGGCATGTTGAAGGCCGAAGGCGTGCAGTTCAAGGACAATGCCGCCGTCAACAAGGGCGGTGCCATCTGGGCAGGCGGATCGCTCGTGCTGCACAAATGCGGGTTCGCCGGCAACTCAGTGACGGCGAGCGCCAGCGGTACTGTTGGCGGTGCCGTCGCGATAGAGGGCAGCGCGGAAGTGAAGGATTGCCATTTTGACAACAACCAGTCGGCGGACTTGGGCGGCGCGATCGATTGCGCTGTGAGCGGCAGCCTCGTGATTGCGACGTCGAGCTTCACGGGAAATTCGGCGGAGAACGGCGGTGCCTTGAGCAGCTACGGGACGCTCACGATGACCAACAGCACGCTGGCGTCGAACTCGGCGTCGATCAGCGGCGGCGCGATCAGCGGCGCGGGCACGATGGAGTTGCGCCAGTGTTCGCTGAGCGGCAATTCCGCGCCAACGGCGAGCGGAGTCGGCACGACGACGACAGTATCCCTGCTCAACACGCTGATCGTTCTCGGTGCCGGCGGCGGCTTGTCGTGCGTTGCCAACGACGCTGCAACGGTCACGGGCGCGTGGATCGACGATGGCTCGTGTGGCGCGGCATTCACCGGTCCGCTCCCCGGCCTCGCGCTGCAGACAATCTCGAACGGAACGCAGGTTCTGGCCTTGGGCGCAGGTTCATCGGCGATTGACGCTGGCGATGCGGCGGTCTGTGCGGACGCTTCCGTCGGCGGCGTCGACCAGCGCGAGATGAGTCGGCCGCAGGGGAACGCCTGTGACATCGGCGCGTTCGAGTTTGCGCCCTGATGGTCTGCGGGCACGTCCCCGTCGCGCGCAGGTCTGTCGTTCACGCGCGTAGCTCGAACCGCCGTCGCCTTGTGACGTGTTGGCCGGAACGCGCGGTCCGCCCTGCTTAGCGCCCGGGCGAAGGCGCGTTGGGTCCAGGCAGCGCGACTTCGACCGCTTCGTCGGTGCCCGTCGCTGCAGCAAAGAGCGCCGTCAGTCGCCAGTCCTGTACGGTTTGGACCTCGCGGACGACTTGGCGGGCCGTCTCACTGTCCACGTCCTGGCCCAGCACAAGCAAGGCCGCGCGGGGCGCGACGCCGGATCGGTTCTGCCAGTCGGTCACCGCGGACTTCACCGCCAGCGCAATATCGCCGGCCGCGATCGGCCCTGGCGGCAGGACTTCGCGGTCATTGAGAATGAGCCCGTTCGCACCCAGGTACACCCAAAAGCGCCGGTTCAGTTCGCCGTCGGCAAACGGCTGGGTCGGGGCATCCTTGAACGCCAGAGCACCCAGCGGCGACTCGCGGGACGCGAGCCGCAGCGCATAGGCGGCGCGCAGCTGTTCCAAGCGGACGATGGGTTCGGTCGGTGCGCGTTTGTTCCCCAAGGCGGCTGCGGGCGCCGTGGTGGCAGGACCGTGAGGCTCGCAACCGCCGTCACAGCTACAAAGCACGACGCAGAGGATGCTCGCAAGTGTGTGCGGCGGCCGACAGGAAATATTCGTCATGTTCCGTTCCGTAGTGGATGGCGACGTGCCTGTCGCTTGCCTGAGGCAGTGTTGACTGAAAAGCGCCACTTGCCAAGACAACGCGTCCCCTCAAGGCCACGACGGGGATGTGCCATTGGCGCTGGGCAACGTCGCCACCGCCTCGACTACGGCGCAATCTTCTTCTTCAGCCCCGCCGCAATCGGCTGCGGCAAGCTACCCAGCGCCGACAACACGTGCGGCAACGCCAGCAACTTCAGACCACCCAACGCGTTCGGCACCACCGCGTCAATCAGGTACGGCCCCGGATTCGCGAACCCTTGCTTGAGCGCGGCGATAAACTCCTCGGCCGTCGTCGCGCGCGTCGCCGGCACGCCCATGCCGCGGCTGATTTCGACAAAATCGATGTTCGGATTGCTGATGTCCAGCTGCGACTTGGCCGCTGCGCCCGCGCCGCTCGCGCCGACGCGCTGCAATTCCACGTTCAGAATCGCGTACGACCGATTGCTGAACACCACCGTCACGACGTTCAGCCGCTCGCGCGCCATCGTCCAGAGCGCCTGAATCGTGTACATCGCCGAGCCGTCGCCGACCAACGCCAGCACCGGCCGATCCGGACAAGCCACCGCCGCGCCCACCGCCAGCGGCAGCCCCAGACCAATCGCGCCACCCGTCAGCGCCAGCAGGTCGTGCCGCGGCGCGCCGGCCGTGTTCGTCGCCAGCATGACGCCCGAAGTCTGCGCTTCGTCGACGATGATGGTCCGCTCCGGCAACAGGTGGCCGACAGCTTTGCAGACTTTCTCAGCGGTGAGCTTGCCGCTTGGCAGATCCGGCCGCTCCGCGCCTTGGAGCGCCGGCACCGCCGCTTCCGCGCCCAACTGCTTCACCAGCGCGTCCAAACCACCTTGTGCATCCTGCGCGAAGTTCGCAAGTGTGTGCACCGTGCAGCCGTCCGGAACGAGGTAGCTCTTTTTGCCGGGATACGCGAAGAACGACACCGGCGCTTTGGCGTCGACCAGGATGAGGTGCTCGACGCCGGTCAACTGCACAGACGCAAACTCCGCGAGGTAGGCGATGCGCTCGACGTGGGGCAGCCCAGCGCCGCGCTCGATGCGGGTCGGGAACACCTCTGCGAACAGCTTCGCACCTGTTTGCGCGGCGATTTTTGCGGCGGCCAGGAGCGACGGTTCCCGCAGTGCGCGACCACCGAGCAGAATCGCGGTTTTCCCGCCACTTTTGAGGGCCGCTGCGATGGTCTGGATCACGTCGTCCGTCGCGCGATCCGGCGGCGTCAACGCAGGCAGTTCCGCGACCTCACCACCTTCGGTCCACGACACATCCGCGGGCAGAATCAACGTCGCCACTTGCCCCGGAGGCCCCATCGACGTCGCGATCGCTTCCGCCGCATCCCGCCCCAGATCCTCAGTCTTCTGCGTCGTCCGCACCCAGGTCGACACGTTGCGCGCCGAGGTCTCGATGTCCGACTGCAGCTGCGCGTCGTATTGAACGTGGTACGTCGCGTGGTCGCCCACGATGTTCACCACGGGCACTTTGCCTTTGCGCGCGTTGTGCAGGTTCGCCAGACCGTTGCCCAGACCGCAGCCCAGATGCAGCAGCGTCGCCGCGGGTTTGTCCGCCATGCGCGCGTAGCCGTCTGCAGCGCCCGTCGCGACGCCTTCAAACAGGGTCAGCACCGCGCGCATCTCTGGGACTGTGTCCAGCGCGGCGACAAAGTGCATCTCCGACGTGCCGGGATTGGTAAAACAGACGTCCACGCCGCCGTTTACCAGCGTGTGGAGGAGGGTTTGGGCACCGTTTTTCATGGCCAACTCACGCATCGCTCCCCGCGATGGGCGACACGTTAGCGTGATGGCGCGGGGGCGTCAAAGGACGTCATCTGGTCAGAACGCCGCTGCCCGTGCTACATCCTCCGGTGGAGGCTGCGATGAAGCGTTCAATCACCGCGGATCACGTTCAGGAAGCCTACGCGCTCGGCCAGACGCGCTTGGAAGCACCGCGCGGCCAGACGCTGGTCACGCCCGCCGCGTGGACGTTGGCGAGTGAACTCGGCATCGCGATTGACCTCGACGCTGCGCCCGACGCGCCGCTCCCCGAAGTCCGTGCGCCAGATCCCGGCTCGTGTGCGCGGGTGGAAGACGCATCTGGCGTCGTCCTCGTGCGCGGCGGCTCGATCCGGCTAGGTCGGTTCGATGGCGCCGGTCCCGACCGCAACATTGGCCTCACCGACATCATCACCGCCCGCGACGGCTCGCCGATGACCGCAGGCGTGATGAGCTGGCACCGCAAGGACTCGTTTCCGTGGTCTCTCGACTACGACGAGGTGGACTTGGTGTTGGAAGGCGTTTTGCACATTCAGATCGACGGCCGCACGCTGGAAGGCCGCGCGGGCGACGTGTTCTACATCCCCAAGGGCAGTTCCATTATCTTTGGCACGCCCAGCCGAACGCGGGTTTTCTACGTGACGTATCCCGCCGATTGGGCGGCTGCCTCTGCAGGTTCGCCTGGGCGCCCGCACGGCTGAACGTCAGCTGCCTGCGGTCGCGCCCAAGAAGCCGAGTCCAAACCGCACAAAATGGACGTTAAAGCCGCTCAAGCCGGTTCCGTCCTCGCCCATGGACTCGTACGCGACGGCCTCGCGGTCGGTCCAGCCGCGCTTTTTCAACCAGCGAACGATTCGCCTCCGCGCATCTTCGAGCACGTCCCACACTTGCGGCGTGTACAGTGGCGCGCGGTCCAGAAGAAGAGGGTCGAAGTTTATGAATTCACATGTTCTGAGGTCCGATGGTCTTGGTCGACCGTATCACTCCGGACTTTTCACGCAGCGTGCACGGGCCCATTTCTGTCGGTCATTGTCCTGAGCCTTAAGCACGACCATGGCCGGTATTTTGGCTAGCCACCACGACTGCGCGCGTTCGCCGGCCTTTGGCGTAACGGACCATGTCGAGCCGGCACCCATCGACAAGAATCCTCGCGACTGGAACTCGAACTCCGGTGCCAATTCCTTTTCTGAACCATACGTTCGCCATAGTTCCTCGGCGCTGGGTAAGCGCCATCCGCCCTGGCCACCCAACTGAAGCGTTTTGCAGTAGTCCTTGGCATTGTCCAAGTCGATGTCGTCCGGCGAATCTGATTTCTGCCAGAGCAAGCCATTGTCGTCTTGGCGGACCAATCCGTTGCCGATGTCGCGAAACTTTGCCCGCGGCTTCTCCATGATTCGTTCGATCTCTGCGTCCGATTTTGGGTCCGAGTCGACCGAAAATGCCGACCTGACTGGCTGACTGGGCGCGGTTGTTTGGGGCATATGAGGTTCCTCGCGCGCCGGCGCGTTTGGGCTCGGCCGCACATCCGCAGCAGGTTCGGAGCGCGAGAGTGGCGGCGTTGCAGTACCTTGCTCGCGCGCCGGCATTTGCAACTCAGGCCTTAGCCGAGCAAGGAGATCCCCGACCGCTTCGGTCACCGAGGTATCCATGTTCTTGGGCTGCCAGCGAGCGACCCCGGATTGCTGCAGACAGCCGGTTTCCAACGACAGGAGTTGCAACAACAGCTTTGGCTCCGCCCCCGCCCTTTGAATACTCAAACGGATCAAACTGTTCGCTGCCAACTCTTCCCCTAACTTGCACTGCGAATGATCGGCGAAAGCGGCGGATTGCGTCGCGCGACGCGCTCTGTCCAAGAACTTTCGTTCGCTTTCGTTGGCTACGACGTCCAGTTTTCCATTGCGCCGCAACTCGGACCGCGTCTGTTCGATGACTTTCGCGAGGGTTTCGGCATCTGGTCCGGGGTCTGGCGGACTGAACGCCACCCGCGGAACAGCGTTTAATTCACGTTCGACCACTTTCTCGACGTCGACCACATGCGATCGCTGGGCCAGAAGCCTGCCGTTCCAACTCCACGCGAACGCCGCAGGCAGGCGTTGACCGACTTTGAAACTGTTGGAGATTCGCCCATCTTCGTCGCAAATCATCCGGTCTGGACTCCAGCCTGGGTTAGTGCAGCGGCCGTCATCCTGCACGGCGACGACCACGAAGCGAAGCCCTCGGTCCCTGTATTTCTGGTGCAAGGCCTTCCACTTTGGCACAGCCTCCATGCACGGTTTGCACCACGTGGCGTAGAACTCAACAACCAGAACACGTACGCCGGGACGGGACAGTTCGGCACTGACGTCCAAGCTCTCGTCGGCAAAGCCGGTCGTTGCAAACAGCAAGCCAAGAACCACAAGCAGGACCCTGAAATTCAACCACTTTTCCTCGATCACCGCCGTCCTTTCCGCGTTATGTCTCTGCATGTAGTCGTCGCTTGCTCCAGTTTCGCCGTTGCCGACACCGCGTGCTGCGGCAAGTTTCGGCGCCTGATCCTGCGTTTTCGTCTTTTCGGACGCTGTTACGCCGCCAGCGCGCCGCCCGAACACCATGCCAGGTCAAAAGCGCGCTGTTCCAAGAGCGTAGGCTCGCCCCAAATCACTGTCAACATGCACATTTTCTGAAAATATCGCACTTCGCGCAAACCGGGGCACCCGCAGTCTGGCGAATCCCTGCAGGTAGGCAGCGTGATCGGCCGCGCATGGACGGAACTGCGATGGGGTCCACCGCTTGCATTCGCCCACCACATCCAACTCCTCCGCGTCCTCGGACCGGCAAGGTGCCCGCCGCCGAACACTTGGAGGCGGAGTAAGGGCGGCGCGACAGATGCGGAACGCCGCTTCACCGCAATTTTCCCGTGTCCGCCAGTCACGGTCTGCACCAAAACCGCGCGGTTTTGACCGCTTCAGATACACCTGCCAACCGAGGCCGGCATCCGCTGGGATTTCTGGTCGCCCGCACCGCCGAGCACTACTTTCCAGTCGCGCCCAAGAAGCCAAGCCCAAACCGCACAAAATGGACGTTAAAGCCGTTCAAGCCGGTTCCGTCCTCGCCCATGGACTCGTACACCACGCCGATGCTGCCGTCGTCCAAGCGCGTCGCGACGCTGTACTGCGCGAAGCCCGGTGCGAAAACGGTCTCGTGCGTCCACGTCTTGCCCTCGTCGCCGCTGAGCCACGCCCGTGCGTCGCTGCGACCGCTGGTGCTGACGCCGGTGTGTAAGAGCCAATCGCCCGCGTCGCCGTCGCGCTTGGCGCTCAGGCGAATGATGCTGGACATGATGGGCACCATGCCGAGGCCATCCGTCGGCGCGGACCAGGTTTGCCCGCCGTCGGCGCTGTGAAAGAGGCGGCGCGTGGCCGTGTTGCCGCTTTGGCGCGCGTCCAGGACGAGGCTGCCATCGCTCAGTTCGACGACCTGACTTTCGTCCGTGCCCATTTCTGGGACGGCGCCGCGCTTCCATGTCGCGCCGTTGTCGTCGCTGAAGAACGCGAAGCTGCCGGTTTTCCCGTCCTTGGTGTACCAGCCGGGCACGACGATTCGCCCCGTCGGTGCGCTTGCGGTGCCCCAGCGCGTCACAATCGCACGGCCAGGACCCATCGCAGCGATGCCCCACGTCGCATCCTTGACGCCCGCGGTGATTTCTTTGGGCGCGGTCCACGTGACCCCGTCGTCGTCGCTTGTGCGGCTCCAAATCGTGTCGGAGTCGCTGCCCGTGCCGACCGCGATGTCAAACTCGCCGCCCGCGCTCTTGGGGCGCTGGCTGTAGAAGAGCCAAACGCGAGAGGTGCCGTCGTCACGTGGCGCCACGACCGCCGTGGGATTGTGCGCGTCGCCACCGCCATTTTCCGCGACAACCTGCACTTTGCTCCACGTGCGGCCGCAGTCCAAGCTGCGTTTTTGCACAAGCGCGATTTGGCCTGCGCCGGGATCGTTCATTGACTGTCGCGCTTCTGAAAACGCCAGGAGAACGCCGCTCGCGGTCGTCACCAACGCGGGGATGCGAAAGACCGGGTAGCCGTCGGGGCCCAGCGTGTCGAGGCTGCCCTGCAGGACGATGGTCTCCTCACTCGCCGTGGCGCTCTTTAGCGCAAACCCGGCACAGCGCGCTTCACGCGTTGGCGTGGTCGCCGCGGGAGTCGTTGTACACGCGCCCGTTGCCAAGAGAAGTCCGAGTGTCGCGCAGATTCCCGTGCTGAACCGCTTGTGCGAAGGGCGTTGGTTGGGTGTCATGCGCGCTCTCCCCGGTGTGAGGGCCTCATTCTACACACCCAGAAGGGAACTCGGTAGCGTGCCGTCGCGGCCAGCACGGTTCGCCATCATCTGTCACGGATCGGACTTGACCCCTCTCTGGACTCAGCGCAAAGTGCCGCACCGGGGGGCGTAAGCGACGTGAGCGGCGGGGGGCTGTTCGGGCGCGGCCTGTTGGCGTAAGGCCTTGGCATGCAAAAAGTCCTGGTGACCGGCGCGACGGGCTTCATCGGAAGCGCGCTGATGTCCGCTCTGAGTCAGCGCGCGGACGTGCAAGTCTGTGGCGTCGATCTTCGTCCGCCGCGCGACGCGATGCCCGGCTTTGCCCAACTCGACCTGCGCGATACCGCAGCGCTGACGGCGCTGTTCACGTCATTCCGGCCCACCGCAGTCATCCACCTCGCGTCCATCGTCACGCCGCCGCCGGGCATGACGCGCGCCGAGATGCGGGCGATTGACGTCGGCGCGACGGAAGTCCTGGTCGGTTTGTGCGTCGCCCATCGTGTCCGTCATCTGACTGTGCTGACCAGCGGTGCTTCGTATGGCTACCACGCCGACAATCCGGAGTGGATCGACGAAGACACGCCGATTCGCGGCAACGTGGAGTTCGCCTATTCCGATCACAAGCGGCAAATCGAGGAGTTTCTTGCGCAAACCCGCGTCGATCACCCGGAATTGAAGCTGCTGATTCTACGTCCGGGTACGCTTCTTGGCCGGCACGTGGACAACCAAATCACCGCGCTTTTTGCCAAGCCGCGCGTGCTGGGCGTTGCGGGTTACGACAGTCCGTTCGTGTTTCTGTGGGATGAAGACGTCGTCGCCATTTTGCTCCAAGGGCTCGCAAACGAGACGACGGGCAACTTCAACCTCGCGGGCGACGGCGCGGTTTCCATGCGGCAAATCGCTGAACGCCTGAACAAGCCATACATGCCGCTGCCGGCGTGGCTGCTCCGCGGGCTGCTGACGGTCCTGCATCCGTTGGGCGTGGTGCAGTATGGCCCGGAGCAAGTGATGTTTCTGCAGTACAGGCCCGTGCTTTCCAACGCGCGGCTGAAGCGGGATTTTGCCTACACGCCGCGGTACACGTCGCTTGAGGCCTTGGACGCACTGCTCGAGGCACAGCCGCTGCTCAAGGGGGCGCGATGAAACGAGTCTTGGCGCTCCTGCTCGTCTCCCTGGCCGCACCGGCGTGGGCGGTGGAAGTGCACGTCCGCGGTGCAGATGGCCAACCGTTGCCGCTGACGATGGTGACGCTGACGCCGACGCACAAAGCCCCGGTGGATACGAGCGACAACGGCTATGCACAGCCGCGCGCGCTGCAAAAAGCAGACCTGTGGCGTACGGCGTTTACGGATGCCCAAGGGCGCGCTGTGTTGCAGGTGACGGGGGAGAGCGCGATTCGCCTGCGCAAGCCCGGGTATCGGGACGTCATTCTGGACGCGGTAGCGGATTCTGCGGTCCGCGAGGCCGTTCTGCCGCCAGAGACCGACGCCGAAGCGCGCGCAGCGGGAAAACCGGGCAACGTTTGGTCGGCGGCGGTCCACGTGGGCACGCCTGAAGACGACAAGAATTTCCGCATGCAGTGCGGTTTCTGCCACCAGCAAGGGACGTCGTTTGTGCGCTCGGAGCACACGCCGGAGCAGTGGCAAACGGTCATTTCGCGTATGGTCGGCTACGGCGCGCGGCTGGCCACGTCGATTCAGAAAATTGCCCCAGCAGCGCTGCAGGCGGGATACGCAGACCTGCGCAAGCACCCGGAGAAGCTCGCCGAAGCGCTGGCGTGGCAGCCTGCTCTCGTGGAAACAACGATCGACCAGTGGCCGTTGGGCGACGTGATGAGCCAGATGCACGACATGCTCGTGCACGACAACGGACTGATTTACGTGGGCGACAACTTGCAGGATCGCTTGTACGAGCTCGATCCGAAGACCGCGCACTTCACCGTCTACAAGTTGCCGCGTGAGCCCAATGACACGCTGGGCGGCTTCTTCGCGGCGCGGCTGGCGAGCTTCCCCAAGCACGAGAGCTACCTGGCCTTGCACTCGCTCGCGGTGAGCGCCAAGGATGGCCACCTGTTCCTCACGCCGTCCGTTCAGCGGCGCATTGTGGAGTTCGATCCGCAGACCAAGACCTTCACGGTGCATCATCTGAAGGACGGTCTCTATCCACACACGATTCGAATCGATGCTCAGGATCGCGTCTGGTTCACGCTGGCGCTGTCCAATCAGGTCGGGATGATCGACCGCAAGACCGGTGAGCAGCATTTTGTCGATTTGCCGACCCGTAGTCTGGGGGAAGCGTTTACTGTCCGCATCGTGCCGCTGATGTTCAAGCTGGCGTCTCTGGGATTACCGCTTTCCGTGTTGCCGATCGACGCGCGGGCTTCGGGTACGCCGCTGCCGTACGGCATCGACCTGACGCCCGACGGCGTCGTGTGGGTGGCGCGCCTGCATGCCCAGGATCTCGTGCGGGTGGATCCGGTCACGCTGGAACCGACGCTGATCGCCTTCCCCGCGTTGGGACCTCGGCGACTGCGCGCGGACGCTTTGGGCAACCTCTGGATCACCGCTTTTGCGGAGTCAGCCGTGCTGCGCTATGCGCCCAAGACCGGCGAGTTCACGCGTTTTGATATGCCGACCCTGCCCAAGGGGAGTGACACGCCGTATTCGCTCAACGTCGACCGCGCGCGCAACCGCGTCTGGGTCACCGGCACTGCGTCCGACACACTCAACGTCCTCGACCCGACCACCGGCGCCTGGAACGTCATCCCGTTGCCGCACCGCATGTCGTTCACGCGCGACATCGAGATCGCCGCCGACGGCTCCGTCTACACAGCCAACGGCGCGTTCCCCGCGTGGCATATCGAGGGCACCCAGCCCACGCTCCTCCACATCACGCCGCCGTGGGCCAAGGTCGCGCCATGAGTCCTCGTTTGCTGCGCTATCTTTTTGCCTGCCTGTGCGCGTTTCTGGGCGGCCACATGATCAATTTTGGCCTTGTGCAGTGGACCCAAGAAGTTCTGCAAGCGCCGGCGTGGTCGGGCGCGCTGCTTTTGCTCTGTTTTGGGCTGCCGATCGTGTTTGGCTGGCATGGCGGTGCGCTGTGTGACCGCGTGAACCCACTTCGCGTCACGCGCGCTGGCCATGCGGGGCTGATTCTGGCGGCGCTGACGCTCGCGTTTACCGTGTGGATTCCGTGGCTGCGACGCGAAGCGCTGGCGTTCGCCATGCTGGCGTCGCTGTTTGCCGGCCTCTCCTGGAGCTACGCCGCGCCCGCGCGCTTGGCGTACCTGCCGCACTTGGCACCCACCGACCGGCTACGCAGCGCCGCGATCCTGTTCAACGTGCTGACGACCGTCGGTTTTGGCGGCGCGCCACTGCTTGTCGGCCAGGTGCGTCAGCATTTCCCGTGGGTGACGGTTTTCCTCGTTGCGGTTGCGCTGCTCGTCACAAGCCAACTCTGCATGCTCGGTCTGCCGATGACCGCGCGCGCCGACGTTGCGTCAACCAAGGGCTCCATTCGCGCTGGCTGGGCGTACGTCCGTCGAACGCCGATCGTCCTGCAACTTCTCTTGGCGTCGGCGATTGCCCACCTGCTCATGGGCCCGATTCAGGTGATTCTGCCGCGCTATCTCGATTCCGCGCTTCACCTCGAACCCGGCGCGCGCGGCGTTTTCCTCGGCATGGCGGCACCGTCGTTGATTGCGGGTGGGCTCATTGCGCTCAGCCTCAAACAGCTGCGTCATCCCGGTCGCGCGATTCTGGCGGGCATTGTCGCGAGCGCGCTGCTCTGTGCGACGCTCGCGCAGGTTACAACGCTCGCCCCGGCGGGCGCGGTCTTCATCGGTGCCTGTGTACTTGCCGGTTCGGCGGTGGCGTTCCTCGCCGCGTCCTTGCAGGACGTGAGCGATGAATCGTTCCGTGGGCGCGTGATGGCATCGTACGCCATCACTACGCAGTTTTTTCCGGCGCTTTCCGGGCTTCTGTGCGGGCTTCTTTTGGCCGCGCACGGGCCGATTCGCGCGCTCTTGATCTACGCCAGCGCGGTCAGCGTGCTCGCGCTTCTCGCAGCCGGACCGATGGCGACCTTGCGCAGCTACGTCCGTGGTGCGCCACGGGGTTGACACGGGCCCGCGTGACGGCACGATCGCGGCGGCGAAATCGCGCGTGAATCGATCACAAGGGCAGGGCGCGTTGCACAAGAATCTCCGTCGTTTCTGCCTCTCGTTGGTCCTCGGCACGCTTGTCGGCTGCGTCCCGTTTGCCGACATCGACCTGAGCACGGTTAATTACAGCGTCGCGCCGCGTTTACCACCCCTGTTCCTGACGACGGCGCGCACTGAATTTTGGCATTCGAGTTTGGCGAACGGTCAGAAGCCCATTCGTCTGGCCAAAACAGGCGCGCGAAAGACCCTGCACGTGCTCGAACCGACCGTACGGAACGGCTACGTCTGGGTACAACTTGATGGCGGAATCGAGGTGAAAGGCCTCGCGCGCGTCCGGGACCTGGGCGTGATGGCGTGCACGCCCGGGCCTGTCGGCGCGTTTGGGTACGTCGGCGCGGGCAATCTGGTGCATCTCGCGGGCGCGTTGGACGACCCCAAGTCGGTGCGGATCGCTGACCACGCGCTTGTTCCCGCGCGGCCGTGGACGCAGGGTATGCGCTATGGCGACCAGTACACGCGCGTGCCGGTGGAGGGCGACCTGCCGCGTGACCGCCTGTGCGCGAACGTGCCGCCGCCGCGCCACGCGGGAACGGACGCGGACCCGTTCGTGGGGCATGGGTTCGGCGAGGTGGACCTGGAAGACTTCCCGCCGGACGCGCGCGAGGTCGACATTCCCGCCGGCGTGACGCTCGCGCTCTTGAGTGCGCCGGACGGGCCAACGTGGCTGACGCGCCCCGCGGAGACGTACGGGTTCGTCGTTGTGCGCATCGCCCAGCAGCGGACGGCGACGGGGCTCTGGGACCAAGTCGCGCTGGGCGGCGGCCCGTACGTGGTGGGCTGGACGCCAGCGCGGCCGGTTCGTCAGCCGTCCGAGGGAGGTCTGGCGCTGTTGGGCGGTCTGCTGGGCGGGTCCATCGACATTCCGTTCTCCCTCCAATCCGCTGCGCTGGCGAAGCTGCCGTTGCACACGCTGCCCGCAGGAACGCAGATTCAGCAACTCGGCCAGCCATTTGCCGTGCTGAAGCGCCAAGGCTGGGCGCGCGCGGGCGACCTGCGCGACGGCTGGCAGTACGTCTTCGTGGCCGTCGATGGCGACGTCATGGTCGAAGGCTGGGTGCGTCCAGAAGCGCTGCAGCCGATTCCGGTCACGCCCGGCGTGAAGTAGCTAGGGTGCGTGGGCGGATGGCAGCGATTTTGACTTGCGCGCGAACGTCGATCCACAGAGGGGCGCCTCTACCGACCGCGGCCCACAACGCCCCCGTACCGCGAGGTCGACCCGCCCACTATGGCCTACAGGGGACTTGTGGCGCGACGTCGGAGCCCATCCATCGCCTGCAGATTGTGGGGGCATCTCCAACAGGCGGCCACAGAGGGCCGCCTCTACGGATTTGGGGAGGTCGTGCGGCGGTTCAAGACGTTCGTTGCGCATCGGTACGCGGTTGGCGTTGCGGAATTGGATTGGCCGCGGTACGACCGCCACCT
>CAITYF010000138.1 GCA_903896545.1 uncultured Myxococcales bacterium | reverse complement strand
TGCGGGAGGCCAAGGAGAGGCGCGCGGGAAACGTCGGGCGGCGCAACGCGAAGACGCGGCCTGCAGTGGAGGCGTGAGACCGGGGATGGCGGCGGATGCGGAATTCACCGGATTCAGGCGGATTTGGGGAGCCGGTGACATCGCGACGCCATCCTCAAAATCGCCGTCGACTGCACCCGCCAGTTCTACCTTCGCCGCCTCGCGCTCGCGAATCCCCAGCTCGCCAAGCGCGCGAAGGTCGGCGGGCTGTCGGTCGAGCATCGCTTCGACTCTGCGCTCAAGATCGACGTTCACTGGCACTTGCTCCTCGCCGACGGCGTCTTCTACCGCACGCGCGCTCGGAAGGACGCACCCGCTCGCGTGAAGTTTCTGCCCTGCGGTCCGCTCAAACCGCACGATGTGCCGGAGGTTCTCGCGCACGTCCAGGCGCGCGTAATGAAGCTGCTCAAGAGGCGGAAAATGCTGGCGGAGACACCCGATGGCCAGCATCCGCCCGACGAGTTTGCCCGCAAGAACCCGGCGATGGCGGCGGTCATTCAAGCGTCGCTGTTTGATAGGTCGGTGCTGCATCCCGATCGCTCGGTGCCGCCGATTCGCGAGCGCGGCGCGCTGCCGGATGACGTGAAGCCGCGATCCAAGAACTGTAGCCAACATAACGACTTCACGCTGCACGCAAACACCTACATCGCGCCGCTGGATCGCAAGGGTTTGGAGAAGATGATCCGGTATCTGTGCCGCCCAGCTCTGGCGACGCACCGCGTGGAGCTGCTGGAGAACGACGAGGTCGTGCGGCTGAAGCTGAAAACGCCGTGGCGGGATGGTACGACGCACTTGCGGATGCACGCATCGGAGTTCGTGATGCGCCTGCTGGCGCTGATCCCGGCGCCGCGGAAGAAGCAGTTCAGGTACCTCGGCGTGTTTGCGGCGAATGCGAAGTGGCGTCGCGAAGTCGTGCTGCGGCCGAAGCCGCCGAAGCGCAAGAAGGAACTCGCGAACGCTGAACCCGACTGCGAGCACGCTGCGCGCGAGGCGAAGCCCGACGACACGCAACCCGGCCACGCGCTGTCGAGGCTCAGCTGGTCGCAAGCGATGCGCCGGACGTTCAAACTGGACGTCTTGCAGTGCGTTTGTGGTGGCAGGCGCGAAGTGATTGGTCTCATTCCGAGCGGTGAGATCGCGACGAAGATCTTGGCGCACTTGCACTTGCCCGTCACGGCTGAGGGCTTCTTGCCGATCCGAGCGCCGCCCTGGGACGACGATCTGGGGTGGACGGCGGCGAACGATGAGGTCGATCTGCCGTTCTTTGACGAAGACGCCGCGTAGTCGCGCTCACGCGCGGACGCGAGCGGGCGTGTGGACTGGCAAAAGCTGGCCGCGGGTGGCGAGATCTGTCTGAAGTAGGCAAAACCGCGTGGTTTTGGGGCTTGACGGCACTCGCGGACAGGGGAAAACTGCGGGGAAGCGGCGATTCGGACGGTCCGATGCTGCGGAGGACCTGGATGTGGACGGGCAGTTCAAGCGGCAGACCCCATTGGAGGCCTTATGCGCCCCGACCTACGGCGTTTCGCACTATTTTGGCATCGAACTGGGCCGCACGCAGTACCTCGCGTGGTACTTCCTGGTCGACTGGTTGGCCTACCTCATGCCGCTGGAGACCGCTGCGCGCGTGGTCTTTTCCCTCTACGCCGTCGGTCTGCCTCTCTCTTTGGCCGCGCTCCTGCGCGCGCACGGTCGGGATCCGCGGGTGGCGCTTCTGGCCGCGCCGTTTGTCTACAGCGGCAAATCCAATCCTTGAGGTCCCTCCGATGCAGCTGCAACAGCACTTGAACCTCGTCCTGCTCGCCTGCGGCCTGACCCTCGCATGCTCGGGCAACGACACGACGAGCGCCGCGGCGGTGCAAACTTCGCAGGACGCTGCAGGAGACGCCCCTGACGTCAACCCGCTCGACGACCTCGGTGCGCCAACCGAGTGCCCGGAAAGCGCGACGCTCACGGTCACGTCGGTCGCGAGTTGCTGGACGCGCAAGCACGGCCAGATGGACTCATGCGTCGAATTCCTGCAGACGGCCGACGCCGACCACTTGCGCTACGAGGCGCAGAACTGCCTTGAGGGCAACTACTTTGGCCAGGACAACTCCCTCCACGCTGGCTGTTGCCCGCCTGGCTGGCTCCTCGGCTGCAAAAGCGACTTCGACGGTCCCCAGGTGCAACTGTCGTGGGTCGCGCAGTCGCCGAGTGAGTTGGCGGGGCACAAGGCAAAATGCCAGGCGATTGGCGGGATTTGGTTGCAAAAGCCATGACGACGACCGCGGCCGCGCCGACGCTCCAGTAGCTGTCCTCAATGCTCTGGATGGCGCTGCTCAGACGCGATTCTGCGCACAGCGCGGCCTGTGCGCAGTTCGTTGGGCATGTCATGCTGGACTTCTGGCGGAGCTCGGGACGGTCCTGCGCTGCCAAGGAGCTCAATGAGGGCGGCGAATGGCAAAGCGAGACCACGTCCGAGCGCCTATCGGCCGTACGCATTCTTGCGCTTCCGGAGTGGATGAGGAATCGAAGGATGAGGAATCGAAGCTTGACGGCCATCAACCATGGTTCAAACTCGGATCAGACCGCAAATCTGAGCGGCCGGCGCCGCGGGGCTACTTGATGTCGACGAGAACGGGCACAGACGCGCAACGCGCGCGCACACTTTCCTGCGCCGCCGCCCTCCTGGTCTGCCTTACCGCGTGCGATTCCGGTCCCTGCTCCAACTCACCGTTCGGCAGCGAGCAAGGCCAACTGATCGCCGCGACGACCGTGGCCAAAGTCCCGGGACAACAGCGCGTGGCCTGGGTTGTCGCGCTCAACGGTTTCCGACAACAGGTCGAACACGGGATATTGAAGATCACGCCGGCGACCGCCGATCCAGATTATTGGGCTGAATGCTACTTTGATCCTTTCCTTGCCACGCCCCAACTTGTCGAGTGCTACACCACCCGCAATCGCGGTGGCAAGCCGCTCTGGGCGAATGCGACGATCCTGGTGACTGACCACAGCGGTTTCGAGCACCCGCTTGACGACAAACCGGTATCGATCGACTTGTCAGCGTCCGTAACCATCGACACCCACGCGGGTCCGCCGACGCAGTACGACCTGGAAGTCTCGGCTGCGTTCACTTGGGGAGGACTGGAGGGCTGCAACTGATGACCGTTTAGCGCATAAGGCCTCCAATGGGGGCTGCCGCTTGAACTTCCCGACCACATCCAGCTCCTCTTCAGCCTCGAACCGTCCGCGACACGGCTGCCCCGGAGTTTTGCCGCGTCCAGCCGTCAGGTCCTGGGGATCCTGCTTGAAGATCCGGCCACCGGTACGCCCTTGGCGATCTCGTACGGGCCGAAAACGCAGCAGCACGCGGACGCTTCTGGGCACCTGGACGGTGTGACGTTGGACACCGCGAGCGCGAACCTGCCGACAACT